>NZ_JAYRPE010000006.1:0-158866 GCF_041911315.1 Xanthobacter sp. | reverse complement strand
GACGTGACGGTGACGCTCGCGGACGGCGTCCGCATCCTCTCCGGCGGCACCGGCATCCGCACGCTGGCGGGCGGCGGCGGCGCCACCGTCGTCACCCTCGGCACCGGCGCGCGCGTCTATGCGGATGCGGGGCAGGGGGGCACGGGCAACGGCATCCGCGCCGACGGGACGGGCACCGTCGCGGTGGGCATCGGCGCCTTCAGCGTGGTGTCCGGCTCGGGCGCATCGGAAGACGAGGCGGTGATCCGCGTGTCGAGCGGCACCGGCACCACCATCGATGTCGGCACGGGTTCGCTGGTCAGCTCCTGGACGTACGCGGCCAATGGCGACCTCGCCAGCGCCGCCGGGCGCGTGGCGATCCGCGCCGATGCGGGCTCCACCACCGTCACCAACAACGGCACGGTGGTGGGCCGGGTGAGCTTTTCCGACGGCAACGACACCTTCAACAATCGAAGCTCCAACACCTGGGTCACGGTGGGCGCCAACAGCTTCGGCGGCGGCATCGACCAGGTGAACAATGTCGGCCTCACCGTCACCGCCCTCAACGGCGCGCAGGGGGAGACCACCACGTTCACGGGCCTCGAAACCTTCGTCAACGGCAGCCTCGTTTCGACCGACGCCGGCCTCCTCACCATGATCGACGAGACGCCCGGCCAGACCGCCTATAACGGCGCCCGCGACGTGACCTATGTGAGCGGCGTGTTCGTGGGGCAGGGCAACAGCCGCCTCGGCATCGACGCCTGGCTCGGCGGCCCCGGCTCCACCGCCGACAAGCTGGTGGTGGGCGGCCTCGATGCCAACGGCAACCTTTTGCCCGCCGGCACGGTGGCGACGCAGGGGCAGACGGCCATCGTCATCAACGACGTGAGCGGTAGCGCCGGCGGCTACAACCCCAAGGGCATGATGGTGGTGGAGGTGGTGAACCCCGATGCCGTCTCCTACGGCAAGTACGGCACCCAGGAGGCGAGCTTCGTCATCTCCTCCCAGTCGGCCGGCTACGATCCGCGCTTCGGCGGCGTCATCGACAAGGGCGTGTTCTTCTACGACCTCGTGACCCGCGGCAACGACACCTACCTCGTCGGCGTGCCCGACCGGGAGGCCTACGAACTGCCGCGCCTCGTCACCGGCGCGCAGAGCATCTGGTACGAGACCAGCGGCGGCTGGCTGGACCGGCAGGCGGACCTGCGCACCTATCTCGACGGGGGCAATGGGGGCGTCGTCGGCAAGGCCTCCAGCGCCGGATCGCAGAGCGTGACGCCGGGCGTGTGGGCCAAGGCCGTGGGCAGCTGGGGCCTGCGCGACTCGAACGCCACCGCCACGGTGCCGGGCGGGGCCTACACCTACGACATGGGCTATGCGCAGGACACCTACGGCTTCATCGCCGGCGCCGACTTCGGCAAGACGAACCTGTCCGCGTCCGGCAGGGATGCGGTGATGTTCGGCGTGATGGGCGGCTACGTCACCTCCCAGCTCGGCTTCGATGCCTCGCCGACCTCCGCCAGCTATTCCGGCGGCACGGTAGGCGCCTATGCCACCTATCTCAACCGCAACTGGTTCGTGGACGGCCTGTTCAAGGCGGACATCCTCTCCATGAACTACACCGCGCCCACCCTCGGCGGGGTGGCGGCCTACGGCCAGAGCGCGCAGGCGACCAGCCTCGGCTTCACCCTCGACACCGGATACCGGGCAAAGCTCGGCGCCACCGGCTTCTTCGAGCCCATCGCCACGCTGAGCTACGTCTCCACCCGCATCAACAACGTGTTCCTGATGCCGGGCACGTCGGCGGACTTCGGCAGCAATGACAGCCTGAGGGTGGGCCTCGGCGCCCGCGTGGGCGGGCCGGTCTACGACAACGCGTCGCTGCGCATCGAGGCCAATCTGAATGCGCGACTCTGGTACGAGTTCCTTGGGGACAATACGGTGACCATCTACAACCCTGGGCTGCCACTGACCGTCGCCGACGACTTCAACGGCGCCTTCGGCGAGATCGGCGGCGGCTTCAACGTGTTTGCCAAGGGCAACGGCTGGAATGGCTTCACCACCGCCAGTCTCAAGTTCGGCGAAGGCTACGCGGCGGCGAACGCGCGGGGCGGGGTGCGCTATCAGTGGTAGGGACATGGCAGGTGTGTCCCACGTCCTGACGGTTGATTGTGTAGCCGCATGGCGAGGCCTAAGCTGGCGCGCCCAATCTGAAAGGAAACGTCATGCGCGCCGCCACAGCGGTCCTGGTGCTGGGTTGTCTCGTCGCGCCGCTCTCGTCGGCGCGGGCCGATGACTGCCAAAGCGTGGCGGACGCCTATGATCGGCTCAGCAAGGTTCCGGCCTACCGGCAGGTGGCCGCGATGGCCGGCGCGCTCTTGATGGAGGCGGTGATCGTCGGCGATGTCATGTACGTCAAGCATGGGGCCAAGTGGACCAAGATGCCGCTTGGACCGGGCGGGCGCGTGGAGATGCAGAAGAAGGTCATTCCCGGCGCCTCCAGCCTCAAGGACTGCCGACGCGTCGGCCCGGAGACGGTGCAGGGCAAGAATGCGGTGGCCTACGACTACACGCCGCCGCCCATGCCGGGAGCCCCCGCGTTCGATCCCCAGCGGGTGTGGATCGCGGTGGACAGCGGCCTGCCGATCCGCATGACCTCCAAGCAGCAGCAGACCGACGTCGTCATCAGCTTCGACAACGTGGTCGCGCCCATCCCCTGAGCCGGTCCGCCCCAACGCGCCGTGGGGCTCGACCGTACGGATGGTTTGCCGTACCCCCTTGCAGGGGCGTATTTTTTTGCTGGGCGGACACGCAATCCCGAGCCCGGCCGCACTTTCAGCTCCGGATATGTGCTATGGACGGATGCTGGCTTCGGAAAGAAGCGCGCCGATGAAACGCCGCTCGTACATCGCGTCCGTGACGATCGCCTATGCGGTCGGCGCGCTTTTGTGGATCTACTTCTCCGACCGCTTCATCGAGAGCGTCGGGGGCTCCATCGGCTTCGGCGTTTTCTCCACCCTCAAGGGGTTCGTGTTCGTCGCGGTCACGACCGCCCTTCTCTATTTCGCGCTGCATGCTGCCGCCCAGGGCACGGACGAGGCCCGGCCGGTCCTCGCGTTACGGAGCTGGGTGCTGTTCGCGCTCCTCGCGCTGCTCACGCTGCCGGTCGGGCTCATCAGCTATGCGGTCTTCCGGTCGGCCTCCGACACGCTGCTCGGCGAGCGCAGGGGGCAGCTCGAATTCATGACCGAGGCGGTGGCCCGGTCCATCGATGCGGACGTGGCGCGGGGAATGCTGGATGCGACGCCGCAAGCGCCGCAGCAGCCGCAGGCGGCCCTCCTCGCCATCGTCACCGACGGCAGCGCCGGCTTCAGCCGCCTGCAGGAATTCGCCGGCCTGATGGGCGACAGCGGCCGGGTGCTCCTCGCCACCAAGACCGGTAGCGACGGGCGATGGATGATCGCCGGGGCCCAGCAGGCGCTGCCCGACGCCCTGGTGCCCCTCGCTGCCGCCGGCGCGGCCGGCCTCGCCGCCGACGTCATCACCCCGCCGGACGACGTGCCACTGCTGGTGGCGGCGGCGATGGTGCCCGCGGCCAACGCGGTGCTCATCGCGACCGTCGCCACGGCCGACGTGGTGGACGACGTGCGCGGCGTCGCCTTCCTCTCCGCCATCACCGCCGCCGCCTGCCTCGTGGTGGTAGGCGCGCTGACGCTGCTTTTCGTCCAGCGCCAGAGGCTGCGCGTCGCGCTGGCCGAAGCCGACCAGAAGGCCGCGCTCCATGCGGCGGAGGAGCGCTTCCGGGCGACCTTCGAACAGGCCGCCGAGGGCATCGCCCATCTTGACCTCGACGGGCGTTTCCTCAGGGTCAACGAAACCCTCTGCGCCCTCCTGGGCTATGGCCGGGCGGACCTGCTCGGGCGCAGCTATGCCGACGTGCGGCCGAACATCCGGGCCGGGGCGGTCGGCGGCACCAGCCGCGAGGCCGTCTCGTCGCTGCCCTCGGGGACGGTCGTCGAGGCGCGCAGCGACCAGCCCCACCTCACCCGTGCCGGCAAGGAGATCTGGCTGTCGTGCGTCCAGTCCATCGCGCGTGACACGCCGGAAGGCGAGGGCTACATCATCCTGATGGCCTCCGATGCCACCGCCCGCATCGTGGCGGAGCATCACCTGACGCTGGCGGAGGCCGTCTTCACCAACACCCAGGAGGGGCTGGTGGTGACGGACCTCGCCGGACGGATCACGGCGGTCAATCCGGCCTTCGTCGCCATCACCGGCCACGGGGAGGCCGAGGTGCTCGGCCAGAACATGCGGTTCCTCAGCTCCGGGCGGCACGACCGGCTGTTCTACCAGCTGCTGTGGGCCGCCCTGAAGGACAACGGCGTCTGGCGCGGCGAGATCTGGAACCGCCGCAAGGACGGCACGCTCTACCTGCAGCAGACGGTCATCAGCACGGTCTACGGCCGCACCGGCGCGCCGGAGAGCTATGTGGGCGCCTTCAACGACATCACCCAGGCGCGCAAGTCCGAGCTCGAGGTGGACCGCCTGACGCGCTACGATCCGCTCACCGGCCTGCCCAACCGCACCCTCATCTTCTCCCTGATCGAGCACGAGCTGACCCGCCCGGACACCCAGTGCGCGGTGCTCTACATCGACATCGACCATCTCAAGACCATCAACGACAGCCTCGGCTTCGCCGCCGGCGACGAGGTGCTGCGGGCGGCCGCGCAGCACCTGCGCAAGGCGGTGCCCGAGGATGCCACCATCGGCCGCTACGGCGCCGACGAGTTCGTGGTGCTGATCGACGGTTGCGAGGGGCCGAAGGAGGCCATCCGCTTCGCCGACCGGCTCATCGACGCCCTCGGCGAGCCGTTCGCGGCCGAGGGCGTGAGCAATCTCTTCATCAATGCCAGCATCGGCATCAGCCTCTACCCCGAGGACGCGAGCGACGCCGAGACCCTGCTCCAGCACGCCCATTCCGCGCTCTACCAGGCCAAGAGCCGGGGCGGGCGGACCTATGCCTTCTACACCGACGCCCTGACCCGTGATGCGCGGGCGCGCGTGGAACTGGTGGCGAACCTGCGCCGGGCGCTGGCGGAGCACGAATTCACCGTCCACTACCAGCCCATCGTCCGCCTCGAAGACCAGACCATCGTCGGCGCCGAGGCGCTGGTGCGCTGGATCACCCCCGAGGGCGAGATGATCGGCCCCGACCGCTTCATCCCGGTGGCCGAGGAAACCGGCCTCATCGTCCCCCTCGGCGACTTCGTGCTGGCGACCGCCTGCACCCAGATGGCGCGCTGGCGGATGGCCGGGCTGCCGTGCGCGTTCGTCGCCGTGAACATCTCCGCCGGGCAGCTCAACGCCACCGACATCTGCGCGAAGACCGAGGCGGCGCTTGCCGCCGCCGGGGTGCCGGCTGACAGCATCGAATTCGAAATCACCGAAAGCATGCTTTTCGGCGCCGATTCCGGTGCTGAATCGAAGCTGAAACGCATCGCGGAACTGGGTGTCAGGATCGCCATCGACGATTTCGGCACCGGCTATTCCTCCCTCGCCTACCTCAAGCGCTTCCCCATCTCCCGGCTGAAGATCGACCAGAGTTTCGTGCGCGACCTGCCCGCCTCCGCGGTCGATGGCGAACTGGTCCGGGCCATGATCGCCATGGCCCGAGCGCTCGACATCGAGATCCTGGCGGAGGGGGTCGAGGAGGCCGCGCAGATGGCCTTCCTCGTCGCCAACGGCTGCACCTTCGGGCAGGGCTATTTCTGGAGCCGGCCGCTGCCTCCGGAGCGCTTCGAGGCGTTGTTTTCCAACGCTTTTGGTGCCGCCGGCGCGAAGTCCGCATCGCGCTGAACGGGGACCTTCGGGGCGGTCCCCGCCTCCGCGCGTGGGGCTCCGGCTGTCCGTTTGTCTGTGCAGATTATTGTCGTACAATCAGTTTACATTCCTCGGCCGCGGTGCCACACTCCCTCCCGATGAAAAAAACAAGGCGGCCCGCCAGAGGGCCGCGCAGGGAGCCCCGGGAATGGCCGTTCGCGTCGAGGAAAAAGGCAATGGCGTCATCGTGTTGACGCTGGTGGGACAAGGCGAGCCGAACCATCTGGACACCGAGGCCCTGCTGGACCTCGCCGAGACGGCCAAAACCCTTGCAAATCAACCCGGTATGCGGGCCCTGGTGGTCGCCGGGCAGGGCGCCAACTTCTGCGGCGGCCGTGTCGGCAAGAAGGGCCTGACTCGGGCATCCGATGTCGCGGAAGACCTCAACGCCATCCTCAAGGTGAATGCCGCCTTCGCCGCCTTGCCGGTGCCGACAATCCTTGCAGTGGAAGGCCTTGCGCTCGGCTGGGGCTTCGGCATGTCGGCCCAGGCGGACTATGTGGTCGCGGCCGAGAATGCCCGCTTCGCCTTGCCGGAAATGTCCCACGGCATGCCGCCGCTGATCGTGCTGTCCTACCTGTTCCGCTTCGTCTCCTACAAAAGGGGCTTCGAGCTGTCCCTGTCCAGCCGGGAAATTTCCGCTGCGGACGCAGAGGGTTACGGCATTGTCACCTCCGTGGTCCCACCCGGTGCAGCGCTGGCCGAAGCGCTGCGTGTCGCCGATTTCGTCGCCGCCCAGGACCCCATGTCCATCACCCTGCTGCGCAAATTCGGTCGCGAGGCCGCCGGGCTCTCCGACCCGCAGCGCAGCGAATACGCGGTCTCGCTCATGAGCGTCCTGCTCGCCGAGCGGGCGCAGAAGGCCCATGGCTGAGGCCGGTTCGGGAGGCAGCCCCATGCGCGTGCTGGTGACGGGCGGGTCCGGCTTTCTCGGAAGCCATGTGGCGGCGGCGCTCGCCAAGGCCGGACATGGCGTGGTCAGCTACGACATGGCCGCGCCGGGGCCCGAAGCCCTCGTCACGCTCGCTGCCGCGGGGGCGGGCGACGTCGTCCATGCCACGGGCCAGACTACGGACCTTGCGCGTCTCATGGACGTGTGCCGGACAGAGCGGATCGAGGCCATCGTCCACAGCGCCGGCATCGTGGGGCTGGAGACCTCCCTCGCCCAGCCGGGGGCGACCTACCACACCAACATCACCGGCATGGTGAATGTGTGCGAGGCGGCACGGCAGCTCGGCATGGCGAGGCTCGTCTACCTGTCCAGCAACGCCGCCTACCATGGCGGCGACGGCTCGCCGCTGAAGGAGACGGACCCGGTCTTCTCGGTGGTGCAGGGCAACCCCGCCGGTCATTACGGCACCACCAAGATGGCCTGCGAGGCCATCGGCCTCGCCTATGCCTCCTTCCATGCACTCGATGTGCTGGCGCTGCGCGTGACCGCCGTCTACGGCCTCGGCATGCGCGCGCCCATGTTCATCAAACCCATGGTGGAGGGTGCGGTGCTGGGCCGGCCCGTGCGGTTCGCGACCGGCGGGCCGATGAAGCGCGACTACACCTACGTCCCGGACTGCGCCAGGGCGGTCGTGCGCGCGCTCGCCGTTCCGGCCCCCGCCGAGGGTGCCCAGCGCGTCTTCAACGTGGCGGCTGGACAGGTGACGGCGGCCGCAGAGGTGGCGCGGATCGTCCGGCAGGTGGTGCCCGGCGCCGATATCGAGATCGGTGACGCGCTGTCGCCCCTGGAGGAGGTGAATGCGCGCATGCGCGCCTCCCTCGACATTTCCGCGGCCCGCGCGGTGCTCGGCTGGGCGCCGGACTTCACGCTGGAACAGGGTATCCGCGACTATGCGGAGCGCTACCGCGCCTTCGCCGGCGCGAGCGGGTCTCATCCGAAGGGGCAGGCGGCATGAGCGCACAGGCGATCCCCACCTACGAGGTCTTCGCCATCCGCTACGCCACGCGAGATGCGAAACGGGCGGACAATTTCATCGGCGGCGATCCCCACGATGCGTCCATGCCGCTTGACTATTACGTCTGGGCCATTGTCGGCGAAGCGCGCAGCTTCGTGGTGGATACGGGCTTCAATGCAGAGGTCGCGGCGCGCCGCAAGCGCGATTTCCTGCGCTGCCCGGCCGAGGCGCTGAAGCTGTTGGGGCTTGATCCCGCGACCGTGCAGGATGTGATTCTCACCCACCTGCACTACGACCACGTGGGCAATTTCGACCTCTTTCCCGCCGCGACCTTCCACCTGCAGGAGGCGGAGATGCACTTTGCGGTGGGACGCTACATGCGCTACCGCCGCCTGCGCCATTCCTTCGAGGTGGAGGATGTGGTGGGCATGGTCCGCGCCAATTATGCCGGTCGCGTCAACTTCTATGACGGCGGTGCGGAACTCGCGCCGGGCGTGACGCTGCACCCCGCACCCGGGCATTCCGCCGGGCTCCAGTTCGTGCGGGTCAATACCCGCCGCGGACCGGTGGTGCTGGCGTCGGACGTGACGCACTTCTACGAGAACATGGACACCGAGCGTCCGTTCGTCACCGCCTTCCACGTGGGATGCATGCTGGAGGGCTTCGACCGGCTGAAGGCTGCCGCGCCCTCGCCGGACCACATCATCCCCGGGCACGATCCGCTGGTGATGAAGCGCTACCGGCCGCCGAAGCCGGAACTGGACGGCATCGTCGTGCGGCTCGACGAGCCGCCCGTCATCTGATTTCGTCAGTGGACACAGCGCATCGAATCCATCGGGACCGCGAGCCAAGGAAGCCAGCAATGACCACGCCAGCCAGCCTTGCGGCCATGCACCAGGCGGCATCGCTCAAGAAGCAGGTGATCGAGGCCCTGCGCACCGCCATTCTCGAAGGGCGCTTCCAGCCGGGCGACCGATTGGTGGAGCGCGAAATCTGCGAGATGTTCCAGGTGAGCCGAACCCTGCTGCGGGAGGCCCTGAGCCAGCTCGCGGCGGAGGGCATCCTGCAGATCATCCCCCATCGCGGTCCCATCGTTGCCATCTACACCGCCGAGGACGCGCGCTCGATCTATGAACTGCGCGCGACGCTGGAGGAGATGGCCGGGCGTTGCTTCGCCGAGCGAGCCACGGAGGCCGAGCACAAGGCGCTGGAGAGCGCCTTCGCCGCTTTCAGGAAAGCCAGCCGCGGCAAGCCGGGCAGCGATCTGTTGCTGGTCAAGACGGCCTTTTATGCCGCGCTCACGGCCGGCGCGCACAATCCGATGCTGGAGGACATGCTGCGCATGATCCACTGGCGGGTCACCATGCTGCGCGCCCATACGCTCTCCCAGCCGGGCCGGCTGGCGAAGAGCCTCGGTGAAATCGGCGACATCATGGAGGCCATCGCCCGGCGCGATCCCGAGGCGGCCGGACAGGCCTGCCGCCGCCACGTGATGAACGCCGCCGCCATCGCCGATGCGGTGCTCACCGCCAAGGAGGCCGAGCGCGATCGCCCGGTCCGCAAGCGGGGCACGAAGGAAGCGGCCGCCAGGGACAAGGGGACCGCCGCTCCGGCCGCGGGCGAGCCGCGCCTCGCCCGCATGTAGTTCGCCTTCAGGCGCGGTGGCCGCGCCTGTTCCGTTGAAAACACCCGTGCAGCCGCCTCGAGCGCGCGATTGATGGCGCACGCCCAGCGTGGGCCGCCGAAGGAGCTTGCGTGATGCCCCATGCCGATCCGTCAAGTCCGCCGCTTTCGGGGGCCACCCCGGCGCTTCACCAGGTGCGCGCCGGACGCCGTGGCGCCCCGCTGGTGGTGCTCATCCATGCCGTCGCGCTCGACCTGACCTATTGGGACCGGCAGATCGGCGCGCTCGCCGAAAGCTTCGACGTGATCGCCTACGACCTTGCCGGCCACGGCGCTTCGCCCGCGCCCGGCCTGCCCTTGGGGTTCGACGATGCGGCCGCCGATCTCGCCGGGCTCATCGAAACGGCAGGGGTGGGGCCGGCCTGCGTGGTGGGGCTGTCCGTTGGTGGCATGATCGCCCAGACGCTGGCGCTCGCGCGCCCCGATCTTGTCCGCGCGCTGTGCCTCATGGATACGGTCAGCACCTTTGCCGATGCGGGGCGGGCGGCTGTGCGGGGGCGTGCGGCGCAGGTGCGGGCGGGCGGTATGGAGGCGATCGTCGCGCCAACGCTGGAGCGCTGGTTCACGCCCGGCTTCGCGGCGCGGCGGCCCGACGTGCTCGACCGGGTCGCGAAGACCTTGCGCGCGGCCGATCCTCACGTTCATGCCGCCATGTGGGACATGATCTCGACCCTCGACGTCGCGCCGCGCCTCGGCGAAATCGCGAAGCCAACACTGGTGATGGTGGGGGAAAAGGACCCGACGACGCCCGTCGCGGCATCCGAGGTCATCGCGCGCGGCATCCCCGGCGCGCGGCTGGAGATCATTCCCGATGCCTCGCACATGGCGCCGCTGGAAGCCCCGGACGAGGTGAACCGGCGGCTTCTCGCCTTCCTCAACGGTCTCTGACACCGCGCAACAGGAGGTGACGTCCGTGCCCATCGGTTTCATCGGCCTCGGCGCCATGGGCGCTCCGCTGGCGACGCGGCTCCTTGAAGCCGGCCAGGAACTCGTCATCCATACGCGCCGGCGCGAGGCCGCGGCACCGTTCGAGGCGCTGGGTGCTCTGTGGGTGCCGTCGTCGCGCGATGTCGCGGCGAGGGCCCGCGAGATCTTCACCATGCTGCCCGGCCCGGCCGAGGTCGAGGCGGTGGTGTTCGGCAACGACGGCCTCGCCGAGGGGCTCTCGGCCGGCGCGACGCTCATCGACATGACCACCAGCGCGCCGGCAGCGGTGCGTGCGCTGGGGGAGCGCCTCGCGGCCCATGGCGTCGCCCTGCTGGACGCGCCGGTGAGTGGCGGCCCCAAGGGCGCGCGCACGCGCCGGCTGGCCATCTGGGTGAGCGGCAGCGAGGATGCTTTCGAGGCCTGCCGGCCACATCTCGAGCTGCTGGGCGACCGGGTGATGTTTCTCGGCGCGCTCGGCGCGGCCACCACGGCGAAGCTGGTCCACAACAGCGCGAACTACGGCATCCAGATGGTTCTGGCGGAGGTCATCACCATCGGCGTCAAGGCGGGTGTGGACCCCGCCACCCTGTTCGCCGCGATCCGGGAAGGATCGCTCGGGCGCCAGAATGTGGTGGACCGTCTCGCCGACCAGTTCCTGCCGGCGGCCTTCGACGAGGTGTCCTTCGCCCTCGATCTTGCGTTCAAGGACGTGTCGCTGGCCGCGGCCCTCGCGCGGGAGGTCGGCGTCCCGGCACGGTTCACCGAGATGACGCTGGCCGAGATGACGGAAGCCCGCAACCGGGGCTGGGGAAAGAGGGATTCCCGCGTCGCCATGCTGGTGCAGGAAGAGCGCGCCGGCGTCGCGATCAAGGTCGACCGCGAGACGCTGGACGGGATTCTGAACAGGGGAAAGTAGCGGCGACTTTCTGCGGGAGGGCCGGATGACGGAAAGTCAGTCGGACATGGTTGACATCCATCTCATTGGCCATATTGTCATACAATAAGTCAGAAAATGAAGAGGGCGCCAAGCGCCCCTCAAGCGACGCGACGCCGCCAAGCAAATGTCGCATCCGTGGAGGAAGCCAATGTCCATCGTCAGAAGCATCATCGCCGCCGGATGGATGGGCCTCGCCCTCCTGCCGGGAGCGGCCGGAGCCGCGGGCCTCGAGAAGCCGAAGATCTCGATCGCGGTCGGCGGTTCCATCAGCCAGATGAACAAGATCGCGTACTTCGTCGCGCTGAATAAAAAATACTTCGAGGACGAAGGCCTTACGGTGGATTCCACGGCCTTCAGCTCGGGCACCGCGGCCCTCCAGGCCGTGGTCGCCGGCGGCGCCGACATCGGCGAAGGGGCGTACGAGCACATGCTGCGGCTGCAGTCCAAGGGGCAGGATCTCACCTGCATCACCGTCTTCGGTCGCTATCCAGGCAATGTGCTCGCCGTGCGCGCGACGAAGGCGGACAGCATCAAGGGCGTCAAGGATCTCAAGGGCAAGAAGATCGGCATCTCGGCGCCGGGCGCCTCCACGCAGAATTTCGTCGCCCAGCTGCTGGAGCGGGCCGGCGTCAACTGGAAGGATGCGAGTTTCATCTCCATCGGCACCGGGCCGAGCGCGGTCGCCGCCATCCGCTCTGGCACCGAGCTTGATGCCATCGTCAATCTGGATCCCGCCATCACCTCGCTCACCGATGCGAAGGAAGTGGTGGTGCTGGTGGACAGCCGGAACGCGGAAGGCTCGCAGATCGCCTTCGGGGGTCCTTACCTCGCCGATTGCCTTTACGCCCGCACCGACTTCATCAAGGCCAATCCGAACACGTCGCAGGCCGTGTCCAATGCGCTGGTCCGGGCCATGCAATGGCTGAAGACCGCGAGCATCGACGACATCATCGCTTCGGTTCCGGCCGAATATTACAAGGCCGACGAAGCGCTCTACCGCAAATCGCTGCAGCAGAACCTTTCCGCCTTCCAATGGGACGGCATCGTGACGCCGGAGGCGGCGAAGAACGTGCTCGCCACCATCTCGGTGATGGAGCCGGCGCTGAAATCGGCCAGCCTCGACATCCCGCGCACCTATGACAACAGCCTCGTGGAACGTGCGCTGAAGAAATACGGCCCGGCCGCGAAGCACTGACGTGTCGCCGAGGGGCCGATGCCGGCCTCTCGGTCCCGCGCCCCCCAGTTCCCGCGCCCTCAGGGAGACGTTTCATGACCTTCGGCCTTCAACCGGAAGCCGGCCCCGTCCGCATGCCAGCGCCCGTCGGTGACCTCTCCGCTCACGCCGGCCCGCCGCCGGCCCTCCTGTTCGACCACGTCTCAGTGCGCTTCGGTGCCTATACGGCGGTGAACGACGCCAGCCTTCATGTGGGGGATGGCGAGTTCGTTTCCATCGTCGGTCCTACCGGCTGCGGCAAGTCCACCCTGCTGAATGTTGCCGCGGGTCTGCTCGAACCCTCGGAAGGCGACATCTGCGTCTATGGCCGGTCGCTGGAGGGCATCAATGCGGATGCCGGCTATCTCTTCCAGGCGGACGCGCTGATGCCGTGGCGAACCGCGCTGTCAAACGTCATCACCGGCCTCGAATATGCGGGGACGGAGCGCAAGGCGGCCGAGCGGCTCGGCAACGAGTGGCTTGCCCGTGTCGGGCTTTCCGGACATGGCGAGCGCTTCCCGCACGAAATGTCCGGCGGCATGCGCAAGCGCGTCGCGCTGGCCCAGACACTCATTCGCGATCCCAAGATCGTGCTCATGGACGAACCGTTCAGCGCACTGGACGTGCAGACGCGCGTGCTGATGGAGAACGAGCTGCTCCAGCTCTGGACCACCTATCGCAAGTCGGTGCTGTTCATCACCCATGACCTGGAAGAGGCGATCTCCCTGTCGGACCGGGTCATCATTCTGTCCGCCGGCCCCTCCACGCACCCCATCGCCGAGTTCCTCATCGACCTGCCGCGGCCGCGCGACGTCGCCGAGATCCGCATGACGCCGCGCTTCGTCGAGCTCTACCACCAGATCTGGGACGCCATGAAGGAAGAGGTCCTGAAAGCCTATGAGCGAAATCAGCGCAAACTTGCGGACTGACGCCGTGATCGCCGATCCCAGCGCCTCCGGCCGCACTGCCCCCGGCCGCCCCGCCGCCCGCCCGCAACGGCGATCCCGCCGGCGCGCGATGCCGGGCCCCATCGTCCTCACCGCGCTCCAGGCGGCGCTGTTCGCGGCCCTCATCATCGCCTGGTATGCGCTGGTGCGATCCAAGGCCCTGCCGGTCTTCTTCTTCGGCGATCCGGTGCTGGTGTTCCAGCAGATCGTCAGCTGGTTCGTGACGGGCGAGATCTTCGTCCACCTCGCGACCACGCTGATCGAAACGCTGCTCGCCTTCCTGCTCGGCGTGGCGTCGGGCATCGGCATCGGCCTGTGGCTTGGCCTCTCGCCGCTCACGGCAGCCCTGTTCGATCCCTACATCAAGGCGCTCAACGCCATGCCGCGGGTCATCCTCGGCCCCATCTTCATCGTCTGGTTCGGCCTCGGCATCGGCTCCAAGGTGGCGCTGGGGGTGACGCTGGTGTTCTTCGTGGTCTTCTTCAACGTCTTCCAGGGCGTGCGGGAGGTGAACCCGGTCATCCTCGCCAATTCGCGGATGCTGGGCGCGAACCGGCGCCAGCTCCTCACCACGGTCTATATCCCTTCTGCATTGAGCTGGGTGTTCTCCAGCCTGCACATGTCGGTGGGCATGGCCTTCGTCGGCGCGGTGGTCGGCGAATATCTCGGCTCGGCCCGGGGTGTCGGCTACCTGATCCTCCAGGCGGAGGCGACGTTCGACGTGAATGCCGTGTTCGCCGGCATCATCGTCCTCACCGTCTTCGCGCTGGTGCTCGACCTTGCGGTGACCCTCGTCGAGAAGCGCCTCATCGTCGGCAAGCCCAAATCCTGACCTGCACCCCTTCACGTCACGCCCATTCATCCAGGAACAGTCAGATGACCGAAACGACCGAAGCCGCCAACCTGCTGCACAAGGGCATGGAGATCCGCAAGGCGGTGCTGGGCGCCGCCCATGTGGAGCGCTCCATGGCCAATGTGGACGAGTTCGCCCGCCCCCTGCAGGAACTGGTCACCGAATATTGCTGGGGCGCGATCTGGGGCCGGCCGGGGCTGGAGCGCAAGACGCGCAGCATGCTCAACATCGTCATGCTGTCGGCGCTGAACCGTCCGCACGAACTGAAGCTCCACCTCAAGGGGGCGCTGACCAACGGCGTCACCCGCGACGAGATCCGCGAGGTGGTGCTGCAGATCGCGATCTATTGCGGTGTTCCGGTGGCGCTGGAGACCTCGCGCATCGCGCAGGAGGTGTTCCGCGAGGTCGACGCCGCCGCGGCCGGCTGAGTATCGCGGCCGCAATCGCTAGTCCGGCGGGGAGGAGCCGACAGGCGCCACCTTCCCGCCGGGGCGATGCAGCAGGGTCAGCGACAGGAAGGCGCCGACCCACGAGCCCGCTGCCGCGAACACCACATAGACCCAGTTCTCCGTGTAGCTGATGACGGCGAACGAGGAGAGCATGTACCAGACGCTCGACCAGTTGGCCGCCGAGAGGCGCCGGCGCGCCACCACGGCCGAGGTGAAGGCCACGTAGCAGGCGTCGGTGGCGGCCGTGGCGATGAACACCCCCAGCGCAATGAGCGGATCGAGGGCTGAAAAGGCACCGAGGATGTGCTGCATGGGCCGCCCGGAAGGCAAGGGGTGTCGGATCACCCCATCATGGCGAAACCCGAGGCCCCGGCAACACGCGCCGGGTCAGGCCGACCAGATGCCGCTGCTTGAGACCTGCCGCACATAGTTGACGAGGTAGTCCGTGAACACGCGGATCTTCGCCGGCAGGCGCTCGCGGTTCTGGTAGGCGATGTTCATGGTCAGCGTGGGCAATTGCCAATCCTGCATCACAGCAACGAGGCGCCCGGAGGCGAGGTCGTCCTGCACGATGTAGAGCGGCTGGATGAGGATGCCGAGGCCCGAGAGGGCCGCCTGCCGGATCACCTGCCCGTCGTTGCAGTCCAGCGCGCCGGTGATGCGCACGGTGCGCTCCGCGTCGCCCTTGGTGAGGCGCAGGGAGAACGGGTCCTGCGCAAGATTGTAGACCAGCATGTCGTGCCGCGTGAGGTCGGCCGGCTCGCGTGGGCGGCCGTGCTCTTCCAGATAAGCAGGTGAGGCAGCCAGCACGCGCCGCATCCGGCCGAGGCGGCGCACGATGATATTGGTGTCCGGCTCGTGCAGGCGGGTGCGGATGGCGACGTCGATGCCCGCCTCGATGAAGTCGAGGTAGCGGTTGGCGACCGCGATATGGACGTTGAGCTTGGGATAGAGCTTGCGGAATTCCGGTAGCATGGGCGCGAGATAGATGGTGGCGAAGGAGAGTGAGCTCGTCACCCGCAGCAGGCCCTGCGGGGCGAGGGTGTGCTCGTTCACCGCCTCTTCCGCTTCAGCCAGTTCGGTGAGGAGCGTGCCGCTGCGCTGGTAGAATTCCTGCCCCGCCTCTGTCAGCCAGAGGCGGCGGGTGTTGCGCTCCACGAGGCGTGCGGCGAGGCGCTCCTCCAGCGCCGCGAGATGCCGGCTCACCGCCGCGTTGGACATGCCCAATGCCTCCGCCGCCCGCGAGAGGCTGCGCAGCTCGGCGGTCTTCACGAACACCTCGATCTGGGTCAGGCGATCCATATTTCCACTTTGCGCAAAAGACCGTTCCGGAAAATCCCGTTTATTTCCGCTGTGCGCAAGTCAAAACTCACATCCAACGAAAGACCAATAGGTCGAGGAAACGCCAATGATGGGACCCATCCGCCACATCGTGATGTGGCGCGTGAGCGGAGAGACGCGCGAGGAGCGCGCTGCCGCCCGGCAGAAGGTCAAGGCCGCATTCGAGGGCCTGCGCGGCCGCGTCGCCGGCATGACCCGCGTCGAGATCGGCCTCGACATTTCCGATGTCGATTATGCCTGCGATGTGGTGCTGGTGTCCGAATTCGCCACCGCCGCCGATCTTGCCGCCTACGCCTCCCATCCCGAGCATCTGCGTGTGCGCCAGGAACTGGCGGACCTGCGCATCGCGCGCTTCCAGGTGGACTATGTGGTCGAGGACGCCGCGTTCGGCGCCATCGAGACCCGTCATCCCGCTGCCGCCCCGATCCCGCATCCCCGCGGCGCCCTCCTTGCGGGCGAGTGACCTCAGGGCGCGCCTCCGGTGCGTCGCGAACGGATCTGAACCATGATCGAGACCTTCACCTACGAGGCCCTGCCCATCCGCGTCCGCTTCGGCCGCGGCGCCGTCGCCGAGGTCGGCGCCGAGGTGGCGCGGCTCGGCGCGCGGCGGGCGCTGGTGCTCACCACGCCGCAGCAGGCGGGGGAGGGTGAGCGCATCGGCAAGCTCATCGGCGAAAACTGCGCGGGGGTCTTCCCCGGCGCCACCATGCACACGCCGGTGGAGGTGACGGACAAGGCGCTCGATGCGCTGAAGGCGGCTGATGCGGATTGCGTCGTGGCGCTGGGCGGCGGCTCCACGACGGGGCTCGGCAAGGCGCTGGCCCTGCGTACCGGCGTGCCGCAGCTCGTCATCCCCACCACCTATGCCGGCTCGGAGATGACGCCCATCCTCGGTGAGACACAGGAGGGGCGCAAGACCACCATCCGCTCCCTCGACGTGCTGCCGGAAGCCGTGATCTACGACGTGGACCTTACGCTGACCCTGCCGGCCGGCCTCTCCGCCACCTCCGGCGTCAACGCCATCGCCCATGCGGTGGAGGCGCTCTACGCCCGTGATCGCAATCCGGTGATCTCGCTGATGGCGGAGGACGGCATCCGCACCCTCTCCTCTGCGCTGCCCATCCTCATCCACGAGCCGGCGAACATCGAGGCCCGCACCATGGCGCTTTACGGCGCGTGGCTGTGCGGCTGCTGCCTCGGTGCGGTGGGCATGGCGCTGCACCACAAGCTCTGCCACACGCTGGGCGGCACCTTCAATCTGCCGCACGCGGAGACGCACACCATCGTTCTCCCCCATGCGGTGGCCTACAACGCCCCCGCCGCGCCGGAGGCCATGGCCGCCATCACCCGCGCGCTCGGTGCGCCGGATGCGGCGCAGGGGCTGTTCGATCTGGTGCGGGCGCTGGGCGTGCCGCGCGCGCTCTCGGACATCGGCATGCCGGCGGACGGCATCGAGACCGCCGCCGACATCGCGGTGGAGAACCCCTACTGGAACCCGCGCCCTGTGACGCGCGATGGCATCCGCGACCTCATCGCCCGCGCCTATTCCGGCGAGCGGCCGGTGGCGGCGGTGCCAGCGGAGGAGGCGGCCTGATGGGCGCCCGCACCCTCATATCCGGCGCCACCATCCTGTCGATGGAGCCCGCCATCGGCGATCTGCCGAAGGGCGACATCCTGATCGAGGATGGCCGCATCGCCGCCATCGGGCCTGAGATTGCGGCGGCGGACGCGGAGCGGGTGGATGGGGCAGGGCGCATCTGCGTTCCCGGCTTCGTGAATGCCCACATGCACACCTGGCAGACGGGACTGCGCAGCCTTGCCGCCGACTGGACGCTGCTGGAATATTTCCGCTGGGTGCACGCCGGCCTCGCCACCCGCTTCCGGCCCGAGGACATCGGGATTGCGACGCTGGTGGGCGCGCTCGGGCAGATAGATGCCGGAACCACCACCCTGGTGGACTGGTGCCACAATAATCCCACGCCGGACCACACGGACGCGGCAGTGGAAGCGCTCGCCGAAAGCGGCATCCGCGCCGCCTTCTTCCACGGCTCCCCCAAGCCCGATCCGAAGCCCGGCGAGCCGCATTTCTCCGAAGTGCCGCACCCGCGCGCCGAGATCGAGCGCCTCATGCGCGGTCCGTTCGCCGGCACGGATGGGCTACTGACGCTGGGCCTCGCCATCCTGGGCCCGCATTATTCGACCATGGAGGTCGCCCGCGCCGATTTCCGGCTCGCCCGCGAGTTCGGCCTCGTCGCCTCCATGCATCAGGGTGGCGGCGCGGCGAAGACGCCGGGCGGCTGGGAGACGCTGATCGCCGAGGGGCTGGTCGGCCCGGCCATCAACGTCGTCCACGGCAACGATCTCTCCGACGAACTCTTCTCCCGCCTCGTGGACCTCGGCGCCTCCTTCTCCGTGACGCCGGAAAACGAGATGACGCAGGGCCACGGCTTCCCCGTCACCGGCCGCCTCCTGAAGCGCGGCGCCGCGCCCTCCCTCGGGGTGGATCTCGAAAGCGTGCTCGCCGGCGACATGATGGGCGTCGCGCGCATCGCGCTGGGCATGCAGCGGGTGCTGGACAATACGGACAGCCGCCGCGAGACCGGTGCCATTCCCTCCACCTCCACCGTTCGCGTGCGGCAGGCGCTGGAATGGATCACCATCGCGGGCGCGCGGATGCTCGGGCTCGACCATCGCATCGGCTCCCTCGCCCCCGGCAAGCAGGCCGACCTCGTGCTCATCGACGCCCGCGCGCTGCACCTCCAGCCGGTGCATGATCCCGTCGCCACGGTGGTGATGCAGGCCGGGCGCGGCGACGTGGAAGCGGTGATGATCGCCGGTCGTTTCATGAAAAAGAACAGGACGCTGCTCGCCACCGGCATCGACGAGAAGCTCGCCCGGCTTACCGCCTCGGGCGCGCGCATCGTCGATGAGCTCGGCCTCGGCAAAAAGGCGGCGTGAGGAGAGGATGATGGCTGACACTTTGACCCTCGGCTGGATCGGGCTCGGCAAGATGGGCCTGCCCATCTCCACCCGCCTTGCCGGCGCCGGCCGCGACATCGCCGGGTTCGACCGCGATCAGGAGCGCATCGCCGAGGCCGCCGCCGGCGGCGTCACCCCCGCCGCGACGCTGGCGGATGCGGCTGGCCGCGATATCGTCTTCACCTCGCTGCCCGACGACAAGGCGCTCCGCGCCGTGGCGCTGGACGGGCCGCTGCTCTCCGCCATGCGCAAGGGCGCGATCCTGGTGGAGACCTCGACGGTGAGCCCCGGCATCTCCGCCGAGCTGGGCGCCGCGGCGGAGCGGGCGGGCATCCACTATCTGCGCGCGCCCGTCTCCGGCAACGCCGCCATTGCCCACACCGGCAACCTCACCTGCTTCGTGTCCGGCCCGCGCGCGGCGTTCGACACGTTCGAGCCGGTGGCGCAGGACTTCACCCGCGCCCAGAAGTATCTCGGCACGCAAGAGGAGGCGCGCTACGCCAAGCTCTCCGTGAACCTGATGATCGCCGTCTCGGCGGCCATGATGGGCGAGAGCATCGTACTTGCGCGCAAGGGCAACCTCGCCTGGCAGGACATTCTCGACGTGCTCACCAACAGCGCGGTGGGCTCGCCCATGGTCCACTACAAGGCCAAGAGCCTTGAGACGCGCGACTTCAATTCCACTTTCTCCTGCCGGCAGATGGCCAAGGACCTCGACCTCATCGTCGGGGCCGGCCACGCCGCCGAGATGGCCATGCCCCTCGCCACGCTCACGCGGGAGATCTACGGCGCGCTCATCGGGCGCGGCGACGGGGAGGCGGACTTCATTGCACCGGTCCGCCTTGCCGAATGGCTTGCCGGACTGGGCGAGCCGGATCTCGACAAGAATGACGGGAGGCTCGCATGAGGAATTTCGACCAGTTTTCCATCACCGAGGCGGTGCTGGAGCGCGTCGCCAACGCGCCTGACGCCCGTGTCCGCGAGATCAGCGAGGCACTGGTCCGCCACCTGCACAATTTCGTCCGCGAGGTGCGCCCCACCCAGGCGGAATGGGAAAAGGGCATCGCTTTCCTCACCGACACCGGCCACATGTGCACCGGCACGCGGCAGGAGTTCATCCTGCTGTCGGACACGCTCGGTGTCTCCATGCTGGTGGACGCCATCAACCACGACCACCAGACGGCGGTCACCGAGAGCACCGTGCTCGGCCCCTTCTATGTGGAAGAGCCGCCGGAGGTGGCGAACGGCACCGATATTTCCGGGCACCTCGAGGGCGAGCCCATGTTCGTCTCCGGCTCGGTGGCGACCCTCGACGGCACGCCGCTGGTGAACGCCATCGTCGATGTCTGGCACTCGGACGTGGACGGCTATTACGACGTGCAGCATGAGGACAACGGCCTTGTGGCCCGCGCCCGCCTGCGCACGGACGATGCGGGCCGCTTCGCCTTCTGGTCCATCAAGCCCGCCGCCTATCCCATCCCGCACGACGGGCCGGTGGGCAAGATGCTGGAGGCGCAGGGCCGCCATCCGTGGCGACCGGCCCATGTGCATTTCATGATCGAGGCGCCCGGACACGAGAAGCTCGTGACCCATGTGTTCGTCGCCGGCGACGCCTATCTCGACAGCGATGCGGTGTTCGGCGTGAAGGACTCGCTCATCCGCGAGTTTGCCGCCCACGCATCGGGTGTCGCGCCGGACGGCCGGACGATGGATCAGCCCTGGTGCGCGCTGACCTACGATTTCAAGCTCAACCCCGTCTCCGCCGCGGCTTCGCAGGCGGCGTGAAGGGACGGACGGACGCGCAGCAAGCCCGGCCAACGGGACGCGCGAAGGGAGGAACGCATGTCTGCCCATATGCCCATCGCAGCGCATCCCATGGATGGCGTGCTGGCGCGGCTCGCGGAGATCGTCGGCGACCGGGCAACCCGCGCGCCCGGCGTGCTCGCCGACCACGGCCGCAGCGAGGCCTACCACGCGGCGACCCCGCCGGACGTGGTGGTGTTTCCCGAGACGACAGCCGAGGTGCAGGCCGTCGTGCGCCTGTGCTGTGAGCTGAAGGTGCCGGTCGTCGCGTTCGGAGCCGGCACCTCGCTGGAGGGCAATGCGGCGGCGCTGCACGGCGGCGTGTGCCTCGACATGGGGCGGATGAATGCGGTGCTGAAGGTGAATGCGGAGGACATGGACGTGACCGTCCAGCCCGGCATCACCCGCAAGCAGCTGAACGCGCAACTGCGCGACACGGGCCTGTTCTTTCCCATCGATCCCGGCGCCGATGCCTCCATCGGCGGCATGACCTCCACGCGGGCCTCGGGCACCATGGCGGTGCGCTACGGCACCATGAAGGACAATGTGCTGGCGCTGGAAGTGGTGCTGGCCGATGGCCGCGTCATCCGCACCGCGCAAAGGGCGCGCAAGTCCGCCGCCGGCTACGACCTCACCCGCCTGTTCGTTGGCGCGGAGGGCACGCTCGGTGTCATTACGCAGGTGACGCTGAAGCTGCATCCGCAACCGGAGGCCATCTCCTCCGCCGTCTGTGCCTTCCCCGACCTCAAGACGGCGGTGGACACGGCCATCGCCGTCATCCAGTCCGGCGTGCCGGTGGCGCGGGTGGAACTGCTCGACGCGGTGATGATGCGCGGCATGAACCTGCACGCCAAGCTCGGCCTGCCCGAGGTGCCGCATCTCTTCTTCGAGTTCCACGGCTCCAAGGCCTATGTGGCCGAGCAGGCGGAGACCACCGAGGCGCTGGCGACCGAGTTCGGCGGCGAAGGCTTCCAGTGGGCGACGACGCCGGAGGAGCGCAGCCGCCTCTGGCACGCCCGCGACAACACGCTCTATGCCGGCCTCGCGCTGCGCCCTGGCGCGAAGGCGATGATCACCGATGTCTGCGTGCCCATCTCGCGCCTCGCCGAATGCCTGGTGGAGACGGCGGCGGATATCGAAGAGACGGGCCTCACCGCCCCGGTGGTCGGCCATGTGGGCGATGGCAACTTCCACCTGCTGGTGCTGATCGATCCCGCCAGCGCCGAGGAATTGGCCCGTGCCAAAGCCTTCTGCGATCGCCTCGCCCGCCGCGCCATCGCGCTGGATGGCACCTGCACCGGCGAGCACGGCGTCGGTGTCGGCAAGATGGACTTCCTGCCGCTGGAACTGGGCGATGCGGTGGATGTCATGCGCCTCGTGAAGGGCGCGCTCGACCCCGACGGCATCCTCAATCCGGGCAAGATCTTCCGGCCCCGCGACAGACAGCAAGGAGACGCACCATGAGGGCGGTCATGGCAACGACGCCTCGCCTCGAGTTGGCCGCGCCCCCGGCCGTGCCCGGCACCCCCATTCTGGAGCTGAAGGGCATCTCCAAGACCTTTCCTGGCGTGAAGGCGCTGGATGACGTCTCGTTCGCCGTGTGGCCGGGCGAGGTGCACATGCTCCTCGGCGAGAACGGCGCCGGCAAGTCTTCGCTCATGAAGGTGCTGTGCGGCGCCTATCAGGCGGATGCCGGCGAATACTTCCACAATGGCGAGAAGGTGGAGATCCGCTCCCCCGCCGACGCGCGGCGCTTCGGCATCGCGGTGATCTTCCAGGAGTTTTCTCTCGTTCCCTATCTGGACGTGGCGCAGAACATCTTTCTCGGCCGTGAATTTTCCTCGCGCATCCCCGGCCTGACGGACCGCCGCCGCCTCTATCGCGAAGCGCAGAAGGTGCTCGATCTGATCGGCCTGGAGGTGGACCCGCGCACCAAGGTGCATCAGCTCGGCGTCGCCCAACAGCAGATGGTGGAGATCGGCAAGGCGCTGTCGCAGGATGCCCGCATCCTCGTCATGGACGAGCCCACCGCCGCGCTCTCCGACCGCGAGACCGAGCGCCTGTTCGAGGTGATGCGGCAGTTGCAGGCGAAGGGCGTCGCCCTCGTCTACATCTCGCACCGCATGGCCGAGGTGTTCGCCCTCGGCGACCGCATCACCGTGCTGCGCGACGGCAAGCTGGTGGGCCGCGCGCTCCCCGGCGAGACATCGCCGGACGAACTGGTGCGGATGATGGTCGGCCGCAACGTGGACATGTCCTATCCCCGCCGCTTCGCCACCGAGCCGGGCGAGGTGGTGCTGGAAACCAAGGGCCTGTCCTCCACCAACGGCATCCGCGACATCGACCTGAAGGTCCGCGCCGGCGAGATCGTCGGCCTGTGCGGCCTCGTCGGCTCCGGCCGCACGGAGGTGGCCCGCGCCATCTTCGGGGCGGACGCAGTGACGGCGGGCGAGGTCCGCATCTTCGGCAAGCCGAGGACCGGCGGGCCGGACGCCGCGGCCTTTGCCGGCGTGGGCCTCATCCCGGAGAGCCGCAAGGCGGAGGGCCTGGCCCTCATCCGCACGGTCAGCGACAACCTCGCCGTGGCCGGCCTGCCCAAGCTCTTCCCCAACATGATGTTCTCGCCCGGCAAGGCCCGGCGCTCGGCGCAGGAGCTGATCCAGCGCCTGCGTATCGCCACGCCCTCGCCGAACCAGAGCGTTGCCGTCCTCTCCGGCGGCAACCAGCAGAAGGTGGTGATCGGCAAGTGGCTCGCCGCCGGCACGCGCCTGTTCATCTTCGACGAACCCACCCGGGGCATCGACGTGGGCGCCAAGTCAGAGATCTTCGCCCTCATCGACCAACTGGTGGCCGAAGGGGCGGCGGTGCTCATGATCTCTTCCGAGCAGGCGGAGATCGTCCATGTCTGCGACCGCGCTTACGTCATGCGCGGCAAGCGCATCGTCGGCGAGCTTGGCCGCGCCGACCTCTCCGAAGAGAACATCGTCCGAATGGGGATGCATGATGAGTGACCACGCCCTCTCCCCCTCTACCCCCGCGCGGCCGCGCATCCCCGCCGTGCCCGGCGTCGCCGTGGCGCTCGTCGGCCTCAGTATGCTGTTCGCGGTGGCGAGCCCCGGCTTCCTCACCGCCGGCAACCTCTCCAACATCCTGGTGCAGTCGGTGATCCTGCTGCTCCTCGCGCTGCCCATGACGCTCATCATCATGACGGAGGGGTTGGACCTCTCCATGGGCGCGGTGCTCACCCTCGCCTCGCTGGTGCTGGCGCTGATCGTGGTGGCCACCCAGTCGCTGATGCTCGGTCTCGCCGGGGCGCTCGGCGTGGGCCTGGCCTTCGGGCTCGCCAACGGCTGGCTGGTGGCGTCGCTGGGCATCCCGCCCTTCGTCGCCACCCTCGGCACGCTGGGCGCGGCGCAGGGGCTCGCGCTCATCGTCTCGGACGGGCAGAGCGTGGTGGGCATCCCGCGCTTCGTGCGGCTGGTCTATTCCGGCGAGGTGGCGGGCATTCCCAACCCCATCCTCATCGGCGCGGGCTTCTACGCCCTGTTCCATGTGCTGCTCTACCACACCCGCTTCGGCACCTATGTGTGCGCGCTGGGCGGCAACCGCGAGGCGCTGACGCTGGCCGGCGTCAAGTGGAAGCGGCTGCTGATCTCCGTCTACATGCTGGGCGGAGCCATGGCCGGCGTCGCGGCCCTCCTGATGACGGCGCGCATGAATGCCGGCCATCCCACCGCCGCCATCGGCATGGAGTTCGACGCTATTGCCGCCGTGGCGCTGGGCGGCACCTCCTTCGAGAAGGGCAACGGCTGGATCTTCGGCACCCTCATGGGCGTGCTCACCGTGGGCGTGCTGCGCAATGGGTTGAACCTCATGGCCGTGCCTTCCTCGGTGCAGGTGGCCTGCATCGGCGTCCTCGTCATCTTCGCCCTCTTCCTCGACGGCATGCGGAGCAAGAAGTCATGAGCCTCGCCGGCGACGTCTCCGCGGGCACGCCCCGCATCCATCTGTCCAAGGACATGCAGCAGCTCCTCTACCGGCTGCTGGCGGCGGGCCTCCTGTGCGTGGCGCTGAGCGTCGCGACGGATGCCTTCTTCACCACCAACAACATCCTCAACGTCCTGCGGCAGGCGAGCCTCCTGTTCTTCCTCGCCTCCGGGCTCACGCTGGTGATCCTCACCGGGGGGCTCGATCTCTCTGTGGGCGCGAACATCGGGCTGTCCGCCTGCCTTGCCGCCACCGTCATCAAGGCCACCGGCTCGCCGGCGCTGGGCACGCTCACCGGGCTGGCCAGCGGCTGCGCCATCGGCATCTGCAACGGGCTGATGGTGGCGAAGCTGCGCATCCCCTCCTTCATCGCCACCTACGGCATGCTGTGGGTGCTGCACGGCGTCACCTATTACTACATGGCCGGCGAGACCATTCACGGCTTCCCGCCCGGCTTCCGCCATATCGGTTCGGGCTATTTCCTCGGCATCCCGATCCCGGTCTACCTGATGATCGGCTTTCTCATCGCCGGCACCGTCTTCGCCCAGCGCACCGTGTGGGGCCAGCAGATCTATGCCATCGGCGCGAACCCCATGGCGGCACGGCTCTCGGGCATTCCCGTGGATCGCCGCCTGATCCTCGTCTACGCCTTCTCCGGCGCCATGGCGGGCGTCGCGTCCATCGTCTTCCTCGCCCGGCTGAACTCGGCCGAGGGGGACATCGGCGAGGCGATGACGCTGCCGGCCATCGCGGCGGTGCTCATCGGCGGCGCATCGCTCTTCGGCGGGGTGGGCAGCGTGTTCGGCACCTTCGTCGGCGCGCTCATCCTTACGCTGGTGCTGAACGGCATGAACCTGCTCGCCGTGAACGCCAGCTGGCAGCCTTTGGTGACGGGCGTGATCGTCATCTTCGCCGTCTGGCTCGACATGGTCGGGCGCAAGCGGTCCTGAAGCGTAATCCAAGTCAAACGCCAAACAGTCAAACGCCAAATATCAAGAATCGGAGGAAGACCCCATGAATAAATCGAAGTCGAACTTCAGGCTCATCGTCGCGGCGCTGCCGGTGGCGCTCCTGTCCACCGGCGCGCTGGCCGCGGACGAGACCATCGCGGTCTTCACCAAGAACCAGACCAACCCCTATTTCCAGACCGTGCGCGTGGGCGCCGAGGTGGCGGCCAAGTCCATGGGCGCCAAGGTGGTGCACTACATTCCCACCAAGCCGGACTCGATCCCCGAGCAGCTCAGCCAGATCGAGGACGTGATCGTGAAGAAGCCCAGCGCGATCGTCTTCGTGCCGGTGGACTACAAGGCCATGGTGCCGGGCGTGGAGCAGATCAACGACGCCAAGATCCCGGTGGTGAACGTCACCGACCGCTCGGCCGGCGGCAAGTTCCTCGCCTTCGTCGGCGCCGACGACTACAGCCTCGGCCTCGAGACCGGCCGCTACCTGCTCAAGGAGATGGGCGGCAAGGGTAATGTGGTGATCCTGGAGGGCGTGAAGGGCTCGCTCACCAACATCGACCGGGTGCGCGGCTTCAATGACGCCATCAAGGAAAACAAGGACGTGAAGCTGCTGGCGAGCCAGCCCGCCAACTACCAGCGCCTGCAGGGCCTGCAGGTGATGGAAAATCTGATGCAGTCCCATCCGCAGATCGACGGCGTGCTCGCCGCCAACGACGCCATGGCCATCGGCGCCATAGAGGCGCTGGACGGCGCCAATCGCAAGGCCAAGGTCATCGGCATCAATGGCACCAAGGAGGCGATCGACGCCATCAAGGCCGGCAAGCTGCTCGCCTCGGGCGACTACAACGGCTTCGTACAGGGCTGCATCGGCACCATGGTGGCCATCCGCTCCCTGCGCAATGAGGCCATCGTAAACGAAGTGGTGCTGAAGCCGACCGTGGTCAACGCCTCCAACTACCAGCCCTACGACGTGCCGCTGGAGGCCCGCACCTGCCCGAGCTGGGCGGACGCCGCCGCCATGGCCACCAAGGCGCCCACCAAGACCAACTGATCACCTGACGCCGTTCTGAGAAGACGGCGTGTTATCACCCGGACGGGGCGACACCGGCTTGAGGCCGCGTGCCGCCCCGCTCGCGAAGGAGCCTCTCTCATGCTGTTCGCCATCCACGGTGTCGATCGCCAAGGCGCGCTCGACACCCGCCTCGCCCATTACGAGGCACACAAGGCCTTCCTGTCCGACACCTCGGCGTTCGGGGTGGAGATCGTCATGTCCGGCCCGCTGGTGGCGGATGACGGAACCACGATGATCGGCAGCCTGTTCCTCATCGAGGCGCCGGACCGCGCCGCCGTCGAGGCGTTCAACGCGGCCGATCCCTTCAAGAAGGCGGACATCTGGGAGCGCGTGACGATCACCGGCTTCCTGCGTCGCCAGGGTTGAGCGGCCAATCTCATTTCAAGGAGACGACACATGTCCAGCGATGCCCGCCCGATCCGGGTGGTGGGAATTTCCGGCAGCCTGCGCAAGGGCTCCTACAACACGATGGCCCTCAAGGCGGCCATGGATCTCGCGCCCGAAGGCATGACCATCGAGGTGGCCGAGATCGGCGATCTGCCGCATTACAATGACGATGTGCGCCTCGCCGGCTATCCCGCTGAGGTGGAGCGCTTCCGCGCCCAGCTGACGGCAGCGGACGCCATCCTGTTCGTGACGCCGGAGTACAATTACTCCATCCCCGGCGTGCTGAAGAATGCCATCGACTGGGCCTCGCGCCCGCCGAACCAGCCGTTCGACAACAAGCCCGTGGCCATCATGGGCGCCAGCATGGGCGTGCTCGGCACCGCGCGGGCGCAGTATCAGCTGCGGCAGATGCTGGTGTTCCTCAACGCCTTCCCGCTGAACAAGCCGGAAGTGATGATCGGCGCCGCCCAGACCAAGTTCGACGCCTCAGGCGCCCTGACGGACGAGGCGACGGCGGACTTCATCCGCCAGCTCCTCACCGCGCTCGCCGCCTGGACCGAGCGGCTGCGCTGACCTGAAGCTGACGTGCTCCTGAAGCTGGCCTGCCCCTGAAACGGCAGCGGCGAGAGGCATTGCCCCTCGCCGCTGCTTTTTGTTGCCTACCGGAAGGGCCGATCACACCCGCTCCAGCGCCACCGCGATGCCCTGGCCGACGCCGATGCACATGGTGCTGAGCGAGCGCTTCCCGCCGGTGAGCGACAGTTCCAGCGCCGCCGTGCCGGTGATGCGCGCGCCGGACATGCCGAGGGGATGGCCCAGCGCGATGGCGCCGCCATTGGGGTTCACCCGCGCATCGTCGTCGGCGATGCCGAGGTCGCGCAGGGTGGCGAGGCCCTGGGAGGCGAAGGCCTCGTTCAGCTCGATCACGTCGAAATCGGCCGGGGTGAGGCCGAGGCGCGCCATCAGCTTCTTGGAGGCCGGCGCCGGGCCGATGCCCATGATGCGCGGCGGCACGCCGGCCGCAGCTCCGCCCAGCACGCGGGCGATGGGGGTGAGGCCGTACTTCGCGGCCGTCTCCGCGTCGGCGAGGATCAGCGCGGCGGCACCGTCATTGACGCCCGAGGCATTGCCGGCCGTCACCGTGCCGCCCTTGCGGAACGGGGTGGAGAGCTTGGCCAGCGCCTCGATGGTGGTCGCGCGCGGATGCTCGTCGCGCTCCACGAGGATGGGGTCGCCCTTTCGCTGGGGGATGGCCACGGGAACGATCTCCCGCGCCAGCCGCCCGTTTGCCTGCGCGGCGGCGGCCTTGGCCTGCGAGCGCAAGGCGAAGGCGTCCTGATCGGCGCGGTTGATGGCGAAGTCCTCGGCCACGTTCTCGCCGGTCTCCGGCATGGAATCCACGCCGTACTGCGCCTTCATCAGCGGGTTCACGAAGCGCCAGCCGATGGTGGTGTCGTGGATCTCCGCATGGCGGGAGAAGGCCGTGTCCGCCTTCGGCATGACGAACGGGGCGCGGGACATGGATTCCACCCCGCCGGCGATCATCAGCGAGGCCTCGCCCGCCTTGATGGCGCGGGCGGCGGCGATGATGGCATCCATGCCCGAGCCGCACAGGCGGTTGATGGTGGTGCCGGGCACGCCGACCGGAAGGCCGGCGAGCAGCAGCGACATGCGTGCGACGTTGCGATTGTCCTCGCCCGCCTGGTTGGCGCAGCCGAAGATCACATCGTCCACGGCGCCGAAATCCACGCCGGGATTGCGCGCCATGAGCGCCTTGAGCGGCACCGCGCCGAGGTCATCCGCCCGCACCGAGGCGAGCGCGCCGCCGAAGCGGCCGATGGGCGTGCGGACATAGTCGCAGATGAAGACGTCCTTCATTGCGTGCTCCTACAGCTCGGGGACGACGAGATCGGCCACGGGGCCGGCGATGACCAGCTCGGCCCCGGTGAGGGACTGGAGCTTTTCGAGCGTGATGGTGGGCAGCTTTTCGCGCAGCACGAAGCGGCCGCCCTCGATGTCCACCACGGCGAGGCTGGTATAGACCCGCGTGACGCAGCCGACGCCGGTGAGGGGCAGGGTGCAGCGGTCCAGCAGCTTCGGCTCGCCGGACTTGGTGACGTGCTCGGTGATGACGGCGACGCGCTTGGCGCCATGCACGAGGTCCATGGCCCCGCCCACCGCCGGAACGCCCTTGGCGCCGACGCTCCAATTGGCGAGGTCGCCGTTCTGCGCCACCTGGTAGGCGCCGAGAATGGCGACATCCAGATGCCCGCCGCGCACCATGGCGAAGCTGTCCGCATGGTGGAAGAAGGCCGAGCCGGGCTTCAGCGTCACCGCCTTCTTGCCGGCATTGATGAGGTCCCAGTCTTCCTCGCCCGCGGGCGGCTCCTGGCCGAAGTCGAGGATGCCGTTCTCGGTGTGGTAGATCACTTCCCGGCCGGCCGGCTGATAGCGCGCGACCATCTCGGGAAAGCCGATGCCGAGGTTCACATAGGCCCCGTCGGCGATGTCCTGCGCCGCGCGCCAGGCGATCTGGGCGTTGGAGAGCTTGGTATCGTCGCTGGCGGTCATGGATAGGTTGCTCCGGCGCGGTTCAGCAGCTCTTCCTGGGCGGGGTTGGTCACTTCCACCACGCGCGAGACGAAGATGCCGGGGGTGACGACGTGTTCCGGGTCGATGGTGCCGGGCGGCACCAACTGCGACACCTGCACGATGGCGTGCCGCGCGGCCGTGCACATGAGCGGGCCGAAATTGCGGGCCGCCTTGTTGTAGGTAAGGTTGCCGAGGCGATCGCCGAGATGCGCCTTCACCAGCGCGAAATCGGCCTTCAGCCAGCGCTCCTGCACATAGGGGCGGCCGTCGAACTCGGCGGTCGGCTTCCCCTTGGCCAACTCAGTGCCGTAGGAGGTGGGCGTGTAGAAGGCCGGAATGCCGGCGCCGCCCGCGCGGATGCGCTCGGCGAGCGTGCCCTGCGGCACCAGCTCCAGCGCGATGTCCCCGGCGAGATACTTCTGGGTGAAGACACGCGGGTCCGCCGAACGGGGGAAGGAGCAGATGAGCTTGCCCACCATCCCGACCTCGATCATGGCAGCGAGGCCCACATGGCCGTTTCCGGCATTGTTGTTGACCACCGTGAGGTTGCGCGGCGAGCCGGTCTTCACGAAGCGGTCAATGAGGGCGTGGATCAGCTCGATGGGCGCGCCGGAGCCGCCGAAGCCTCCGATCATCACCGTGGCGTTGTCGCCGATGTCGGCCACCGCCTCCGCGGGTGTGGCGATCGTCTTGTCCATGGACATCCCTGTTGCGCCTGGGGCGGCGCCCCTTTCGATACCCGACGAATAAAAAACACCGCCCTCGACTTCAATCCGTTTTGTGCGATATAGGAAGTTTGTTGACATATCGCACAAACGAGAGGCCGCCGTGACCGGCATTTCCCAGCGCGACACCATGGGCGGCCTCGCCAAGGGGCTTTCGGTGATCGAGACCTTCACCGCCGAGCGCCCACGCCAGTCCATCGCCGAGGTGTCGGCGGCAAGCGGCCTTGACCGGGCGACGGCGCGGCGCTGCCTGCTCACCCTCGCTCATCTCGGGTATGCGGACTACGACGGCAAGTTCTTCACCCTGACGCCCCGCGTGCTCAGGCTCGGCACCGCGTGCCTCGCGGCCATGCCGCTGCCGCAGATGGTGCAGCCCTGGCTCGACCGGCTGTCCGAGGAGCTGGGGGAGAGTTCATCCGTCTCCGTCCTCGATGAGGATGAGATCGTCTATGTCGCGCGCGCGGCGCAGCGCAAGGTGATGTCCATCGCCCTTATGCCCGGCTCGCGCCTGCCGGCCTATTGCACCTCGATGGGGCGCGTGCTGCTCGCTGCCTTGCCGGAGGCCGAGGCCCTGCGCCGCCTGCGTTTGCGGCCGCTGGTCGCGCGCACGCCGCTGACGCTGACCGACCCCGATGCGGTTATGGCCGAGCTGAAGGGCGCGCGGGAGCGGGGATATGCCGTGATCGACCAGGAGGTTGAACTCGGCCTGCGCTCCATCGCGGTGCCGCTCCTCAATGCGCGGGGCGTCGCCGTGGCGGCGCTCAACCTCGGCCTGCCCGCACTCGCGGGGGACGTGGAAACGCTGTCGGCCCGCTATCTTCCGGCGCTCGTTCGCGTTCAGGGGGAAATCCGCAAGATCCTGCGATAGGGCCCTGAGAGCGCAGGCGCCGCAGCGCGCCGTGCCTCTTCCGGCTGAGGCACGAGAGGGCCTTGCTCGAACTCTCTGACAGGAGAAGAAGTCATTCTGGCGGCTGCTGAAAGTGTCATTGCGGTAGGGGAAGTCTGATCGCGATCGATCTCGGCGAGCAGCTGTTCAACACCTTCGCTTTGTGCCGCGACCTGATCCGCCAGGCGCCGGTGCGGGTGGACAGCCGCGAGGAACTGCAAACCGAGCTGCAACGCGCCTCCGGTGGCGTCATCTTCACCACGATCCAGAAGTTCGCGCCCGGCATCGGCGAGACGTGCGACCCAAGCCTCGCATCGACGCCGAGATTGAGGGGCTGAGTGAGGATCAGGCCGTCACCGAGCAGGAGGCCATCAAGCGCAAGTGGGAAACCATCGAAGCTCTCGTCGGCGCTCGCAAGCGGCTGAAGATGATCGCCGAGGATCTGGTGCAGCACTTGGAAAACCGCTTCGCCGCCCGCGACGGCAAGGCCATGGTGGTGTGCATGAGCCGGCGCATCTGCGTTGCGCTCTATGACGAGATCATCGCGCTTCGCCCAAGGCCTCTGCAGTCAGCAATTAATTGCTTCTAAAGCGCGGCCAGGACGCGCTCGATGGGGTCATCCGTGCACAGCAGCAAAGAGACCGGGCCATGCAGCATTTCAAGTTCTGCAGCATCATCGCCGCTGCAATTCTCCTGGGCCCCGTATCGAGCGCCGGAGCGGCAGAGCTTGTGAAGGCCCGCCTCGCACAGAACCTCGCCCCCATCTCGGCGCTGACCATCGTCGCCAAGGCGCAGGGCCTGTTCGAGAAGGAAGGCCTCGATGTCTCGGTGAGCAATTTCACCAGTGGCAAGCAGGCTCTCGACACGGTGATCGGGGGCGGCGCCGACATCGCCACCACGGCAGAAGCGCCGGTCACGGCAGCCGCCATGGCCGGCCAGCCCATCGCCTTCGTGGCGGGCATGGAATATTCGGACATCAAGACGCTGACAGCGAAGAAGGCGGCCATTAAGTCGTTCGCCGATCTCAAGGGCAAGAAGATCGCCTACACCGCCGGGACTGGCAGCGAGGTCTACACAACCGAGCTGCTGAAGAAGGCGGGCCTCACCAGCAAGGATGTCACGCTGGTCAATCTGAAGCCCCAGGAGATGCTGCCCGCGCTGGCGGCCGGAAGCATCGACGCCTACGACACCTGGGAGCCGCACATCGCCAACGGCCGGAAGGCGCTCGGTGACGATGTCGCGCTGCTCGATACCAAGGGCGTCTATTCCGAGACCTTCAACATCGTGGTGATGCAGGATTATCTGAAGGCCAATCCGCAGATCGTCTCCAAATTCCTCGCCGCGCTCATCGCTGCCGAAGCGTGGGTGAAGGCGCATCCCGAAGAGGCGATCGAGGTCGTTTCGAAGGCCGTGGGCATGAAGCCGGAGGATCTGAAGCCGATCTGGAGCGACTATGTCTATCAGGTCGGCATCGGGGCGAAGCAGATCGATGCCCTCAAGGCCCATGCCCAGTGGCGTCTCGATACGAAGAACCATCCGCCCGGCGTGACCGGCGTCCCGGACTTCGCGGTGGTTCTTTTTCCCGACCCCCTGCGCAAGCTGGACGCCGCCCGCGTCACCTACAAGCTCAACTGAAGCGCCGGCATCATGGCTGATATCTCCACCCCGGCGGCGCTCTCCCCTCGCGGGGGTGGCGCACTCCCCGCCGCGGGGGCGAAACGGCGGCGCAATGCCCGGCTGAGCCAGCGGATCAACATGGCGGTGGGGCTCGTCTCCATCCCGCTTTTCCTGATGGTCTGGCAACTGATCGCGCAGGCGAGGATCGTCAATCCCATCCTCTTTCCCGCCCCCACCGAAGTTGCACGCGCGGCGATGGAATGGGTCACGAGCGGCCTGTTCGTCGAGGACGCGGTGGCGAGCCTGAAGCGTGTGGCCACCGGCTATCTCGTCGGGTCCGTCGTCGGCGTGGGATGCGGCCTGCTCACCGGTCGCTCTGCCTTCTTCTCCGGGCTGCTCGGCCCGCTGTTCCAGGTGCTGCGGCCCATCCCGCCCATCGCCTTCGTCTCCATCGTCATCCTGTGGTTCGGGCTGTCGGAGGGCGGGAAGGTCTTTCTGATCGTCTGGGGTGTGTTCTTCACCGTCTGGCTGTCCACCCATCTCGGCGTCCAGAAGGTGGACCAGGGACTGGTGCGCGCCGCCCAGATGCTCGGCACGCCACGCCGCCGGCTGGTGGGCGAGGTGGTGTTGCTGAGCGCGCTGCCCTTCATCGTCGTGGGCCTGCGCACGGCGGTGGGCATTTCCTTCTACACGCTGGTGGCGGCGGAGCTGGCGGGCGCGTTCGCCGGCATCTTCTATCGTATCCAGCTGGCCCAGCAGAACATGCAGACGGGCCTCGTCTTCGCCGGCCTCGCGGCGCTGGGCCTGATCTCCTTCATCGCCGATCGCTGCTTCGCGATGCTGGCGCAGCGCCTGGTGTGGTGGCGATGAGCATCATTTCCATGATCCGCAAGCCCGTGCCTGTCCCGGTGAGGGAGGCGGGCGAGGTGGAAATCGACGTGCGCGATGTCACCATCGCGTTCGAGCGGGACGGTGGCGAACTCGTGCCCGCCGTGGACCGGGTGTCCTTTCAGGTGCGCCGGGGCGAGTTCATCTGCCTGCTGGGGCCGTCGGGCTGCGGAAAGTCCACCCTCCTCAATGCCGTTGCCGGCTTCGAGACGCCCTATGAGGGCGAGGTGGTGGTGGGCACGAAGGTCGTCACGGGGCCGGGACCGGATCGCGGTGTCGTGTTCCAGCAGCCCCGGCTGTTTCCCTGGAAGTCGGTGCGGGCGAACGTGGCGCATGGCCCGCGCATGGCCGGCAAATCACGGGCCGACGCCGGGGCCATCGCCGACGAGCTGATCGAGATGGTCGGTCTTTCGCGGTCCGCCAAGGCCCTTCCGCACACGCTCTCGGGCGGCATGCAGCAGCGCGTCGCCATCGCCCGCGCGCTCGCCAACCGGCCGAACATCCTGTTGATGGACGAGCCGTTCGGCGCGCTGGATGCCCAGACCCGCACGGTGATGCAGGAGGGCCTGCTTCGGCTGTGGGCGCAGCTGGACACCACGATCCTCTTCGTCACGCACGATATCGACGAGGCCGTGCTGCTGGCGGACCGGGTGCTCGTCATGTCAGCGGGGCCGGGGCGCATCGTCCGCGACCTCGCCGTGGATCTGCCGCGGCCGCGCGCCATCGAGACCACGCTGGGGGCCCGCTTCCAGGCGCTTCGCCGGGAGTGTCTCGACCTCATCCGACAGCAGAGCCAGAAGGCCTTCGAAGGGACCCACGATGCTTGACAAGGTTGCCCCCACGGTCCGCCCTCCGCGAAGCGGCTTCGCGACCGCCCGTGCCGCTCTCGCCGATGGCGCCGATCCGGTGGCGCTGGCGCTTGATGCGGCGGATCGCGCCCAGGCGGCGGCCGGGGATGGCATCTTCACCGCTTTGGTCCCCCGTGCCGAGGTGGAGCGGAAGGCCGCTGCCGCCGCCGCCCGCGCGCGGGCCGGCGAGGTCCTCCCACTGCTCGGCCTCACCTTCTCGGTGAAGGACAATCTGCACGTGGCGGGGATGGTGACGACGCTCAATTGCCCCGTGGTCGCCATGGCGCCACGGGAAAGCGCGCTGGCCATTACCCGCCTGGAGGCGGCCGGGGCCGTGCTGATCGGCAAGAACACCCTGGACCAGTTTGCGACGGGCCTGAACGGCACGCGCAGCCCCGAGCCCCTGTGTCGCAACGCGCTCGACCCCGCCTTCATCCCCGGCGGGTCCAGCTCCGGCTCCGGCGTGGCCGTGGCGGCCGGCATCGTTTCCTTCTCGCTGGGGAGCGACACGGGCGGGTCGGGACGCGTTCCAGCAGCCTGCAATGGCATCGTGGGGCTGAGGCCATCCCTCGGGCTCGTGAGCACGCGCGGTGCCGTCTACAACAGCCGCCTGCTCGATTGCATTCCCATCTTCGCGACCAATGTGGACGACGCGAGCGAGATTCTCGGCCTGATCGCCGGCTATGACCCGCTCGATCCCTGGAGCCGCCGCGATGCGGACGCCATCGGAACCGCGCCGGTGCCGGCGTCGTCCGCGCGCCTCGCCATTCCGCGCCGGGACCAGATGCGCTTCTTCGGCGATGCTGATGCCGAGGCTGCCTTCGCCGCCAATCTCGACCGCCTGCGCGGGCTCGGCTTCACGCTGGAGGAGATCGATTTCGCGCCGTTCGAGGAGGCGGGGCGGCTGGTGTTCCAGTCCGCGCTGGTGGCCGAGCGCCTCGTCGAGTACGAGGAGATCATCACGACCCACCGCGACGCCATTCACCCGGCCGCGCTCGCCGCCATCGAGCCGGGGCGCGGCTATTCCGCGAAGCAGGCGTTCGAGACGCTGTACCGGATGCGTGAGCTTAAGCACGCGGCCGAAATCGCGCTCGCCGATTTTGCCGCCTTCGTGGTGCCGACGGTGCCGACCATCTACACCATCGACGAGATGCTGGCCGACCCGATGGTGCGCAATGGGGTGATGGGCACCTACACCTATTTCGTCGGTCCCATGGACCTGTGCGCCATCGCGGCGCCGGGCGCTCCGGCGCGCGCAGGCCTGCCCTCATCGCTCAGCTTCATCGGGCTCTCCGGGCAGGATGGTGTCGTTTCGGGGCTCGCCCGGCAGTTTCAGCGGCAGGTGTAACCCTGCCCCTCCCGCGCCGAGGGATCACCCCACCGGCGCGGCGCCGCTCTGCTGGTGGGCGAACGCCTTCAGCGTCTCCGACCGGATATGGGCGAAGCATTCCCGCTTGATGGCGACGAATGCCTCAGAGAACTGCACCTCCGGCGTGCGCGGGCGCGGAATGTCCACGCGGATGTCGGCGACGATGCGACCGGGGTTGGCGCTCATCACCACCACACGGTCGCCGAGGAAGATGGCTTCCTCGATGTCGTGGGTGATGAACAACACGGTGGTGCGGAACTCCGCCCAGATGTTCAGGAGCGCTTCCTGCATCATCGCCCGTGTCTGGGCATCCAGCGCACCGAACGGCTCGTCCATGAGCAACACGCGCGGGTAATTGGCGAGCGCGCGAGCGATGCCCACGCGCTGCTGCATGCCGCCCGAAAGCTCGGACGGATAGTGCTTCTCGAACGCGGCAAGGCCCACGAGGGACAGGAAGGTCCGCGCCGTCTGCTCCGCCGTCGAGGTGCTCCCGGTGGACATGAGCGGGCCGAAGGCCACATTGTCCAGCACACTCTTCCAGGGGAACAACGTCGCCTGCTGGAACACCATGCCCCGATCCGCGCCGGGGCCGCGGATGGTCTCGCCATCCACTTCCAGCAGCCCGCGCGCGGCGGGCACGAAGCCCGCCACCGCATTGAGCACCGTCGACTTGCCGCAGCCGGACGGACCGAGCACGCAGACGAATTCGCCCGGCTCCACGTCGAGGTCGAAACGCTCCACCACCGTCCGCCGCGCGGCGCCCTCGCCATAGGCGATGGAGAGGTCTTTCAGCTGCAGCCGGCCTCGCCCCGGTGCGGGGGCGAGGTGCGTGGGCAGGGGAGGGGGCGGGGCCATGGAGATGGCCTCCCGGATGCCGCTCATTTGCCGAGCGCCTTCGCGAGGTAGGACGGATCGATGAAGGCCGCGTAGCCGGCCCGGTCCATCACGGAGGGGAGCCGCCCCTGGTCCTTCAGGAAGGTCGCGGTGGCGAGCATGGTGTCGGCGAACTGGCCGATCTGGCCGGGCGTGCCGAGATAGTCCTTCGTGATCTGCTCGGGGCAGGGCACCATGGTTGTGCCCTTCATCATGCGCTCGGCATCCTCGGGCGGCAGGGACAATTCCTTGGCGATGATGTCCACCGTCTCCTTCGGGTGCTTCAGCCAGTAGTCGATGCCCTCGCATTCCGCCTTCACGTAGGCGACCACCTGATCGGGATACTTGGCGGCGAAGTCGTTCATCACCACGCCCACGTCCCACGTGGGATAGCCGCGCTTCGCCATCTCCCCGCTGGTGAGGAAGATCTCGCCGCCGTTCTTCACGATCTTGTCGAGGTTGGGCTCCCAGATCCATGCCGCGTCGATGTCCTTGCGCAGCCAGGCGGCGACGGCATCGGAGGGCGACAGATCGATGAGCTTCACGTCGGTGGGGTTCACCCCCGCCTCTTTCAGCGCCGCGATGAACAGATAATGGGTGGTGGAGCCGAAGGGGGCGGCTGCCGTCTTGCCGGCGAGGTCCTTCAGCGACTTGATGTTCTTGTCGGAACGCACGGCCAGGGATTCCACCGGGCCGAGCATGTTCAGCACGAAGATGCCCTTGTAGGGCAAAGCGCGGGTGGCGCCGAGGGTGAAGGGCGGATTGCCGACGCCGCCGAAATCCACCTGGTTCGCGGCCACGGCGCGGTTCATGTCGCCGCCCGAGCCGAATTTGACCCACTTGATGGGCACGCCGGATTTCTCATGCAGGCCCAGCGCCTTGGTGACGAGCTGGGCATTGACCAGGTTGAGATAGCCGATGGTGATCCCCTCCGGCTTCTGCTGCGCCTGCGCGCCAGCCGAAAGGCCGAGGGAGAAGGCGGCGGCGGCAAGCAGAAGGGAAGCCGTGCGTCGAAGCGATGTCATCTCAGTCTCCAGTCGGCGAAGGGGATCAGCGGAAGCGCCAGGGGGTGAGGGCGCGCTCGGTGAGGCGGATGAGAAAATCGAGCGCCATGCCGGTGAAGGCGAGGACGAACAGACCCATGATCACGATGTCGCCGAGCAGGAACTTGCTCGCGTCCCAGATCATCCAGCCGAGGCCGGCGGTGGCGGCGACGATCTCGGCGGCGACCAGCACCGTGTAGGTGAAGCCGAGGGAAATGCGCATGCCGGTGCAGATGCCGGGCAGGCAGGCGGGCAGGAAGACGTGGCGGAACAGCTGGCGCGAGTTGGCGCCGAGGCTTTTCGCCGCCTTCACGTAGCGCGGATCGACGCTCGCCGCCGCGTGCATGGAGCTGATGGTCAGGGGCGGCAGCGCAGCCAGGAACAGGATGGCGACCTTGGAGGCATCGCCGATGCCGAGCCACATGACGATGAGCGTGTAGAGCGCGAGCGGCGGCAGGGGCCGGTAGAATTCGATCACCGGATCGAACACCGCTTTGACGTCGCGGCTGAGGCCCATGACGATGCCGAGCGGGATGCCCACGAGGCATGCGAGAGTGTATCCCGCCAGCACCCGGTAGAGGCTGGCGATGAGATGCTCGTGCAGGAGGCTGCCCTGGTAGCCCACGGTCGCGGTGCGAACGAAAGCGTCCCACACCGCCTTCGGCGAGGGCAGGAAGAGCGGGTTCACCCACGCATAATGGGCCGCGAGCCACCAGAGCGCGAAGAGCGTGGCGCCGGTCAGCGCCGTGAGAAGCCGTGTGCGGGGCAGGGCCGCCCGCAGCCGAGCCGGCAGCAGCCTGGGCCGGACGGCCCTCTGCGCGGGCTCGCCTGCCGTTTCCACGACGCTCATTCTTCCACTCCGAGAAGGTCCATGACGGTGAGCGCGAGGATGCGGGTCGCCGCGACCGCCTTGCCGATGTGGATGCTCTCGTTCACCGGCGCCCAGCCGTCTTCGCCGGGGCCGAAGGTGACCGCCTTGAAGCCGCGCTCGGAGAAGCGGATGGTGTCGTTGAAGGCGTTCTTGCGGTAGAGCTTCGGCTCGCCCGAAAGGACCTCGCCGTAAGCCTTGCGCAGGGCGCGGACGGGCTCGGCATCCGCCTCCTGCTCGCCGGTGCCGTCCACGAACAGCGCGCCGGGGAAAGGCCGGGCCTCGGCCTTCAGGGTCGGGTCGGCGGCAAGCGCGCTGGCGATCACGCGGTTGATATCGGCCATCACGCTGTCCCGCGTCATGCCCGGCAGGATGCCCACCACGCCCAGCACGGCCTTGCAGCTGTCCGGCGTGAATTGCATCTCGCGCGGCACGCCCCCGGCGATGCGCAGCACCGTGACCATGGGCGGCGTACCGCCCGCGTGCGGGGCAGGGGTGTGGGCGAAGCTCATCTTTTCGAGCTGCGGCAGCAGCTCCATCATCTTGGTGATGGCGTTGATGCCGGTATCGGGCCGCCACAGATGGGTCTTGATGCCTGTTGTCTCCACCTCCACGAGGAAGTTGCCGCAATTAGCGATGGCGATGCCCATGCCCCAGCTGCCATCGGGCGCGGTCCAGGCCGTGGGCTCGCAGACGATGGTGTAGTCGGCTTCGAGCCCGCATTCGTCGAGCAGGAAGATGGAGCCGTCCGGCCCGTTCTTCTCCTCGTCCGCCGTATAGACGCACTTCAGCGTGCCCTTGAGGCGCACGCCTGCCGCCCGGATGGCTTCAACCGCCAGCAGCGTGCAGGCGAGGTTGCCGCGGGTGTCGGATGTGCCGCGGGCATAGAGCAGGTCGCCGTGGCGCGTGGGCCGGAAGGGGTGGCCGCCGGTCATGGTCCACGCCGCCCAGTCGCCGGCGGGATAGGTGTCGAGGTGATCGTTGAGGATGAGGGATGGCCCCTCCTGGGCGCCGGGAAGGTCGGCGACGACGTTGAGCCGGTGGGGCGTGCGCGCCTTCAGGTCCACTCCGAAGCCGAGCGCTGTGAGCTTGTCGGCGAGCAGGAGGGCGATGCCCTCTTCCTTGCCGCCGGGCAGATCGGGATCCAGCGGATTTTCCGCCTCCGGCTGACCGGCCGGGATCAATTCGCAGGCGAGATCGAGCCACGCCTTTTCGGTGATGAAGGACAGAACCGCATCGCGCGGGGCGGCTGCGGCGGGCTGGGAAGACAGTGCGACGGTCATGGCATCCTCGAAAGCGCAACAGAGCTGAGCAAGCGGGATGCCAATTGCCGGGATGTGCGTTATCGCTTTGAAGAGACTGGCAGTTTCGTCATTGCAAAGGAATTGCCTTTGAGCGGCGCCCGCTCATTTTCGCGCCCGAATTCCGGAGCGCGCTCAATCAGGCGGCCATTAATTTATCAAATCGACATTCTTTATATAACGGCAATTTGTTGCTTGCGTCTTCGTGGGTTACAGAAGCCATCCTTCTGAAACAGGCGGTCACCGACCCTCAGCGTGTTCCAGCTGCGAGGTGAGCGCTTCGGGCTTCAGGATGACCATGAGGCCGCGCCGGTTGGTGAGGATGCCCTCCTGCTGCATCCGGCCGAGCTGCACCGTGACCCACTGCCGTGTGGCGCCGATGAGCGCTGCCAGATCGGCATGGGTGAAGGCGGCGGCGATAAGGATGCCGCGCTCGTCCTTCACGCCATAGGTCTGGGCGAGGTGCTGGAGCAGTTGCACGAGCCGCTGCGCGACGGACCGCGTGCCCAGCATCTGCGCGAAGGCGGAGTAGCAGCGGGCCTTGAACACGAGCGCATCGATGATGCCGATGGCGAGATCCGGCACTTGCCGCGCCAGCTGTCGCAGGCCCGCGCCGGGCAGGAACAGCAGCCGGCTCGGCCGCATGGCGGTCGCGGCCCACATATGCGTGCCGCCGCCGAACACGTCGGGTCCACCCACGAAATGACCCTTGGACCAATAGGCCAGCGTGATCTCGCGTCCCGAGGGCGCCACATAGAAGCTGCGGATCTGCCCGTCCTCGATCACCACGATGCCGTCGTGGTGCTCGCCCTGACGGAAGAGCGGCTCGCCGGCCGAAAGGAGCATCTCCCGCCCATGCATCCGAACGATGGCCTGATCGACCTCCGAGAGCCGTTCGATCAGGCTCGCCTCACGATGCAGAGGCATCTCCCATTCCGCCAGCAGAATAGGGGCGTCGAGAGCATCTCCCTTGACGTCATCTTTCGCCATTTGCCCTCGCCAGATGCTCTTTGCGCTTGTGGAGGTCATCAAGGTACTGTGAAGGCTGGCGGATGACAGCATGGAGATCGAGAAAAATTTGGCAGAGTCTGTTCTGATAATTCCAGATCAAACGGGGCTGTAAATGCCTCTCTTGGGTGGCTCGCAGGCGAGACTCCTAGATATAAAACAAATTACATTCCGTTTAGTATTTGATTAAATTGTCAAAATCGCAGTGATACTGCAGAATTATTTCTATTTGAAAGATTCGAAGCGCCGTCATTTCTGACTCGGGGTGCCTCATCTGGGACGTATCTCAACCGAAGGGCCTAGCAGGGGATATGTATCGCAAGCCGAGGGGCGCCCCACCTCACGCTTCTCAAGCGCATCCCCGCTGCGGTAGACACGATCGGTGGCGCCGCCCACCACATGGGCAAGGCCCGCCCGGAGATCGCGCGTGGGAAGCTCGCCACCTCGGCAGCCCAATCGCAGAATGAAGATCGCAAGCCATGCATGGCGATCTTCCTGAAAGCGCGGCCGAGCACCGAACTCAAGAGACAGGTCTCATCCACCACCGGTGAACTGGGCCACGATCAGAGCATGGGAGAGGCTGGCTTCGGTTCAGCGGCGTCGGCCATCTCGCCCCCACGCGCACGCCTGCGGACGCACCGGGACGGTAACGGCTTTTCCGGGGCTTTTTCGTACCGAACGTCTATCGAGAGGAGATTTCGCGCTAAGCCATTGAAAAGAATGGCGCTCCCAAGGGGACTCGAACCCCTGTTTTCGCTGTGAGAGAGCGACATATACCATTTTAGCGTACGCCTATGGACATCTCGGGACATTGCGCCTGTTGATTTTATGATATTTTTAGTCCACCGCTGTCCGGGGTTGTCCCGGAACATTTATTCCGTACATTTTCCGTACGTTCTCGAGGGGGCCGTCATGGCGCGCGTGGCACGCAGTTCGAAGACCGACAGCCGCTCTGCCAGAGCGAGGCTCGCGGTACGTCGGGAGCCCTATTGGACCAAGGTGAGTGACGGATGTTTCGTCGGGTTCCGGAAGGGACAGACGGGCGGCACGTGGATCGCCCGGTTCCGTGGGGAAGATGGGGCGCAGGCTTACGAAGCGCTCGGCGCCGCCGATGACCACCGGGATGCAGACGGCCTGACCGTGTTCAGCTTTGAGCAGGCGCAGGGCCGGGCGCGGGACTGGTTCGATCGGAAGGCAAGGGAGCAGGCGGGTCTCCTGGTCGCGCTGGATGCGCCGTATACCGTGGCCGACGCGTTGCGGGACTATTTCCTGTTCCGTGAGCGAAAGGGCTCGAAAGGCGTCTATGCAGATCGGAAAGCGGCCGAGGCGAGGATCGTCCCGCGGCTCGGCGATATCGAGGTCCGGAGGCTGACTGTCCGAAAAATCCGGGATTGGCACCACGAGATCGCGACAGCGCCGAAACTGGTCAGAACCAAAGCTGGCGAGCAGAAGCGGAAGACGAAAGCGCACAGCGTGACAGACGCGGACGCGGTCCGGGCGCGGCGCTCCACCGCAAACCGGCAGCTTACCATCCTGAAGGCTGCCTTGAACCATGCCTATCGCGAGGGGATCGCGACAAGCGACGAGGCATGGAAGAAGGTCTCGCCCTTCCAGGCAGTCGACGATGCGGTTGTCCGGTTCCTGAGCGCGGATGAATGCCGCCGGCTAGTGAATGCCTGCGCTCCGGATTTCCGGAACCTCGTGCGCGGCGCTCTGTTGACGGGGTGCCGGTATGGGGAGCTGGTGCGGATGCGGGTGGCGGACTTCAATGGTGACAGTGGCACAGCTCTGGTGCGGGAGGCCAAGGGCGGCAAGCCTCGCCATGTCGTTCTTACCGACGAGGGTCAGGAGCTATTCCGCGCCCTCACCGCCGGCAAGACGGGTTCCGCGCTCATTTTTGTACGGGAGGAGGGGAGCCCATGGAAGGCGTCGCAGCAGCAGCGCCCGATGGAGGAGGCCTCGGCCCGCGCGAAGATCGAGCCCGCCGTGACGTTCCATCAGCTCCGCCACACACATGCGAGTCAGCTCGCCATGCAGGGCACCCCCATGGGCGTGATCGCTGCGCAGCTCGGCCATGCAGACACGCGCATCACCGAGAAGCATTACGCGCATCTCGCGCCGTCCTACGTGGCCGACACGATCCGAGCCGCGTTCCCTCGCCTGGGTATTGGCGATGGTGCCAACAGCATCACTCCGATGCGCCGAGGGAAGGCGGGGAGCTGAATGGGCGCTCTTCGTCGCTCGAAAACGCAGAAGGGGCCACCTTTCGGCAGCCCCTTCAATCTCGACTGAATGACTGATTGCAGTCAGTGCGGCCCGTGGACCGCGGCTGGTTCTTCCGGAGGCACAACATCGACGGGCTTGATGGCGCCGCCCTGAAGCTGCTGCACGAGCAGCACCAGCGGGTTGTCGGCGTCGCCCTGCAGCGTCACCTTGTCATTCCACATCCCGAGGTGGCGGCCGATATCGACCAGAGCCGCGCGCTTGTCGGCGAGCTTGATCTTCTTCACCCGCCCCACCGCATTGCCATCGGCATCGGACAGCTCGCTCACCTCCAGGCCGGCAATCGACGCGGCCGTCTCATCGTCCATCTCATCGAGGGGCTTAAGTGATCCGTCCCAGTTGAACGCCTTTCGGATGTCGAAGAACGCCAGCTTCGCCAGCTCCTTCAGCACGCGATCAGCCGTAATCTCAGTTCGAGCGGCCCGTTCGGCCATCGCGGCTTCGACAGCGGCGGCCACATAGGGTTTTTTGAGGTTTTCCGCTCCGATGAACGCCGCAGTGCGCTTGCTATATCCAGCGCGGATTGCAGCCTGGGTGGCATTGAGGTCGGTCAGATATTCGCGAACGAACGTCGCCTGCTTGGGGGTCATGACATCTCTCCTTCTATCTATTTTCCTTGGCCAAAATGCCAAAATCGACGAAATGAAATTCCCATTATAAGTCAGCGTGTTGATGGGTTTTAATTCGACATCGGCGTTTTGCCCGAGTTCGATGCCAGTGCCAAAATAGGGTTGATCTGGAAGTCCTTGGGCCTCCGTCCGCGCCCCGCCTTTAAGACGTCGATGCGGCGGATCAGCCCGGCCTCGACCAATTCATCGCAGGCGGCATCCATATCGGCTGCCATCCGGAGAGGAGCACCCATCTCGCGGCCGACAGCGCGGGCGTTGAAGGTGGGGAGCCCTTTTTCCCGCAGGTGTCGCGCCAGCGTCGCAGAATTCGTTTCCGCCGCCGGGATCGAGGCATCGCCGAACACCCGCTCGGCGTGAGGGATGAAATATCGCAGCATCATCTCGGCGGCGGTGGCCACTGCCGCCTCTCCGATCTCGCGAGGCTCGTCGAACGGGTCACGGGAAGATGCCGACCACCAGAGATAGCTAAGGATCGTGGCAAGACGGACCACGGTGCCCCGCACCTTGCCAAGGGCACCACGCATCAGGGGCGAGGCGCCCTCCTCCCGGCCTTTCATCGCCCGCGCGATGCGCTCCACGCGCTGGATCGCGACCTCCTCCAAGGGGACGAGGATGGGCGCGTCCGGCTGGCCAGCTGGCTGCGGAGCCATGCCGAGCCGGGCCAGACGGCTGATCGCTTGCTGCGCGATGGTGTCGTCGATCGCGTCCCGCGCCACCGAAAAGCCCGGCACTGGATCGGGCCAGCACCACAAAAAACGCGCGGGCAGCCCATCATCGGCACCGACCAGCAACTCGGCAGCCCGATCAGGCTGGATACCGCCCAGAATTCCGACTGCGAGATGCGGAAAACGGATCGGCTCGTCAGATTTAACCCGGTCAACGACATGGTTTCGACCGTTATACGCCTGAAGCCAGAACGCTCTATCGGCACCACCATTGCCAGAATATCGACCGAAGCTGGAGAGTAGGCCAGCAAGCTCGTCATGAAAACTGAGAAACCCTTTCGGGTTTCCAGCGGCGATGTAGGCAAGCTTCTCGACGGTTGCGTCCTGCACCATGACCCGACCTAGGAAGGGCTTCGTCGGCTCTTCCAGGCCTTCCGGCATCGGAACCGGCACGGCCTCGGCGAGCTCGGGGTTGCCGCGCAGTGCATCACGACACGCGGTTCGATGGGCGGCCCTAGCCGCCTCCGAGGCGGCCTTGCGGCTCTCGTATTCTGTCATCTGCTCGCGGTACACGGCGGCGAGACGCGCTTCCTCCTCGGACGCGAGGCTCATGACGGCTCCCAAGGCGGGGCTTTTGCCGGCACTGGGAAAGCCAACCAGCGCGCTGAAGAGAATTGGCGGCTCCGTCCACTTTGCGCCAACCAGCGCGCGGCGCTGGTTTCCGATCATGCTGCCGGCGAGCGTCAGAAGGGCCACGGCGACATAATCCGCAGGCGCTGAAGTTGCTTTCCCCGTGGCCAGCACCCAGGTCGAGAGCGCGGGGCCGAGCCACTCGGGATCGAACTTCGGAGGCGCGCGGCGGTTCTCGGCGAGGATGCTGAGGTCGGGCTGGGACCATGAGGCGCCAACGGGGCCGGACTGCTGGGGCGCCCCATCTACCCCGGCAAGCAACGGGGCGTTCAGCGACCGAAGTCGTTCGGCCTCGGCGGCTTCTTCCTGCCAATCGGCCGGCCAGCGCGGCGCCTTCCGCGCACCGGCGATGAGGCCGGAGCGGATTGTTTTCGTGATCTCGCTGCCTACGAGCCCGGCTTCACGCGCAGCAGCGCTGAGGGCTTCGATCACCTCACCTTCGTCGAGGACGCCTGCCCCGACGAAATTCCCCAGCGCGTGGGCTGCCTCGTTGAGGCGGGCATTCCTTCCACCTTGTGGTGCGGTGGCGACGGCTTCGGCCTCGCGGTCGAGGGCGCTTTCCGCGTAGGCGCGGCGGCGCGGATCGAGGTCGGGGGGCTGGTGCGAAGCGGCAGCAGACGTGGTGGTGGCAGGGGGCTTCGGGCGGTCGAGGAGGTCCAGAAGCCACGCAGGCAGGTCGGGGAAATCGAGATCAGCGAAGGGTGGGCTGATCCACTCGTATCGCGCGCCATCGGTCCTAATGGACGGTGCCAGCACGACGAACCCCCCGTCCGCTCGCACGTCGATGCCGGAGGCGATGCGGCCTGTGGAGCAACGCAGAGGGCGCTCGGGATCGTGACGAAAAAGGAGGTGGGCGCCGCCGCGCGGCGTGGTCGCGGCTGGGCCGTCCGGCAGCCGGCCGTGCATCGCCTCCATGCGCTCAATCTCGTTGATGCCGTTGAGACCCTTCGCCGGGTCAACGTCGAGGTCGATGACGACCACGCCGGAAACGGCGCCGGTGGGCAGTCCTAGCATCGCACCGGGCCAGCGCGTCCACCATTGGCGTATGCGGGCCGAGTCGGTGCTGGCATCGCGGAAGCCATGCGGCGTCAGCGGCGCCTTCGTCCCGGGGTTGCACGGAAATACAGGCCAGCCGTGCGCAGCGTATTGGAGCGCGGCGGCCAAGGTCGGGAGCGATGATGGGGAGCCGGGAGCCTTGGCGGGCGGGGATTTTTCTGTCATGGCCGTCGCATTCATCGTGCACCGCACTGAATTTTTGAAGAGGCCGACCTTCGCCGGGCTGGCCCCTCTGCTTTCTGCGCGAGAGGTGGGCTACCGCCCGCGATTGAACTCTTCCGCGATCTCGCCGTGATTTTTGTTGGTCCAGTCCGGCAGGGGCCGTGCCGTTGGGTCGACCGTCCAACAACTGCACCAGTCATACCGGGACCGGACTTGGGGCCAGCGGGGCTCGCCCTGCGTGGGGTGCGCGATGCGACAGTCACCATCTGGCCACGCATCCTGGGGGCGATCGGGGGCGAAGTGGAGGCATGTGGCGCACGATGCGCCGGTGGGCGACAGGTTCCAACGACGGTCGTCGTATTTGCATGAGCGGGTCATAATCAGCCCTCCACACCGATGAGGGCATCGAGGTCGGCTGCCAGGATCACGCGCCGCCCGCCGACCTTGCGGTCGCGAAGCTTTCCATCCCGGAGTAGCACGTACAGCGTGGAACGGCTTATCGCGTACGTCTGCGCCGCGTCCTTCACGGAATAGGCGCGTGGAACGGGACCATGTTCGGGACGCGCGGCGGAAGAAGTGTTCAGCTTCATCGGGCTCACCATCGAGTTCGAGGTGTCCCTAATTACTTTCTGGCGTCCTGTAGCGTCGAAAACAACAATTCCGCCAAGCTGCTTTTCCGGGCGCAATTTTGGTGGCGTAGTTCTCGGGCCGTTGTCTCGTCTTTGGGCAGGCGCCCGCTGCCGCTCCGACCGGGGAACGCCTTCTCATGAGCCGGTCGAAGAGTTTTGCGGGTCAGGTGGGCGCGACGACCTTTCAGCGCATGGTTGATTGCGGTGAGCAAGCGAGGAACGTCAACCGGGTGCCCAGCCGTGCCGCCGAGCCAGTCGTTCGCCCTGCGAACCATGTCCAACAATTCGGCTTCCGACACTCTGGGCAGGACGACGCGGTGCGCGATTTCCATCCCCTCGGTCGTTGCCGCGCCAAGGCGATCCCGCAGAAATACGACGAACGCCTTTCGCTCGACGATGACGAATCGCCATTCGTCGGCCGTGCCCGCCATGGGCTGGGTGCGGCGACGAACGAGCCGATTGTAGCTATCCTCGCAGTCGGCTTCGAACGAAAATGGCAGGATGGAGCCATCCTCGTAGTCGAAGCCGCACACTGCGCTCAGCATGAAGTACGTGGATGGTATCGTCTGGCGAGCGGCGGGGTCTTCTTCGAATTCATCTTCGTCGAACTGCTTCGGGATGCCATGCAAAACAAGCGCGCCATCCCTCGCCGCCTCATGTAGCGCGAGTTGAAACGCGGCGACACTTTCATCCCACTCCCCCTTGCCCTCAGAAAGCACGAACTGCATTGCCTCTTCCAGGCGCAGCCACCCCCCCTTGGGGAGCGTGTTCAGGTCGAAAGTTAGTTTCTGATCCATCTCTGCGTCTCCCGCCGCGTCCACCAGCGTCCACCATCATCGGGGACCGATGTTTCAGCGGCCTTTCAGAACGAAATACGTCAGCTTGCAGTGCTGCCGTGTCGTCATTAGATGGACGTGGGATCAGGCGCCCGGACGATACTCGCACAGACGGGCGATCAGATCGCCAACGCCCGCCGTTGTGAACTCATCGTCCGCAAGGTCATCAGAGGTCGCAATATGCGTCCGCTTCATCATTGCCTCCTCTTCAGTCATAGGAGGCCTCGCGAGAAGTTCGTTGCGCGCCATCACCAATGTTTCTAACAGCTGCTTTATGTCTATATGAACCGCCCCTAGATTCCTGGACGCCTTCTTCCCTAAATTTGAGGCAAGGAGGCCCCTATGGGCAAAACGAACTTCACCGAGGACTTCAAGCGCGACGCGGTCGTTCAGATCACCGAACGGGGCTATCCGGTTGCGGAGGTGGCGGCCCGGCTGGGGATCAGCAAGTACTCGCTCTACGAGTGGAGGAAACGGTAAGGCAAGCCTGCTGTCGTGGCCCGCGATGACGATCAGGCCGCAGAGGTCCGCCGGCTGAAGCGCGAGTTGCAGCGCGTGACGAAGGAGCGCGACATCCTAAAAAAAGCGGCCGGGTACTTCGCCAAGGATGCAAAGTGAAGTACGCGTTCATCGCCGAGCACCGCCTGCTGTTTTCGATCCGCGCCATGTGTCGGTGCCTGCGTGTCCAGCCCAGCGGCTTCTACGCCTGGCTCAAGGACCCGCTGAGCAAGCGCGCGCAGGAAGACCAACGACGGCTGAGACGACGTTTGACGGTGACCGACCGTCAAGAACGGCAGCACAAAGCGAAATCCCAAGGCAGCTAGAACCTGAGGGCGGTTCACTGGGACCTCAATTGCGCTTCGATCGTCGCCTTATCGATGACGGAAAAGACCTCGGCGATTTTGCCCTCCCTCAACGTGTAGAAGGCGTGCTCATGAAAGACGACGTGCCGTCCGTTGACCGGCATGCCAAGGAACTCGCCGATCGGCGAACAATCGAAACGAAGTCGCGAGGCTACAAGCTTTTCATTCGTCACGACTTGATCGACATTGAAATAAAGATCGGGGATATCCCGGTAGTTTTTCTCTAGCATCTCCTGATAGCCGTCCACCCCCAAACTCCGCCCGTTGTGAACTACGTCGGCCGTCACAAAATCTCTGAGCTCGCTCCAGTTGCGGGCGTTCAGGCAGGCGATATATCGCTTATACGTCAAGTCTGCGGCTTGCTCGTGCGGATCGTTCATCGCCAACCTCCGGTAATCACCGTCCGATTCGGATTGCGCTAAAGGAACGGGGGGCGGGTCCGGTTGCTAATACGCCTTCCCTGCCCAACTTCGGCCCATAGGCCGCCCTGCGTTCGGCCTATGGCCTGTCGCCATGCGCAGAAAGCAGCAAATCTCAACTGTGCCCTGATCCAGGCTCAGCCATCTTGCGATGCTGCTCGGCAAGCAGTGCTGCCGGCGTGACATTGGCGATGGCGCTCTCGATGCGGTTCTTCCACCCCGCCACCACATCGCCCTTGCCGGACATCATGGCGTCGTAGCCGGCGCGCGCGACGTCGGCGGGGTCATCCTTCTCGGCCTGCCCCACCTGTGTGTCCATCAGGTCCGCGCGCTCGAAGAACTCGGTCTGGGTCGGCCCCGGCATCAGACAGGTGACGGTGATGCCGGTGTCCTTCAGTTCGTTGCGCAGCGCCCAGGCGAAGGAGTCGATAAAGGCCTTGGTGCCGTTGTAGACCGCCTGGAAGCTGCCGGGCATGAAGCCCGCGATGGAGCCCGTGATGAGGATGCGGCCGGAGCCCTGCCGCCGCATGGCGTTGCCGATACGGTGGATGAGATAGATGGTACCTGTGACGTTGGTGTCCACCACATGGCGCGCCGCATTGAAATCCTGATCGAGGAAGCCTTTGCCGAGCCCATGGCCCGCATTGGCGCAGAGCGCCTCCACCGGCCGCCCGAGGCGCTCCACTTCGGCACAGAGCTTGTCCACCCCCTCGATCGTGGCAAGATCCGTCTGGAGGGAGAGAACCTCTGCTCCCGCGGCGCTCAGCGCTTCGGCAGCGGTCTCGATTTCGGGCTGATCTGCGGCGATGACCAGATCGAAACCGTCCCGTGCCAGCAGCAGCGCCAGCTCGTAGCCGATGCCGGATGACGCGCCCGTCACGACCGCGAGGCCCCGCGTACCGGGAGCGTGGGTGTGGGGATTGGCCTGAGCCATGGGGTGTCCTTTCAGGGCTTGAGGACGACCTTGATGCAGCCGCCCTTCTTGTCGCGGAACTGGGCATAGAGGTCCGGCCCATCTTCCAGGCCGGCGCGATGGGTGATGACGAAGGAGGGATCGATGTCGCCGTTCTGGATGCGCTGCATCAGGATCGGCAGGTAGCGCTGGACCGGGGTCTGGGCCATGCGGAAGGTGAGGCCGCGATTGATGGCCGAGCCCATGGGGATCTTGTCCAGAAAGCCGCCATAGACGCCGACGATGGAGACGACGCCGAAGTTTCGGCAGCACTGGATCGCCTGCCGCAGCACATGGGGCCGGTCCGTGCCCATGAAGGTTGCGACCTTGATGCGATCGATGCGGGCCAAGAGCGAGGATGAGGCATCCGCCTCCGTGCCCACCGCATCGATGCAAGCGTCGGCGCCGCGGCCGTTGGTCATGTCGCGGATGCGCGCATAGATGTCTTCATCCAGAAAATCGAGCGTCTCCGCGCCGCCGGCCCGCGCCAGAGCGAGGCGCTCGGGCACGGTGTCGATGGCGATGACGCGCTCCGCGCCCAGCATGAAGGCGCTGCGGATGGCCATCTGGCCCACTGGACCGCAGCCCCAGATGGCCACGGTCTCGCCGCCCTTCAAGTCGCAGAACTCGGCCGCCATATAGCCCGTGGGGAAGATGTCGGAGAGGAAGAGCACCTGTTCGTCGGTGAGCCCATCCGGCACCTTGATAGGGCCGACATCGGCATAGGGCACACGCAGGTATTCCGCCTGCCCCCCTGAATATCCGCCAAGCATATGAGAGTATCCAAAGAGGCCGGCTGGGGAATAGCCCCACATTTCCTCGGCCATCTTATGGTTTGGATTGGATCTCTCGCAGCCGGAATAGAAACCGCGCCGGCAGAAGAAGCATTCGCCGCAGGAAATGGTGAAGGGTACCACCACGCGGTCGCCCACCTTCAGGTTCGACGCGCCGCTGCCGACCTCCATCACCTCCCCCATGGTCTCGTGCCCCAGCACATCCCCGTGTTCCATGGAGGGGATAACGCCATCATAGATGTGAACGTCCGAGCCGCAGATGGCGCAGGCCGTCACCTTGATGATGGCGTCGCGCGGGTGCTGGATTTGAGGGTCCGGCACCTGCTCGCATCGAATGTCGCCTTTGCCGTGGAAGGTCAGAGCCTTCATCGCTTCTCTCCTCGGGAGGCCGACGTGACTTTTGGCGCGCCGTTTGAGAGCGCCAGGGATGGCTCCGTCTCACTTGGCCAACCGAACCTGGGCAGAGTTGTTCCTCTAGCAAGGCTTGTGAAATGGATGTGCGACTATGCCTGCGCTTCGATTTTCAGCGGAACGTCGAGCGAAAAAGCCGTCTGCCCCCCCCAGGGCGGCGCGTCGGGCGACGTCCAAGGCTGGTCGTTCATCTTTTTTCCTGAAACTGGTTGCCTCCCGGATGGGTCCACTTGAGATCAAGGAATCTGCCCGCCGCGTTCACCGCCTCCATGAGGTCCGAAAGCGCGCGGTATTCCGGCGATCCGATGGGGCAAGTGCTCATCAGGGCAATGATGCGATGTCGGACTGCCCCCACAGCCTCGATGAATGCCTCTCGGTCAGCCGAACTCCAATGCCGCTTGGATCGGGGGCCCACCTCAATCACCAAGAGCATGGCGGCGCCGGCGGAAGCCGGACGATGCGTCGGCCTGGATGCGGGACATCTCGTGCTCGAGGTAGGCCTGCCCCACCAGCAGGGCGCGGATCGTCGCTGGCGCGTCGCCTTCGCAGGCTGCCAATGCCTCGTCTATCTCCGCTTCGCTGACGTCAAAAGGGTCTCGCTCGGCGGGCTGGGGCTCGCTCGACATGGTCATCTCCGGCGCTGATCTGCGCCTATGGATTTCATGAGAACAAAAAGAGAACAAGCTACGAGATATAGGGGCTGAGCTCATTCAATGGCTGTAGCTACTGGCGTGAGCAGCCCCGCGCTCTTCCTCAGTTGCCGCATAGCGCGGGCGATGTGGTACAAGTGCCCCCTTCCCAGGCGCAATGAGGCAGATCATCAGGGGACTATCCCATGCAAGGAGGTTGTTTGTGCGGCTCCTTCCGATACCACCTGAAAGGGAAGCCTACGATCTCGGTTAACTGCCACTGCGGAATGTGCCGTCGCCAAAGCGGCGCATCTTTTCTTACCTACGTTGCCGTGGATCAAACGTCGTTCTATGCCGAGACCGGGAACTTGGTCCGATATCGATCGTCTGAGCAAGCGGTACGCACGCATTGCGGCACCTGTGGCAGCCCATTGACTTTCACATTCGATTCGGCCCCCGGAACCGTCTGGATCACAGCAGGATCTTTGGACGACCCCAACGTCTGCCCGCCATCGGAGAACTGGTTCATCCACGACAAGCTGTCGTGGACCAAGCTGGACGACCAAATCAAGGCTTGGGCTGGGGCACCACCTGAGGGCTGACCCGCCTCGTCTAATAGCTTGCGCGCCCGGCGCTGTGCCGTAGCCTCGGCCCATGTGCAACCTCTACAGCCACACCTCGAACGTCCAGGCGATTATCGATCTGGTGCGCGCGACGCGGAACCTCGCGGGCAATCTGCCGCCGCAGCCGGGGATCTTCCCAGACTATGAGGCGCCCATCGTCCGGACAGGCGACGACGGTGTGCGCGAGATTGCCATGGCCCGATGGGGCATGCCGTCGTCGCAGCTGGCGCTCATGGAAGCGGCGAAGAAGCGGGCGGCGAAACTGGAGGCCAAGGGACAGCCGGTCGATTTCAAGGAGCTCCTGCGCCTGGAGCCGGATGCTGGCACGACCAACATCCGCAACACGGCGAGCAAGCACTGGCAGCGCTGGCTCGGGCCGGAGAACCGCTGCCTTGTGCCCTTCACGAGCTTCAGCGAGTTCAACAAGGCCGCCGGCGGGGACATGTGGTTCGCCTTCTCGGAGGAACGCCCGCTGGCCGTGTTCGCCGGCATCTGGACGGCTGGATGGGCCTGCGTCCGCAAGATGAAGACGGGCGTCGAGACAATCGGCCTATTCGGTTTTCTGACGACCGAGCCAAGCGAGCCGGTCGCCAGCATCCATCCGAAGGCGATGCCGGTGATCCTAACGGAGGCGGAGGAGATCGACTTTTGGATGCGTGCGCCGTGGCAGGACGCGAAGGCGCTGCAACGCCCGCTACCTGCTGGCGCGCTACAGATCGTGGCGCGAGGCGTCAAGCTCGATGAGCCTTAGCAGGAGGACCACTGAAACAACAAGATTCAGGATCGGTCTTCCGGCTCCTCCTGACCGTTAGCTGCCCCTCGAGTGCCCTCTGGGGGGACGTCCGCTTTGCGCCCCTTCTCCGCCGTAAAACGACCGTGCGACCTATCCCGAAGCCGGCCGTTCGTTCATTTTGTAGCGATAAGACTGATGTGGAGATTATCTGAAATAATCGACGCATCACTCAGGGGCCGATTGGTCACGCGGTGTAGTTTTATTGATGTACCGTGGGAATGTATCAAATAAATCTGTTGATTTCCGACGCGACGTGGATGATTTTATGCGCTCCAGTGACCGCGCTGTTCACGGCTCGGCCCGCACGCGGCCTCGATCTATTCGTGATGTCGATCGCCGACTATTGCCTATTTGTTAGCCTTCTCGCGCGCTCTAGCCGAGCGCTGGATGAGTCCACTCGCTGACGTCGGCAGAGAGCGAATTGCCGAAGCTTTCTCTTCAGCTTAAGGTTGATCTGGCTCTTGTCTCGCCGCGACGTCCGGCGGTCGAGTTTTTAGGATTGGGGTGTGTTCCTCGACGATCGCCGCTTGGCCGGGGGATGGACGAGGACGGTCCGCAGGTGGGGGGGATTGGCTTGCGCGTAATTCATGTGCCGTGCGGGCCGTTCGCGAACGCGAGCGAGTTGAAGGCGTTCAACGCGATTTACCAGGAGCTCAGGCGGCGCGACGGCGAGGGCACCGCCTACGTCTTGACCAACCTGACGCATCCCAACCTGCGCGGGCAGGCCGACGAGATAGACGTGGTGGTCATCGGTCCCGGCGGAGCCGTCGTCGTCGAGGTCAAGCACTGGGACACATCGGCGCTGCGCCGGGTCGACCTGGCAGATCCGGCGGCGGAGCTTATCGTCGCCAAGTCGAAGCGCATCGCAGGGCGTCTAAAGTCCGGCGATCCGCGGACGGGCTTCGTCGCTGCGGCCTTTCTACTCACGAAGGAGGCGGCGAGCCTTCGGAAGGGCGGTCGTCTTCCGCGTCATCCCATGGGCGTCGTGGCTTATGGCCTCAAGGACGTTGCCGACCTAGTCTCTAATCCGGCTTCCGCCGGCGCGGTGGACGCGCGGCGGTTGGCCGACCTGCTGGCCGAGCGATACAACCTCGGCGAACCGGACCGACTTAAGCGGTTGGGCCGCTTCGACGAGCTGCGACTACTCACCGATGAGCAGGACCGCTTCCAGCGCATCTTCACGGCACGGGATCCCTGGACGGGGGACCGCGTGCTCTTGCACACCTATGACCTGTCCGCGGCTCCGGTCGGGCAGGCCGCGGTACTCACCGAGCGTCGGGCACGGCGGGAGTTCGACGTCCTCCAGCGCTTCCAGAAGTCCGCTCACCTTCCAAGCCTGGTGGACACCTGGCAGGCGGTGCCCAACTACGCGGGGGAAATGTACTTCTTCAGCGTCGGCGATAGCGCAGCGAACCCAGTCTCGGTTCTTTCGTCCAGCCCCGATTGGACCTCGGCCGAACGTCTCGACTTCGCCAAGCGCTCGCTGCTGGCACTTTCCGAGTTCCTCGACACGGAGGACGGAGCGCTGCTCCACCGCGCGCTTGATGGCGAGAGCCTGCGCGTGCGGGCCGACAACAGCCCGCTCTTCGCCGGCTGGCGGTGGGCCAGGCTCACGCCTGCCCAGACAGTCAGCCCGGATCAGGTGGGCGACGAGACCGGCTCCTACGCCGCGCCGGAGGTCGTGTCCGGCGGTCTTGCAGCTGCTACGCCGAAGTCGGACCTCTATAGCCTCTGCGCCGTGCTCGCCGAGCTCTTCGCCGACCCGGCAGACCACGAGATCCGCGCCGCGCTGCTTCTCGGCTGCGATCCCGATCCCAGCCGTCGTCCGGGAATTGCCGAGCTTCTCGAGCTGATCGAAGTCGATGGCGAAGACGGCATGGACATTTCGCCGGAGCCGACGCCCTCGTCCTCAGATCCCGTCTCGGTCTCACGCTGGGACGAAGGCCACACCTTTGAATGGAATAGCAACAGGTATCGCGTCGTCGCCGTCCTAGGTCAGGGGAGCGTCGCGCGGACTTTCAAGCTCGAGCAGGTTGATGCCGCGGGGGACCCGATAGGCACCTTCGTCGGCAAGGCTGCTTTCAATCCGGAGTTCGGGCCCACATCGCTGGCCGCGTATCAGCGGATGCGGACCTTCTCCCTGCATCCTGGGCTCTCGAACATCCTGGAGTGCGCGAGCGAGTGGACGGCCAGCGGCCTAATGGCCCTGCTTCGATGGAGCCAGGGCTCGCCGCTCGACGCATGGCGGGGCGATCTCGACTTCATCGCTCAGGTTGGCGAAGCCGCCACCACCGAAGGGCTGGTGCTCGAGTGGTTCGAGAGGCTCTGCGAGGCGCTTGAGGCGCTGCACGTCCAAGGCTGGGTACATGGGGACGTCAGCCTATCGAACATCCTTGTAGATGAATCCCACGTCATGCTGATCGACTACGACCTCTCGGGGCCCAATGGACATGTCCCGCGCGGAATCGGCACTCTAATCTACGCTTCGCCAGAGCGACAGGACGGCGCCGAGGTCTTGGCGCGAGACGATATCTACAGTCTTGCTGCGTCGTTCTTCCACGCGATAACGGATCGTCCTCCCACCTTGGCCGCCAGCGGAGCGGGCCTCGCTTGGACCGAAAATGAGAAGGCCTCGTTTCCGACGCTGGTGCCAATCTTTGACCGAGCAACCGGACCGGCAGCGGGACGCTTCGCCAACGCGAGCGCCGCGCTAGCGGCCGTGCGCGAGGCGAAGCCCCGCCGGGTGGACGTGGCGAAGACGCAGGCGCGCTTCGCGCCCGAGCCCGCCCAGCTCGAACTCAGGCCCAACGTCGTGCCGCGGGTCAGAGACATCCTGAGTACTTACCCGGGTTCGCGCTTCGGGAATGCCGAGACCCGCGGTCTCGATACCGAGTTCGCGTTTGACACCTACGTCGCGACCGGTCTTGACGAGATCCTTCCGGAAGAGATCAGAGCCGGGAACGTTTCTCTCGTGATCCTGTGCGGCAACGCCGGCGACGGGAAGACGGCCTATCTCCAGCGCCTCGTCCAGACACTCGGAGGCTCTCCGCCGCAGTCGAGTGAACGCGTCTGGACTGGGATGCTCGCCGGCCGGAAAGCGATGATCAACCTGGACGGCGCTGCCAGCTGGAAGGGGCGCTCGGCCGACGAACTGCTGGACGAGCTTTTCGCGCCGTTCATGGATCGGGCGCCAGTGAACGGGAGCGTCCATCTCGTCGCCGTGAACGATGGCCGGCTCATGGAATGGATTGAACAGGCTGAGATGCGGCACGGTGAGAGGTCGCTTACGCTGGCGCTCACGGCGGCCCTGACCCAGCAGGACGAGGGCCTCGCCTCGCACGTTCGGCTCGTCGAGCTGAATAACCGCTCGCTCGTTGGTGGCCTGGATCTCGAGCGACGGGAGATCTCGACCCGCTTTGTGGACGAGCTCGTCGCTAGGCTGGTGGGCGGCGAACGCGCCCCCGATATCTGGGCGCCTTGTCGCACCTGCTCAGCCAATGCGCGGTGTTCCATGCGGCGTTCCGCCGACATGATGGGGGCGAGCTCCGACCCGGCGGTGCTGGCGGAGGGTGTGTGGGTGCGCCGACGCCTGACAGAGGCTCTGCAGACGGTGCATCAGCGCAACGAGATCCATATCACCGCTCGGGAGCTCAAGGCCGCAATCAGCTATATCCTGTTTGGTTTGGACTGCTGCGACGATCTTCACGAGAATCCCGAGCTTCTTCCGCACGATCCCGCCGATCATGCTTTCAACCCGCAGTCCCGCGCGAGGCAGGGAGAGCTTCTGAGTGAGCTGGCTCGCCTAGATCCGGCGCTCGAGGGGCACGCGCGGGTCGATAGATACCTCGTTGGCAAGGGCGCACCTCACGCGGCGCACGGCGCGCCGCGCTTCCGGGATGTCGTGGGGCGTCCGCTTTCGCTCAGGAGCGCTCGGCGCCGGGCCTATCTTAGTTGGTCGAAGGATCAGGTCGAGGCAGTCGGTGGTGACGATCACGCGCTCACGCTAAGGGACGGCCGTCGCGCCAGCGAGTTTAGGAATTTTCCGCTTTTTTCGGAGATCGAGCGCGATCGCATCAAGCGACGGCTATGCAGCGGGCTCTCGCGTCTGGAGGCGCTTCCCGAGGTGTCATACCGAGACGCGGACAGGGTGCCGATTCGCGTTCTTCCGCGCACGCCGACCGAGACCGCCTTCTGGGTCGAGAAGGCGGCTTCGAATTTCACGCTAGCGGCGGAGCGGTTCCATTCGGTCGCCGGCCTCGAGACGCTGCACCGCTTCCTCGTGCTCGGATATGAGCGGGATAACGGCGGTGCGGAGCAGCTGACCGTGCCCCTCGAACTCTACTCGCTGCTGATGGATCTCGCCGACGGCGTGCAGATTCTCGACGCGTTCTCGGACGACGTGTTCGCAAATCTCGGAGTATTCACCAGCCGTATCGCCCAGGAGGATGAGCGCAGCCTGAAGGCTTGGAATCCAGTCGAAAGCGGCGCGGTGCGCGAGCTCGGCGTTGCCGACCGCGCGGGCAGACAGACGATATTCCTCACGGGCGGGGCGGAATGATGGCCAAAGGTACGCGGCAGGTGATCGAGTCGGTTCTCGGAAGCCAGATGACGGCGCAGATTTGGACCAGCAACTACTCCCCGGTGTTCCCCTTCACGCCGCAGGACTTCTCGGTCGGCGCCGTACTGCCCATGATGCTATACCTGTTCCGCTGGGGCAGTCGGCGCGGCAAGGGACAGTTCGCTGCCACCTATGGCGGCGAGGACGCGGGCGCGCCGACGATCGCGAGCACAGTCGACAAGCTGATCGAGAACCCAGCCATCGATGGCTTCAACATGGCCTCGGGCAGGGCCATCCTAGGCGATTTCCTTCTTACGTCTATTCTCGAGAACCGGCGGCGTTCAGAATCCCACGGCGAGCAGGTCCAGCGCTGCTTCGCGAACCACTACTATGCGTCATGGATCGACCTTCCTGTGAGCGCGGCGAACCTCCGCGGCGTGCCGGAGATGATCACGGCGCTGCTGAGCGATCAGGAAGAAGGGGAGACAGTCCTGCCCTTCGCGGAACGCGGACGCTACCGCGTCGGCGCGCGGATCCAGGATAACGACCTTTTGCGTGCGTTGGCGCCGGGGACGTCCACATCGGGGACGAAGAGCGACCTCGGATCAGATGAGTTCGACGAGGCGACGGACCTACCGCTTGACCAGCTCGTCACCGTGCGGCTGGCTCAGGGATGCGGCGGTGCGCCATCCAAGGCGGTTGGGCGGAATAACCCCGGTCCTATTCCGAACCAGCGACCCATTGCCGCTAAGGCCGCGGAAGACTTCCGGGACGATCTTCTCGTGTTCCTCGACTGCTACGCTGCCGGGGGTTCCGTGCCACGAGCTGCCCTTCTCCAGATGCTGGAGTCCGCGCTCGCGATCGGCCTGACTAGCGTTCTCACCGCCTCGGTGGAGATAATGAACCGCTGGGCCACCTTGGGCAAGATCCCCGAAGCGGACGACGTGACGCCGTTACCTCTATTCTTCGACTGTTCTAGCGGGTCCGACCCGGACCTTCGCGCCACCTCGGAGGAATCGGGTTTCCTCCTTCGACAGGCGCTGAACCGGCTTCCAGCAGTGCTGATGCATGCAAGGCTCCTAGACCACTATGTTCGCAGCGAGTCTGAGCTAGACCGGCGCAAGCTGCCGCCGACCTCGCCGGACGCGACCGAATGGCTGAATCTGACAGGAAGTCTCCTCAACGGAAGCCATGAGGAGGCGTCGGACGCTCGACGCTTTTTCCGCAAGACCGCGCAGAAGCTTCGCGACGCATCCGACGAAGCCGACGAGCTCGAGCTGCGCGCGCTGCTCGGGGAACAGGCCGCGGACGGCGATGCCGGGCGTGCCCTGGCGGAGGCGCTCAGCGCCGCGTTCGCGGAATCGTCGAACAGCGGCAAGGAACGCCTGAATAACTTCCTCACATCCGCTCTGATGATCGACGAAGTTAACGGCTTGGCAAAGCGGCGGAAGGTCATGCTCCACCAGACGAGGCGGAAGGGCCAGGGGCGCCGGGGCGATGCGCTGTCGTTCGTCCTTACAAACCCGGCAATCGAGTATCTGGTCCACCGTCATGTCAGGCTGACGGGCAAGGGGCGCAAGGAGCGGCCTCTGTCCTATCCGGAGTTCCTGACGATCCTTCGTGAGCGATATGGTTTCCACATCGACCGCGCGCCTCCGAACCTGGCCGTCCCGAGCGAGGTTCTTCAGCGCAATCGCCGCATGTTTGAGCGGCGACTGAGGGATCTCGGGCTGCTCGTCGGAGTGAACGACGCAGAGCGCATGAAGAAGATCCGCTGGCGGTATCGCGCGAGCCAGGACCTAGCTGGACAGGAGAATGCGGCGTGATCGGCCCCCGTCATGTCACCCATCTCGCCCAGGCCGTCGCCAACCGCCTCGGACGGCCGACGCCGGGCGCGGTCGCCTTCATGCGATGCCTGACCTCCGAGCAGGTCGACGCGCTCGCCGACAGCGATGCGTTCGAGGTGGCTGGCTGGACCGTGAACGCGGTCATTGACGTCGCCGGGAACCGCCGCATCACTGCCGATCAGGCGGTGGAGCAGCGCGAGGACAAGGCGGATGCCGTATTGCTTCTAATCGATCCACTTCGCGCCGGGGCCGGCTTGGATGGCATCTACAGCGCCGGAAGGGAGATCGGAGAGGCAGAACTGTTCCGCGAGGCCTTGAGGCTCGCGCGAAAGCCGCTTGCTGGGCGCACGGCCGTGCTGGACGGCGCCATGTGGCGCGCCGAGCGCCTTGGCCGCCGCAGGAGGCTCACGCCGTGGTCGAGGTTCGACTTCTGCATCAGCGCCGCTGAGAACATGGGCGGAGCGCTCGCGCGGATCGGTCTTTGGCCGATCGCCAGCAACGAGGATCCGTCTACGAGCGACCTGGATGTGTCGGCCGAGCTTGCTGACCGGCTGCTCTACGTCAGCGATACCCGCGCGATAGCCGAACGCGTCCGAAGCCTCCAATTGGAGAACTCGGAGGATCGGGGTCCTGCGCTGGAGCAGGCGCTGCGTCTCGCCGCTGGAATGAGTCCAGAAGAGGCCGCGAGGCGGATCGAGGAGCGCCCGGATCTTTGGCTCGGCGCTATCATGCCTGGTTTCGCCAGCGAGGAGCTGCGGCGTCTTCGGCTGACGTCCTGGCGCGACGCGAAGGGTAACGTGCTCAAGTGGTCCGGGCTGACGAAGCCCGATGGCGAGGATAGCGCGCCGCGACTGGTGCTGGACCGAAATGCCTCCCCGAAGGACCGTGCGCAACTGACCGTGCGCTGGACTACCGATCCCGAAGAGTTGGCCGCAGGGAGCGTCGAGTATCGGGTGTCCGTGATCGCCGGGGAGGACGTGCTGGCGGTGCGATCGGTCCATCATCGCGATCATCGGAACCAGCAAGTCTCGATCACCGTGGACGACTTCGAGGACCTAGAAGGGACTGAGAGGTTCGACGCCGTCGTGGAAATCGCGGCGATGGGCCAGGAGGCCGTCGAGCCTACTCAAAGTGAGCCGTTCATTCTGGAGTTCGGCGAGACGGTCAAAGAACTGACCAGCTCGTCCGGGCAGGAGGTCCGCACGCTCGTCGAAGGAGCTATCGTCGTCGGTGAACGCGCTGCCTTCGACGCCTTAGTCGGTGGGCCAGGAGCGGCGGAGCGCGCGGTCGAGGACAAGAAGGGCTTCCTCACGTGGAAGGGAGAAACGGGGACCCGAGGGTCGCGCGTGTTTCGCCCATCGCTGCTCCGGGCGGTGGAGCAGGACTGGAAGAAGCGCAGCGGGGCGATCGGCTACTGGTCGCAGACCGTCCGCGCCGATGGATCTCCTGTCGGTGAGCTGCAGTTCGTCGAGATCGAGCCGGAGGACCGCAGCGCTGCAACCGAGCGGGCGCGTGACGCGAGCCGCAAGCTCGCGTCGGATCTGGGCAGTGTGGGCCTATTGGGCATCGTGATCGCGTCTGGCTGGCAGGCTGCGGACAATTACATCAATGCCTGGGAGAAGGCGCTGGAAGCGGGCGATCCGGCCCTCGCAAGGCACGGAACGGTTGAGGTGCGGACTCAGTCGGAGAAGGTCGTCGGGCTGCTCGTCACACCTCTTCATCCACTCCGCTTCGCCTGGCACGCGCACTACGATCAGGTAGTCGCGCACTCCAGGTTCGAACAGCAGCTGCCGCCGGGACACGTCCTGGAGTCGGTCCGGCCGATCGACTCGGCGTTCTTCCCATTCGCGCTGCCCGGCGATGGAGGGGCGGGCTTCGTGTTCGCAGACGTCATTGGGTTCCACACCGTTGCGATGACCGTGGATGGCGAGAGCGAGCCGAAGGCGGCGACAGCGCTGCTCGCGGCATGCCTGGGCGCCGGGACAGTGACCGCGCCGTCGATCGGACACGCGAGCGCCGCCGCAATCGCCCGGGAGCTCGGGCACTATCTCGACTGCTATGGCGGCGCGAGCGGTGAACGGCCGGACATGCTGGCTATACAGGCTTGGCGCGCTGGCGACGGCCTGACAGTGGCCCGCGCGCTTGGCAAGACTCTCGAGGCGGCGGGGCTGAACGAGGACGAAGAAGCCAAGTCGCCACTGTGCTTCACGCTAGACCTCTTCCACGCCCCTAGCTCCGGGGGTGCTGGCCACTTCCTCTCCGCCGTGGGGCAGCGACGGCGCATCGGAGGACCACCTGTCGATCAGAGGGACCGCTGGCTCGCCGAGACCGCGGCGCGTCCTGGAGAGGTTCTGATGCCGCGCCTTAGATGGGCCAAGCACGAGGAGCCCGAGATAGACAATGCCGAGGTCTGGAGGCGAATGCGCGCCTCGCATGTCAGCTTGGCGTTCGACCTGTTCGGCACGGGCCTCAGTACTGTTCCGGCCTCGTCGATATCGGACGTCAGGCCGCTGCACGCCTGGGGACTTCTGCGCGCGCTGGAGCGGCGCGCTGTGCCGGACGAAACGCACGAGTGGATGACATATGCCGCACCGGAAGTTGCTGGCGAGGCGGCCCCCGAAGGCCGCACCTCGAGCGATCGGCTTCGCCGCATCGATCGAGCCACGGCTCGCGCGACCGCCCGATCGCTTGGCGGGACGAGCGACGATTGGCCGGTGCTCAAGACGCGCCTGTCGGCAGAAGATCGTCGTCGGATCGAGCTCATGCATGATCAGAGCGACTGGGTGATCACGCTCGATCGCAATGCTGCGCTGGACTACTTCGATTCTCCTCAGGACAGCCCAGACGCCTACGAGCGCTTCGTGATCGACACCGTTCCGGAGCGAACGGACCTCACGGCGATGCAGCTCGTCACCTCCACGTCGAAGCTCGACGCGGTCCGCGACTTGGTCGACGAGGCGCTCGGAGATATGGGCCTGAGCAGCAGCGAGCGGAACAGTCGATTCCTGGTCGCTCAGCTGAAGGCGCTGAGCGGCCGGCTGGCCATAAGGCTAGCCGACGGCGGGACACGCACGGGCGAGCTGATTGCGCTCGCGCTGACGTATGCCCATTGCGTGGCCGGCGGCGAGCAGAAGGGGCCATGGCTCAACATGGCGCAGGGAGTGCTCATTCCGGTCGATGAGATCGCCGACCACGCACCTATCGTCGGGATGCCAGCAGTCGAGGGGGAGTCCGCGCGCCGCGCCGACTTCATCCATGTGAGCGCTCCCCTTCGCGGACCGCTCGAATTCAGGTTCGTCGAGGTCAAACATCGAAGGCACCTGAGGACGGCGAGACAGCCTGAGATGCTCGCGCATATGGTGGCGCAGACACGTGACTTGCGCGAGCGATGGACCGAATGGTTTTTCGGCTCTGGGCTCAAACCGCTCGATCGGGTCGTGAGGCGGGCGCAACTCGCGAAGCTGATGCGCTTCTATGTCGATCGGGCGAGCCGTCACAGGCTATCGCCTTCGGCCTCGACGCGACTGCGCGCAGAGATTGATCAGATGCTGCTGAGAGAGAACTATCAGCCGGGAACCGTCGCCGACCCCGATGTGGGCTACGTGTTTTGCCCCGAGCATCGCTCCGGGCAGGTGGAGCGCGTCTATCCGGAGCGGAGCGACACCGCCCTCTGGCTGTTCGGTCCGACGATTCTGCCGGCCGAGATCGGTGGCGCGCCTGGCATTGTGGTGCTCCCGTTCGCTCCGGCCGACAGCTCGGAGACTGCGGCGATTGTCGATGAAGCGAATGGCGGTGCAGCGGAGCTTGCGGCTTGGGACGCGTGGCCCGACAAAGGCGAGGAACCATCTGAAACAGCGCGGACTGATGGAGTCGGTTATACCGCCGACCCTGAAGCGCCCGAAGCGGCTGCCAGCGCGTCTGAAGAGTTTCAGCCGGCCGTTACCGCGACTCCGAACAATGGACAAAACCTCGCGAGCCGGGAAGCCGGCGGCGAGATGCCGCCGGCGAAGTTGGTAGTGGACCCGGTTGAAATCCGGCTCGGCGAATCGCTCGCTCAGGCCCCAATCGACTGGTCCGTGTCGATCCGCAGCAATCCCCATATGATGATGGTCGGCCTTCCTGGGATGGGCAAGACGACGGCGCTGATCAACATGTGCAGGCAGCTGACCGAGGCCGGCATAGCTCCGGTGATCTTCTCCTATCACGACGACATCGACGAGAAGCTGACCGACGCAATTGGGCAGATGCGGACGATCGACTTCGACGGCCTGGGATTCAATCCGCTCCGCGTCGACTCGGCAAGTCAGACGGCATACATTGATGTGGCGGGAACGTTACGCGACATCTTCTCCTCGATCTTCCCGGATCTGGGCGAGATCCAGCTTGAGGAACTTCGAGGGGCGATCAAGCAGAGTTACGACGATCTGCGATGGAACGAGCGCGGTGTCGGGCGCCCGCAACCGCCGCGGTTTCGCATCTTCCTGGACATCCTGAAGTCGCGGCCGAAGCCAAACCAGAACCTGCTGGCGCGGCTGCAGGAACTGGACGACTATGGGTTCTTCGACGGAGAGGGTGGCGACGCCGGTATCTTGCTCGATCGTCGGCCGACTCTCATACGGGTGCACCTAAGTACCAACGAGATCGTGCAGCGGGCGTTCTCGTCATTCGTGCTCTATAGCGTTTACAAGGACATGTTTCGGCGTGGCGTCCAGGAAAGAATGACCCACGCGATCATTTTCGACGAAGCGCATCGCGCAGCTAAGCTAAAGCTCATCCCTAAGCTGGCGAAGGAGTGCCGAAAGTACGGCCTCGCTCTCGTCCTCGCTTCGCAGGGCGTCCGAGATTTTGACGGCACCCTCTTCGAGGCGGTCGCGAACTATCTGGTGCTTAGGGTGACAGAGGCCGACGCGCGAACTCTTGCCCGCAACACAGGTCCGACTGCCGACCAACAGCGGACCGCCGACCGGCTGAAGGCGCTTGAGCCCTATCACGCGATGTTTTTCTCGGCGGTTTCGCAAAAGCCTATCTCGCTTCGTCTAAGCTCCACGTAGCATGAGATTTAGTCAGCGGATGGTGACGCAAGAGACCACTTAATGTCCGTCTCGCTCAAATCGGCGGACCAATCCCGTCTGTGTGTTTCGGCATGGAAGATTGACCCCGTTGTGAGGGGGATCGGCGTGTAATTTTGACCCCCCTCTTGGCTCATGGTCCGTCGTTTGGTTGCGACGGGCGGGCTGGGGATGAAGGGCGTGGATACGATTGCACGGATCCGGCGCGAGCATTTCATGCGCGGCAAGTCGATCAAGCAGATCGTGCGGGAGCTGCACGTCTCGCGGAACACGGTGCGCAAGGTTCTGAGGACCGGAGCGACGGCCTTCAGCTACGAGCGAGAGGTGCAGCCGCTGCCGCGGATCGGGCCCTGGCGGGAGGCCCTGGATGGGCTGCTCGCCGGGAACGAAGGGAAGCCGGCGCGGGAGCGGCTGACGCTGATCCGTATCTTCGAGGATCTGCGCAGCCAGGGGTATGAGGGCAGCTACGATGCGCTACGCCGCTATGCGAAGGGCTGGCGGCGGGTGCAGGCGACGATGACGGCTGCGGCCTACGTGCCCCTGAGCTTCGCGCCCGGCGAGGCCTACCAGTTCGACTGGAGCCACGAGATCGTCCTGATCAACGGCACCACGGTGTCGGTGCGCGTCGCCCATGTGCGGCTGTGCCATTCGCGGATGCTGTTCGTGCGGGCTTATCCGCGCGAGACACAGGAGATGGTGTTCGACGCCCACGATCGGGCCTTCGCCTTCTTCAACGGCTGCTGCACGCGCGGCATCTACGACAACATGAAGACTGCGGTCGATGCGATCTTCGTGGGCAAGGAGAGGGCCTATAATCGCCGCTTCCTGCAGATGTGCAGCCATTACCTGGTGGATCCAGTCGCCTGCACCCCGGCGTCCGGCTGGGAGAAGGGCCAGGTGGAGAACCAGGTCGGGGTGGCGCGGGAGCGTTTCTTCACCCCCGGCTTCGGGTGAAGAGCTACGACGAGTTGAACGCGTGGCTGCTGGACCAGTGCATCGCCTACGCCAAGGGCCATCCGCACCCCGAGCGGCGGGAGGAGACCATCTGGCAGGCGTTCGAGGCCGAGCGTCCAACCCTGGTGCCCTATGCCGAGCGGTTCGACGGCTTCCACGCTGTCCCGGCCTCCGTATCGAAGACCTGCCTGGTCCGCTTCGATAACAACCGCTACTCGGTCTGTGCCAGCGCCGTGGGGCGCCCGGTCGAGGTCCGGGCCTATGCGGAGCGGATCGAGCTGCGCCAGGATGGGCGGCTGGTTGGCTCCCACCCGCGCTGCTTCGGCCGGGACCAGACCATCTTCGATCCCTGGCACTATGTGCCGGTCCTGGCGCGCAAGCCCGGCGCCCTCAGGAACGGCGCTCCGTTTAAGGACTGGGTTCTGCCCACGAGCCTCGATCGCGTCCGGCGCAAGCTCGCCGGTGCCACCGATGGGGACCCGCAGATGGTGGACATCCTCACCAGCGTTCTGAGCGACGGTTTGCCCGCGGTCGATGCGGCCTGCGCCGAAGCTCTCAGCCAGGGCGTCCACTCAGCCGACGTGATCCTCAACATTCTCGCCCGACGCCGTGAGCCTGCAGCCCCCATCACCATCATCACGCCCGATGCCTTGCGCCTACGCCATGCCCCGAGCGCCGACTGCTCACGATACGACCTGTTGAGGAGATTCCCATGATGGAGCGTTCCCAGATCCTCGAGACCATGGGCGAGCTCAAGCTCTATGGCATGAAGGCCGCCTACGACGAGATCATCGCCACCGCCGTTAAACGCCAGCATGAGCCGCAGCGCATTGTCGGCGACCTTTTGTCGGCGGAGATATCCGAGAAGCAGGCCCGCTCCATCAAGTACCAGATCACCATCGCCAAGCTGCCCCTCGCCAAGGACATCGACGACTTCGTGTTCGATGACACCCCCATCAACGAGACCCTGGTGCGCGACCTCGCCGGCGGCAACTTCCTCGCCCACCAGCGCAACGTGGTGCTGATCGGGGGCACCGGAACCGGCAAGACCCATCTGGCCATCGCCATCGCACGGTCCGCCATCCGCGGCGGCGCCAGGGGGCGCTTCTTCAACGTGGTCGACCTCGTCAACAAGCTGGAGGCCGAGGCCCGATCCGGCCGCCAGGGTCGCATAGCAGATTATCTCTCCCGCAAGGACTTCATCGTCCTCGACGAGCTCGGCTACCTGCCCTTCGCCCAGTCCGGCGGCCAGCTCCTGTTCCACCTCGTCAGCCGGCTCTACGAGCAGACCTCGGTCATCGTCACCACGAACCTCGCCTTCGGCGAGTGGCCGAGCGTCTTCAACGACCCCAAGATGACCACCGCGCTCCTTGATCGCCTCACCCACCACTGCGATATCGTCGAGACGGGAAACGAGAGCTGGCGTTTCAAGAACCGCGCCTGACCTCCGCCACCATTGACCCCACTGCCGCTGCGCCAAACCAACGTTCCGCGGCAGTGGGGTCAATGCCCCAGACAGGGGTCAACATTCGGCGCCGATAAGGGGTCAGGTTTCCGTGCCGATTGACAGGCAGGCGTGGCCTGTTGAGAGCGCGCAACCTCCATCGCCTCATGAATGTCCTGCACGGCGGGAGCGATCTGCGCAACGAACTGACGGCCATGGAGCGCCTGTTCGGAATCGTGAACCCGGGCGGCGCGCTGTTTCTGGTCAATCCGCTCGGCTTTGCAGGGCATGACGAGGCGCAGCGGCGCGGCGTCACCGTATCCTCGACGCAGGTCCGATCGAACGGCGCGCAACTTGGCGAGGCGGGATGCCTGCTCGATGACGGCACGATCCGGGTCGTGATCGACAGCCGCTTCGCACTGGCGGAGCCGTCGCGGCAACTGCCATGACAACGCCGTCGCCGAGAGCTTCTTCAACCTGCTCAAGCGCGAACGCGTCCGCCGCAAGGTCTACTGCACGCGCGACGAGGCACGCCGGGACGTGTTCGATTACGTCGAGATGTTCGACAATCCGACCCGCAAGCACGCACGCAATGGGATGCTGTCACCCATCGAGTTCGAGCGGCAGCACAAAGCCAACGCCGAAGGCGTCTAGAAAACTACGGGCGGTTCAAGCGCAGCACCTCATTGGCCCGGCCTTCGTCCTCGATCACATCCCGGCCCGGACGGCCCTGGTCCTCGGGGGTCAATCCGTCCGGAAGGCATACTGGTGCTGGAGTTCGCGCCTTTACAGCATTTGCCCAGATTACGGTCGACATGCCGGCGATTTGGCCGCCCGGACCCGAGCAAGGAACGACAGCTACCTTGTCTTCTGCGCTTCTTCCCGTATCGCCGTCAGCGTCTGCACCGGCGTGATCGCTTCCGGGTCCAGCTTGCAGTGGATGATCGCCGGCAGCCCGCTCGCTTTCGCCCGCTCATAGGCCGGGAAGAATTCCTCCGTCCGCGTCACCGTTTCCCCGTGCCCCCGGAAGGCACGGGCATATGCCGCGAAGTCGGGGTTCACCAGACGGCTCGCCGAGATCCGGCCGGGATATTCGATTTCCTGGTGCATCCGGATGGTGCCGTACATGCCGTTGTCCACCACCACAATTATGACCGGGATGCCATACTGAACAGCCGTGGCAAATTCCTGCCCGTTCATAAGATAGCAGCCGTCCCCAGCGAAGGCGATCACCGTGCGCTCTGGAAACTGACGTTTCGCCATCACCCCCGCCGGGATGCCGTAGCCCATGGAGCCCGAGGTGGGCGCCAGTTGGATGCCGCCGGTCCGGAAGCGGTAATAGCGGTGCAGCCAAGCCGCGTAATTGCCCGCTCCGTTGCAGATGATGCTGTCTGCCGGGATCTGCTCGCGCAGCGCCTTTACTACTTCACCATACTGGAAATCGCCGGGCAAGGTCTGGGGCGTTTCACTCCAGGCAAGATAGTCAGCATGACCCTGGGAGGAGGTCTCTTCCCACTTGGCTTGCGGCCTGTACGTCATGGCAGCAAGGGCCGAAGCGAAGGCACCGGGGGTCGCCTCGACGGCCAGTGCCGGCTGATAGACTTTCCCCAGCTCCTCGGGGCCGGAATGCACCTGCACCACCTTCTGGCGTGGGTTCGGGATGTCGAGGAGCGCGTAGGAGGAGGACGGCATTTCCGACATCCGAGCGCCCAGCAGGATCAGCAGATCCGCCTCCCTCACCCGTGAAGCGAGCTTCGGGTTCGGGCCGATGCCCACGTCGCCCACATAACAGGGATGGTCGGAGGGAAAGCGATCCGCCCGGCGGAACGAGGTAGCGACAGGCAGCGAGCAGCGAGCGGAGAACGCGGTCAGCTCGTCGCGCGCATGTTGTGTCCAGCGGGCGCCGCCAAGGATCGCCAGCGGCCGCTCTGCTTGGCGCAGCAGATCGGCCAAGAGCGCCATGTCGGCGGGGGCGGGATAGGGTTCGGCCGGCTCTACGTAAGGAGCGTCCGCGACCTCCGCGAGGTCGGTGAGCACATCCTCCGGTAGTGCAACCACCACTGGGCCCGGGCGGCCCTGCATGGCGACGCGGAAGGCGCGCGCCACCAATTCGGGGATGCGTGCAGCAGCGTCAATCTCGACCACCCATTTGGCGATGGAGCCGAACACTGCTCGGTAGTCCAGCTCCTGGAACGCCTCGCGCCCCCGCATGCCGCGCTCCACCTGCCCGACGAACAGGATGAGCGGGGTGGAATCCTGCGCGGCGATGTGCACGCCGGGGCTCGCATTGGTGGCGCCCGGCCCTCGGGTGACGAAACATATGCCGGGCCGCCCCGTCATCTTGCCGCAGGCGTCCGCCATCATGGCCGCCCCACCTTCATTGCGGCAGACCAGCACATCGATATCGGCGTCATGCAGGGCGTCGAGCACCGCCAGATAGCTCTCGCCGGGCACGCAGGTGATGCGCTCCACTTTCTGCGCCAGCAATTGGTCGACGATGAGCTGCCCGCCAGTGCGGGGCCTATGGGCGCAGGTCATTTGGCTGCTTCCTCGCTGAGCGCTGCAAGAGCGGCGTCTGTTTCCGCGCCTGGGCGCGATGTGCCGGCGGCGGCCGTGCGCACGCCGTCGAAAGGGAAGGATCGGCGGTCCCAGGCGCGGCCTCGTCCGCGGCCGGCGCACATTTGGACCACATCATTACGGGTGCGGCCGACACACCCGCTTTCGCTGGCGGCGAGGAGACCATCGCAAGTGTGAGTGGCGGACGCCCGAGAACCCGGCGGGCCTCGATATCGGGGCGGGCATTGCCCATGCGATGGACCTCTTTACCGGCAGTTAGATAGCGGTCCATCCAGGCCTCGCCCGCATCGAAGACGCTCATCTCCGAAGGGGCCGCCTGCGCAGCGTCGGCTTGCATCGGACTGATCGAATGCCGTGCGATCCGCCTTGTTTTTTCTCGAAATGCCCGTTGTCCACCAGAACTGGACACGCTCATTATATATCTAATGAGCATTATGAATCAACATTATAACGCCAAAAACTACAAATATCGATCCGCAAATATCCCGGATGGACGGCTTTTGTTGGAATACAATTATAGAAATCCCTTGGGCAAACAATATTTCGATAGTAGCGAGCGTCCTGACATTCGACGCGGCCGTGATGGCAAATGCGAGGAACCAGAAGGCAGATCCGAGCGCCCCCATGAAGCCCGCGAACATGGATGGCCGCCACAGACGGAGTATCCTGCGTAGGACGAACGGATCGCGTAGGGCAAGGAACAAGGTGAGGGTCCCCGCCTGCATGGCGAGGCTGACCACCAGCGCAAACGTTGCCGCCACGACGAAGTTAGGATAGGCAAGCGCGAGGATAGCTCCCCGATAGCCGATGGCCGACAGCGCGAACATGGCGCCCGCTCCGAGACCGAGCAGAGTCGAGCCGAGGCGGGCGGCGTCCGCGGCAGCGGGCTTGATGGACATGATCAGGACCCCTGCAGTGGCGACGATGATTGCCACGGCCGCTGCCGCGCCGATCTGATCGTGCAGAAACACGAGCCCGAAGATGGCGACCTGCACCGGCTCGGTCTTGATGTAGGCCGTGGCCGCCACGAACGACCTGCGGTTCATGACGGAGAGCATCAGTGCGGTGGCGATGATCTGCGATAGCGCTCCGAGGACGATCCAGGGCCAGAAGGTGGGCGTCGCAAGCGACGGCGGCGGCAGTTTGGTGACGACCATCGTGCCGATGAGGAATAGCACGGCGAACGGAAAGCCGAACAGAAAGCGGACGTGCGTCGCACCAGCGGTACCGAGCTTCGTTGTCAGCTCCCGCTGCATGGCATTGCGGGCTGTCTGCGCAGCGGCAGCGATGATCGTAAAAACAGCCCAGAGCATAAAACGCGGTCGCCTCGATCAAAGTGCTGGCCTCACGCAATCTGACGACAGCGCTGGTCAACGCTCTGTCGTCCAATCCCAAGACCGGCGAGAGGTATAGCGCGCATTACGGTATTCGCGGGTTGAGATTTTTGCGACTCGCTCTGCAACAGATTTAAAAGGTGCCTTCCGCCGCTCACGACTATCTGTACCTGACGTCATCGCAGCGTAGTTCGAGACAAAAAATACATCCAAAGCTGCCTATTTTCGTTGCCGGCATGCCGAAGCGCACAAGATGTGGGTTTAATGATGTCGAATTTCGCATCTCCCGATCAAATCCCGACCTTTTTTCAAGCGCGATGTCCGACATGTACAGGAAGGAAGTCCCGCAGTGCGGCGCACTGCTCGAACTCGTCAAGGAGGTCAACGGCGAGGTTCTTGCGGCCGATCACGACCTGATATGCGCCATGACAATCATCTGACGCCGCGGACGTTGGACATCGATTCGGTGCAGCGCCGTATGTCCGTCAGGGGCATCTCGCCCAAGGAGGTGATCGAAGGGCCGCCGCGGCGCCAATGTCCGATTCTCCTTCGTCAGACCAGCTTCAAGGCGTTGGAGGAGCCTATCGAGTTTGTCACGGCGGAGGGCGAGGCGTCGGTCTCGACGCATACTGCGCGCTTCGGCGAGATCGATCAGCATGGCGTCGCGCTGATGCCGGAGGGACGTCGTGTCTAAGATACGCTGCTCGGTCGGTTCCTGGCATCGCGCCCGGAGCAATATGACGAGGCTCTGGCGCTGGCGTTCGCGGCGTTCCCCGACGATGCTCCTACCTTGCATGCGCAGGGTCTTGTTTATTTCCGCTACAAGGCCACGACGCAGGGCAAGGCTGCCCCCGCGGCGAGGTGGTGGGCCAGCCGTTGGAAAAAGTCGGTCGCCGCCGGGTTTCTCCGCCTATCGCCGATCATCTACGAGGATTTTCTGGCGGTCAGAGCCGCCGGCATTTTCCAGTCGAACCTCGGTTCCCCCCCCCGCGCGCGGCACAGTTATGACGTCGCTTCAAGCCGTGTTGCCTTCGAGGCCGCGCTGGGAGCCAGTGTGCATGACGAGCTCAAGTTCTATGCCGAGACGGAAGCCACATCGCTCCGCGATGCCTTGGCCGCACTCGGTCGCTGATGGTGGCTGCGTCGTCTCTCCTGTCTCCGATAGTCGCGTCCACGCCCTTCACCACTTCGAGGAGGTGAACAGCCTGTTTGAATAGCTCTCGTCGAGAATCTTCTGGATCGCGTCAACGCTCCCGTCGCCGATAATGCCACCGGTGTGATCTCGCAGGATGACCGCCATCTCGGCAATCCGGCTGGCATCGGGCCAATCTTCTGGGTCCCAGACGCGGGAGCGTTTCGCGGCCTTGGCACAGTGCATGTAGGCTTCGCGAACGCGCACGCCGATGCCGACGGTCGGCTCTGCGCCCATGACAGAGGCCTGCGCCAGCACGGCTTGGTCTTCGACCACCCAGCCCTCGCCATTGACACGCAGGAAGTCCTCGTACCCGGGTATCAGCACCATCAGGCCGATCTGCGGGTTCTGGATCAGATTGCGCAATGTGTCAGCGCGGCGGTTACCGCTCAGCTCGGGGATGAGGAGGTGCTGGTCATCGAGCACCTTGACGAAGCCCGGCGTGCCGCCGCGTGGCGAGCAATCGCAGCGGCCCTCGCCATCGCTTGTAGACATTACGAGGTAGGGCGACAGGCTGAAGAACATGGCGCAATGCGCGTCTAGCCTGTGCTGAACCTTCGCGGACGTAATCCTTGCCGATGGCACCGGCACGATTTCGCGCAGCCGGGCCTCGGTGCGCACCACGGAGCCGAAGACGAGCGGAGTTTCGGGGGAGCCGGCTTGATCGGGCGGTGACATTGGCGGGCCCTTGCAATCGAGCGCGGGCGATCGCTGCCCGGCCGTTCCGACGAATTTGCCGGAGAGCGCGGCGCCGCCAAATCGCGAAACGTCCAAGGCTGACTTGAAAAGACTTCAAGGCAATTGTACTGGCGCCGGCGCCCGTTCGGACGCACCATGGCCAACGCTTCCGGCACGATGTTTCCCACGCTTCATCCGGTCGATCCGTTTTATCGTCTGGCGACAGCCAGCATTCTTTGAACAAGAGATTGCGCAATGGATCGTCAGGACCTCCTTCTCGCGCCCACGACGTCGTCACAGACCCCCCACTTTGCCTGCGACGCCCGCTTCGTCGCCGATTACGGAACCTCCGTCATCAAGCTGCTGACTCCGGAGGCAGGGGAGAAAATTCTCGACGTCGGCTGTGGCGACGGGACGCTCTCGCGGTTAGTCCAGGCCGGTGGGGCCGAGGTGGTCGGCATCGACATCGACCCGGCGATGGTCGAAGCCTCGCGCCGGAACGGCATCGACGCCCGGTTGATGGACGGCCGGGCGTTGGAATTCCAAGATGCATTCGATGCCGCATTCTCGAATGCGGCCCTCCATTTCATGCGTCCTGTTCCAGCTGTGATAATGGCTGTTGCACGTGCGCTCAAGCCGGGCGGCCGATTCGCCGCCGAGCTCGGCAGTCATGGCAATATTGCCGCCATCACCACCGGCCTCGTCGCAGTGCTGGACCGCCGTGGCATCGACGGCGGCGCGCACATTCCGTGGGACTTCCTGACCGCCGAGGAATTTTGCGATTCCCTTGAGTCCGCCGGCTTTGTAATCGATGCCGTGCATACGTTCCATCGGCCGACGCCGATGCCGTCCGGCGCCACGGCATGGATCGAGAAGCTGGGACGTTGGTTCCTGGACGCCCTGCCGCTCGAAGAGCGTGAGTCGGCCTGCGAAGAAGCCGCGCGGCTCATGTCGCACACCATGAAAACGTCGCGCGGACACTGGATCGCTGACTATCATCACCTGCGCTTCAAGGCGCGGTTGGGAGCCAAATGATCGGAAACCGAGTGATGGGAGCGAAGTGACGAACGCCATCGACCCAGCAGACTTGGAAAAACGGCTCGCCAGTGCCGAGGCCACGGCCAAGCCGGGTTCGCCTGCGCGCCGCGACCGGCTCCCTTCTCTGCGCGCGTTGCGGACCTTCGAGGTGGTTGGGCGTCATCTCAACATGCAGGGTGCGGCCGATGCGCTCTGCATTACGGTATCGGCCGTCAGTCACCAGATCCGGCACCTTGAGGCGGAATTGCAGGTCGCCTTGTTCCGCCGCACCGGCCGCGGGCTGGAGCTGACGCGCGATGGCGAGGCGCTGTTGCCCGGATTGACGGCTGTCTTCGAGCAGCTCGAAAGCACGGTCGAGAAATTCAGGCGGCGCTCCGGTCCGCAGATCGTAACCATCAGCATGCCGGCCTCGTTCGCCATGCGGTGGCTCCTCGGGCGGCTGAGCCGGTTCTACGCCCTGTATCCCGATGTGGAGATTCGCGTGGCAACACACGTCGGACGCGAGGTTGAACGCAGCGCGACGGTCGACTGCTTCATTCACGTCGGCTCCAACGACTGGCCGGACCTGGAGGGTGAGCAGCTGTTCGCCGAGCATCTCGGCATCGCCTGCAGCCCCACCGTTCAGCGCCGTATCGAACAGGCCATCATCGCGCCCGCGGACATCCTGAAAAATCGCTTGCTGAAAGCCGACGACAGGCCGGACGACTGGCAGCTCTGGCTCAATGCGACCGGTCTCTCCCTGCAGAGGGAACAGCGGACGCTGTCCTTTTCCAGCCAGATTCTCGCCATCCAGGCAGCGATCGAGGGGCTGGGCGTGATCCTTACCGATCCGGTCGAGATCATGGACGAGCTACAGACGGGGCGGCTGGTGCAGCCGCTCGATTCAAGCCTCGCGGTGGCGACGCGGGGCTATTATTTCTACACGATGGCGGACGCCGAAAGTGCACAACCGGTCGCGATCCTGCGCGATTGGCTGCGTCTGGAACTTGCCTCGAAACCTTGAGGGCGCGCGCGAGGACGGTCAGAACACAAGAGAGCCCAGGCGTCGCTTCCATTCCCACACCTGAAGCTCGGCGAAGATGCCGGCGCCGGTGAAGGGATCACCCTGCGCGAAGGCGCGGGCTTGGGCGGGGGTGTCGCATTCGATCAGGAACATGCTGCCGCGGTCTTCACCCGTGTCAGGATCGCAATAGGGGCCGGCCGCAAGAATGCGGTCCTCGAACTGCCTGAGATAGTCGAGATGGGCGGCGCGCAAGCGCCCCCTCTCGCCGGAGCGGCCAGGTGCATCGATGCGGTGAACCACGAAGATCATGGCATAGCCTCAGCCTGAGGTCACGACCAGCGGCGCGCGCCGCGTCCTGGTCAGATGGAGCTGGACGACGTCCGGCCGCGCATAGTGCCCGATCGAATCGACCATCTCCTTCATATCGGTGATGGAATCGAAATCGAGCTCCGCGTAAAGCACGGTCTCGCCATCGTGTTCGGGCTTTGCCAGGACCTTTCCGCCCGGCGCGATGATCGCCGAGTAGCCACCCCCGGGCTGCAGCTTGCCGCTGGCGGATTCGCCGAACTGGTCGATGATCTCCTGCGTCAGGACGCCGGTGGTCGAGATGACGAAGCACTGGCCCTCGAACGCATAGTGGCGCACCGCTGCGTCGATGATGCCGTCGATCCACGGCATGCCACCCGGCCAGTTGGCGACGTGAATCTGCTCGCCCTGCGCCTGGACGGCGTAGCGGTACAGTGGATTGGAATGCTCGAAGCAGATCAGGGCGCCGAGCTTGCCGACCGAGGTCTCGTAGATATCCAGGTCGACACCGTCTCCGCGTCCCCAAGTCATGCGCTCGTGGTGGGTGGGGACAAGCTTGCGCCGGCAGCCTAGCACTTCGCCATTGGCGTCGATAATGAGCTGGCTGTTGTAAAGCGTGCCGCCGTCGCGCTCGTTGATGCCGATCACTGCCATGCACTTGGCTTTGCGCGCCGCCTCGCCCAGAAGCTTCACGGTGGGGCTATCGAGCGTCACGGCCTGGTCGAATAGCCGGCGGAAGAAGGTGCGCTTGTTGGTGAAAGGGTCCCGTACCAGGTTCCAATAGGGATAGCCGGGCAGGTAGGTCTCTGGAAAGACGATGAGCCGCGCGCCTGCCTTGCCAGCGTCGGCGATGGTTGCGCATGCCTTCTCGGTGCTGGCGTCGCGATCCAGGAAAACCGGCGCAAGCTGCGCGGCGGCGGCGATGAGCGATACGGTCATCTAGTTGGCTCCCGTCGGCTGGAATTCTTCGGCGAAGATCTGCTGTCGCGACATGCCCATATCGAGCAGCTTGCGGCGGGCGCCCTCGACCATCGCGGGAGGGCCGCACAGATAGGCCGTCGCCGTCGGTGGAGGGCTTATCAGATCGCTGGTGACAAGATCGACGGCCGTGCCGGTCGCATCCTGCCAATCATCGCCATGCGATATGGCGGCGACGAGGACGCGCAGCCCGGGGAAGATTGCCTTGAGCGCTTCAAGCTCGTTGCGATAGAAAAGATCGCGGTCGGTGTTCACGCCGAAGGCAATTACGACGGGGCCGTCAGTGTCCCGGCGCCTGGCCCGCTCGCGTAGCATCGACAGCATCGGAGCCAGTCCCGTGCCGCCGGCGATCATGATGCAGGTCCCGGTCTCCCGGCGGCGATAGAAGGTGCCGAACGGGCCGGTCATGGACAGCACGTCTCCTGCCTTCGCCGAAGCCGACAGATAGGTCGACATGGCGCCGTTCGGCAGCGCGCGAATGAGAAAACCGACCTCCTCCTGCTCCGGCGGCGTCATCATCGAGTAGGAGCGGATGGCATCGGTGCCGGGCACTCTGAGATTGACGTACTGACCCGGCAGAAACGCGAACATGCGGCCGCCCTGGCATTTGCCTACGACTTCGAACACGCTGTCAGAGACGCGCCTGATCGCAGTGATCACGAGTTTGCGCGAGCGCCGCGGCAGCTGTGAAATCCGCGTGTAGGGCAGGCTCAGCCTGATCACGTCCGAGACGGGTTTCGCCTGGCAGGGCAGGATCGCTCCTGCGGCGCGTTCCCCATCGTTGAGCGCGATCTCGTCTTCATCCTCATAGGCGATCTTGCCGCTCGCCATCTCGCACTTGCAGGTCTGGCAGGTGCCGCTCATGCAATCGGAAGCGAGGCGAACGCCGTTCTTCGCCGCGGCCTCCATCAATGACATGCTCCTGTCCGCGATGAAGCTGACGACCTCCCGATCGCTGAAGGTCAGCTCGACGGTGGTGACGGTCATTTCTGGACCTCGACGGTCCAGTGCAAGGCGAGAGCTTCCTTGATCGAGCCGAGCTCGCGGCCGGCTTCGATCAATTTCGCCTGGCGGCCTTCGTAGCGGATCACAGTCGCGGCAACGTCGGGCACCAACTTTCGCGGCACGGCGATGACGCCGTCCTCGTCGCCGACGATGAGGTCGCCGGGATTGACCTCTACCCCTCCACATTCGATGGTCTGGTCGCAGAACATGGTCTTCAGCCGGCCGAAGCCCCCCGCAGGGGTTACATTAGTGGCGAAAATGCCGAAGTCGGAACCGTCCGCTTGGGATGCCGAGCGGATCGCACCGTCACCGACGAAGCCAGCAATGCCCCGGCGGATCGCGACCGCGATCTCCGGCGCACCCCAAAGCGCGGCGTCGGTCTCGCCCTCTAGCTGAGCGACGATGATGCTGCCCGGCGCCGCGGTGTCGAGCAGCTTGATGCCCACGTTGTGCACAGCGCGCTCGGCGGTCGGCGCAGTCATGAGCGTGACCGCGGGGCCGACCAGGCGCCCGCCGGCGAAGCGGCGGACCTGATGGCTGATGAAGAGTTTTCTGCTCGTGATCGCGTCGATGGCGTCGGATAGCGCCGTCATCGACACACCCTTGAACAAGGCGATGGTTTGAGCGTCGTACATGGTCAGGCGTCGGCTTCCAGGCCTTCACGGCCTTCAAGGTTGAGGTTAGTCGGCAGTCCGTCGATACTTTCGAGGTTGTGATCGACCCAGTAGTCGACCATGCTCTCCCCCTGCGCCCGGGCCCATTGGTTGAGTGTGGTGCGCTCCTTTTTCAGCTCGTACTCCGGAATGCCGAAGCCGCAGGATGTCTGGAGTGAAGCGATGTCTGCGACAAAGATCTGACGCACGCCAGGAAGCTTCGGGAACAGCGCATAAAGCTCGTCCCACGATGCATCACCGGGCTGAACGATCTCTGCGGTCCCATAAAGTCTCAAGATCATCGGCTGCTTGCCGAAGCTCATAAACATGAATGTGATGCGGCCGTTCTCGCAGACGTGTGCCGCCGTCTCGTTGCCACTTCCCGTTACATCGAGATAAGCGATGCGGGTTGGACTGAGCACACGAAAGGTATCCATACCCTTCGGCGACACGTTCACGCGCCCATTCAACGGAGCGGTGGCGACCAAGAACATCTTTTGCTTATCGATGAACTCGGAAAAGGTCTGATCAATCTTGTCGTAGAACCGGGACATTAGCCTCTCCGGATTGAGATGATCGAGGCCCCCTCAAGTAACAATAAGATCGACGGCCGGGTGCACGACAAATTGCGAAGGAAGCCTGTCAAAAATCTCAAGTCTCGCCAGGCGTCCCGGGCGTTAGGCAATCCGCTGTCGCACCCCATGGATCTCGCCGCTTATTTAGGCGGGGCTGGCGATTTGAAGGGCACCAAATGCGGGCTCAAAGCTTTCGCACTTCTGACTTGAGATTTTTGGCATTGGGCATGCGGAAGTTTGCGGTCATCGTCGCTGGCAACGACAAGCCGGACCAGAGGGATATCTACCGATGCAGATGACGAAATCCGCCTGTCTGGGAGCGCTGCTGATAGCGCTGGCGACGCCGGCATTCGCCGCCGATGCCGAGCCGATCCCCCTCGGCGTGGTCCAGGTTCTGAGCGGCCCTCAGTCAAAATACGGCGCAAATGCGAACAAGGGCATCGAGCTTGCCGCCGAAGAGATCAACAAGGCCGGCGGCATCAATGGCCGTCCGGTCAAGCTGTTCACGGAAGACACTGCAGGCAGCAAGGACCAGGCGATCAATGCGGTCCGCAAGGTCATCGGCCAGAACAAGGCCGTGGTCGTGATCGGGCCGACGCTGAGCACTGAGGTGTTCGCCGCCACGCCGATCGCCAACCAGCGCGGCATACCCTCCATCGCCTTGACCGCCACCGCGCCGGGGATCGCCTCGATCGGCGACTATTCCTTCCGTGCCTCGCTACCGGAAGAGCGGTTGATCCCGGCCAGCCTTAAGCGTGCGAAGAAGCACTACGATATCAAGCGCGCGGCGATCCTGTTCGCCAATGATGATTCCAACATGAAGAGCTCGGCGGAGATCTTCAAGAAGGAAGCTGCCGCCAACGGTATCGAGATCGTCGCGGTCGAGGCTTTCAGCTCCAAAGATTCCGATTTCTCGGCACAGCTCACCAAGTTTGCCGGCCTCAATGTCGATGCCGTGCTGGTCGGGGCCTATCCGGATGCCGGTGCATCGATCCTGACGCAAGCGCGCCGCCTTGGCCTGTCCAAGGTCCGCTTCATCGGCGGGAATGGCTTCAATTCGCCAAAGATCATCGAACTCGCCGGCCCCGCCGCCGAGGGCACGATTGTGAGCGGCCCGTGGTCGATCGCCAAGGACGACGATGCGAACAAGAAATTCATCGCTGCCTATCAGGCCAAGTACGGCGAGGTGCCCGACCAGTTCGGCGCGCAAGGCTATGACGGTATGAACATCGTGGCCCAGGCCCTGAAGGACGCCGGCGGCAAGGTCGACCCGGACTCGATCCGCAACGCCCTGCAGAAGGTCGATTTCAAGGGCGTCATGGGCCCGTTCCGCTTCGACCGCAACCGCGAGGCTGCGCTCTCAGACGGGGTCGTGACCTTCGAGGTCGCGAACGGAACGTTCAAGATCGTGCAGTAGAGCGAACTTGGAGACCGCCGGTGAAGGTGTGACGATGCTAACGCAACAACTGCTCAACGGGCTGGTCCTTGGGACCATCTATTGCTTGTTCTCGATCGGGTTCAACCTGATCTTCGGCGTGCTCCACGTGATCAACCTCGTCTATGGCGTCTATTTCGCCATGGGGGCCTATGTCGCGCTGGTGCTCGCCACCACTTTCGGATTGCCGTTCATCGCGGTGGTGCCGGCGGTGGTCTGCGTGGTGGGCCTGATCGCGGCCCTGATCGATTGGGCGGTGCTCATGCCGCTCAAGGGCCGGGAGGGGCGCTATCTCGCCTCGCTCATCATCACCATGGGCGCGGCGCTGTTCCTATATTCCCTTCTGGGCCACGCCTTCGGGGTCGAGGCCCGCCGCTTCCCAGTCGATTTCGGGCCGAGCGCGCTGTATCGCTTTGGCGGGGTGTCCATCACCGGCGTGCAGATCGCCATTCTGGCCATCGCGCCGCTGCTCATCGGCGTGCTGGCTTATTTCCTAAAGTTCTCACGGTGGGGCATCGCAATCCGTGCAGCGGCCGACAATGAGCGCGCCTCGCTCATCGTCGGCATCAATCCCATGCTGATCACACTCGGCGTCTCGTTTCTCGCCGCAGCACTCTCGGCCACTGCAGGCATGCTGATCGGACTGAACTTCAATGCAGTCCAACCTTACATGGGCGAGTTCATGATGCTGCGGGGTTTTGCCATCGTCATCATCGGCGGTCTCGGGAGCCTGCCGGGAGCGGCAATCGCCGGGCTTGCGCTCGGAATTATGGAAATCCTCACCTCAGCCTACGGGTCCTCGCTTTACCGGGAGGTCCTGACCTTCGCCCTGCTGCTGCTGACGCTCTGGATCTTCCCCAATGGACTGGTGAAACAAGTCAATGCGAGGCGCCCATGAGCTTTGAAGAACTCTGGTGGACCTATGAAAGTCTGGTCCTGTCGATAGGGATCAACTCCCTGCTGGCGCTGTCGGTCTATCTCGTCCTGGCGACGGGCCAGCTCTTTCTCGCGCAGGGCGCGTTCATGGCGATCGGCGCCTATACCAGCGCGATGCTGAGCCTGAACTGCGGGCTCTCCCTGCCGGTGACGCTTGTCATGGCCATGACCGTGTCGGGGTTGACTGCCTTCGCCGTCTGCTGGCCAATGCTGCGGCTGTCGGGCGTCTATCTCGGCATCGCCACGATTGCGTTCGGTGAAGTGCTGCGCGCCATCATCATCAATTCAGAGCCGCTGGGGGGTGCACTTGGCCTGAACGGGATCCCGACCTCGGCCTCGCCGGTGTTCATCTATGGCTGTGTTCTGGTCTGCATCGCAGGCTGCTTCGCCGCGGTTCGCTCCAAGGTCGGGCGGGCGATGGAGGCGATCCGGTCCGACGAGACAGCAGCCCAGGTCCTCGGCATTAACGTCTTCCGCTACAAGATGGCGATCGTCGTGGTCGCGGCGATGATCGCAAGCGCAGCCGGCGTGCTGAATGCGCATTCCCACTCGTCCATCAGCCCGGAGGATTTCAGCTTCGAGGCGACGGTTACAATCCTGAGCTTCGCCATCATGGGCGGCGTCTCGTCGCCCGTCGGAGCCGTGCTCGGTGCTGCGATCCTGACCAGCCTGCCGGAGGCGCTGCGGGGCCTCGCCGACTATCGCTCCCTCATCAACGGTCTGATCATCGTCCTGGTTGTTGCCTTCCGGCCTGAGGGCCTGGTGTCTTGGCGCATTCCGAAGGCCCGCCGCCATGCTTGAGGTCAAGAACATTTGCGTAAGGTTCGGCGGTCTGATGGCTCTGAAGGAGGCATCCTTTCAGGTCCGGCCGGGTACCATCCACGCCCTGATCGGCCCGAACGGCGCCGGCAAGACGACCATGTTCAACGTCATCTCCGGGGTGCAGCGGCCCGACGCCGGCTATATCCTCGTCGGCGACTTCGACATCACCGGGCTGCCCCTCCATCGGCGCGCCTCATGCGGCATGGCGCGGACCTTTCAGAATATCCGCCTCTTTGCCGGAATGAACGTCATCGAGAACGTGATGTGCGGCATGCACCCTGCGCTTGGCGCCAATCCCTTGCTGTCAATCCTCGGCATCGGCAAGGGCCGCGCTGAGGAGCGCCGCTGCCATCAAAGGAGCCTTGAGATCCTAACGCACGTCGGGCTCGCGGACGTCGCCTACAGCCCGGTCACGGCCCTGTCCTACGGCCACCAGCGTCGCGTGGAGATCGCACGCGCGCTGGCATCCGACCCGACTCTGCTGCTGCTCGACGAACCCGCCGCGGGCATGAACCCGACCGAGACGCGTGACCTGGCCAGGCTCCTCATCGCGCTGCGCCAGCGCGGGCTGACCGTGGTCGTGGTCGAGCACGACCTGCATTTCGTCATGAAACTCAGCGACCGGATCACCGTGCTCAATTTCGGCGAGGTGCTGGCCGATGGCGCGCCGCTTGCCGTGCGGAATGACCCGCGCGTCATCGACGCCTATCTCGGCTCCTCCGCCGCCAGCATGAGAGAAAGCGCATGAGCGCGGCGCTGCTGATTGCAGATCTGGTCCTCGCCTACGGCGGCGTCACCGCGGTCAAGGGCATCTCCCTTGAGGTCCCGGCAGGCAGGACGGTCTGCCTCGTCGGGGCGAACGGCGCCGGCAAGACCAGCGTGATGCGCGCCATCTCCGGCCTCGTCAAAGCCAAGACAGGCAGCATCCGCTATTTCGGCGAGGAGCTGACCGGCCGCCATCCGGCCGGCATGGCCGGGCGGGGCATCGCCCATGTCCCGGAGGGCCGCGAAACCTTCCAGCGGCTCACCGTCGAGGAGAGCCTGCGCATGGGCGGCTTCCGGCTCCCGGGGGTGGAGTTCGCGCGTCGGTGCGACGCCATGTATGAGACGTTTCCGCGCCTCAGGGAGCGGCGCACCCAAGTGGCCGGGCTGCTGTCCGGCGGTGAACAGCAGATGCTGGCCATGGCCCGGGCGCTGATCTCCAGTCCGAAGCTGCTGCTGCTTGACGAGCCGAGCATGGGCCTTGCCCCGAACATCGTTGACGAGGTGTTCAAGGTCATCACCGATCTGCGCAAGACCGACACGACCGTGCTGCTCGTCGAGCAGAACGCGCTGCGGGCGTTGGAGCTCGCCGACTACGCCTATGTGATGGAGACAGGATCGATCGTGATGGAAGGCGAGGGCCGGCTGCTGGCGGACGATCCGAGGATCACGACCGCCTATCTCGGCGGAGAAGGAGACTATCTGTGATGGCCAGAACCGCGCTCGTCACCGGCGCCACCCGCGGCATCGGCGCCGCCATCGCCCGCAATCTGACCACATCGGGGCTCGAGGTTGTCGGCATCGCCCGCAATACGCCAGCGCGGTTCGACGGCGCCTTCTACAAATGCGACCTCCACGATCCCGCGCATCGCGCCGCGACCTTCGCCACAATCGCCGACCGGCACGGCATCGACATCGTCATCAACAACGTCGGCGCCGCGCGCATCGAGCCGACTGGATCGATCACCAAGGACGCACTGAACGAGATGTGGAGCGTCAATGTCGAGGCGACCATCGAGGCCATCCAGGCCTTCCTGCCGCGGATGAAGCAGCAAGCCTGGGGCCGCATTGTCAATATCGCGAGCGGCGCCATTCTCGGCAAGCCGGGGCGCGGGGGCTATTCTGCTACAAAGGCCGCGCTGATTGGCCTGTCGCGCACCATGGCGATTGATCTGGCCGCATTCGGCATCACCGTCAATATCGTGAGCCCAGGCCAGATCCGCACAGAGCTGTTCCTGCTTAACAACCCGCTTGATGATCCCAGGACCAAGGCCAATCTCGCCGGTATTCCCTCAAAGCGCGTGGGAGAGCCGGACGAAGTCGCATCCGCCGTGGCCTTCTTTGCCTCCGAGGCAGCAAGCTACGTGACGGGGCAGCTTCTTTATGTTTGCGGTGGGCTTACCGTCGGAAAAATGCCGAATTGAACTGTTCATCGAAGCCAAGAATGGACCGCGCTGCGCGGGAGCCATGTTGCCGCCGCCGGTGGGGGAAGCCGCGCCGCGGGATCGGTCGGGGCGCGATGCGTCGTGGCCGTCGTTCGAGTCCTGACCTGAGCCCCTGAACCTCCTCGAGTTTTTGATATGGTCCGTCGACACGGAGATTTCGTTATCATCGAACCGGACATGGCAATCCTGAAGGATGTTGCGCTGATCAAGGATTATGGTCCAGCAAGCGTTTTGCCCGTCTATGGAGAAAACGCACGGAGCAAGTAAGCTAATATATGCCGGTCCCGTGATTGATGTCATAGAATTTAGTCGGAGGGGGCGGGCAGTCTCGCAGGTGTACTGTGTCGACATCCCCGGCGCTACCGCCAATGCGCCTGCCTCGGGCCTGCCCTCGTGATTACGAGCGGCGGCAGTTGAGGAACATATAGGCGAAACTCTTATCTGTCTTCCCGAAAGCGGACCGGAGTCAGGTCTGCTCTGCGTCAGTTTCGGCCTCGGGTATTCATCGGCGAGATGTCCGCTTCTCGTTTGAAGTATTCAATAGCGGACAGTCCGCTCCCGGCCCCGGAGCCGCCTGTCAGCAAAGCGCCCCCATTTCAGCCATTGACCGGGTAACGGCCCTGGCTCGAAAGCGGACATTCACGAGGTGGAACAAGTCGGCCCCTTTGCGCCATCAGCGGACCATCGGGCGAAACCACTCGAATGGCCGCTTGGAGCCCGACAGCTGCCGTTGAGATAAAATGGTCGGTCCGCCGGCCACAACCTCCTGATGTCATACCCTATTAAGGGAACAAGCGCCCCGCCGTGAAGCGCTGGCCGGATCAGCTACCGCGATCCTCGCTCGCATGCATCGATGAAGCTTACGCGCACGCCACGGTGGCGGCCTCGCGCCCAGGAGCTCCGATTGCGCGAATCTCCAGTTCAAACAATAATTTTGCGAACAACTACCGAATGGCGTGTGGTTGCATCGCTACTGCAACAGGACGCCGCTTGACTAGGGGGTGTCTATTGAACGACCTAACAGGGCAGGATGCCGGGAAGTGGGACGAATGGCGGTCGCTGAGCGAGGACGGGCACCTCGATCGCCGCAAGGTCGTCGAGATCGTCGCGGCCTTTCGGGCGATGGCCGGACCCGATACCGAACGGACCAAGGGAAAGCTCCTTGAGCATCTCCAAGGCCGCGCTCGGAGATACCTGCGCCAACGTGTCCGACGCGATCTCGTGGATGGCGGCTCGGAGATCATCGAGGAGGTCATCGGGAAGCTCAACGAGGCCCTGCTGGATCCCACCTCGAAGGATGGGGTGGGGTTTGAGAAAGGCTTCTACAAGAAGCTGAGGGAACGGCTCACTGACCGTCTGCGCCCGTCGCTTCGCGAGAAAGAATGGGTCGAGCAGTTTCCCGTCGAGGATGACGAAACCGGCCGCACCTTCGACCCGGCCGACAGCACGCGGCTCAATCCGGAGCAGTTGGCGATCGCCGCCGACATCCTGGAGCGGTTGGACCCACTTCATCGGAAAGCGTTCGCCCTTCACGTCAACGGATTCAAGTATACTTCGTCCGATCCGGACGAGAGCATCGCCGTGTTGCTCGGCAAAAGCCCTCAAACGATCAAGACGTGGGTCGATCGGATAAGGGCGGAGATTTTCGAATTGTTGGGAGCAAGCAAATGACAACCTCTTCCGAGGAGCTCGACGAGGTGATCTTCCAATTTCACCAGGCTGTCGACGTAGTCACGCCGAAAGTCCTGAAGGAGTGGACCAACCGCTATCCCCAATACGCGAACGAGATCCGCAGCCATGCGGTCGAGATCGCCGACATGGAATTGCTGGCCTCCCTCCGCCCGCAGGCCGCCGTCGAGGCAGCGCCTAGGCCGATGCCCACCCTGAGGGCGGTCGCGCAGGGCGCCGGGTTGTCGTTGCGAGACCTCGCGGATGCGATGAACGTTCCGCGGTCGATCGTCTCGGACATCAACGCCGGCCGGATCGAACCGGCAAGCATTCCAAGGCGCTTCGCCCGCGTCGGCGCGGAGAAGCTTGGCCTGGTGGCTCGGTGGATCCTGGACGTCGCCAGGGCCTCCAGCGAGCCGCCGGCCGTTGCCGCCTTCAAGGCTAAGATCGGCCCGAGCGAGGGTCGGAAGCGCAGCTGGCAAGAGGCGATCGAAGCCTCCGAGATGACCGACGAGGCGAGAGCCTTCTGGCTCAACGATGACGAGGAGTAGGGCATGGACGTCTGGCGCGATGTTCGTCTCAAGGCGCGCCAGCGGCACGCGGAGGCCAGGGACAAGGCATCGTCCGACGCGGCGGCTGAGTTGGTGGCGCAGGGTCTGAAACAGGCCGGATTGCAGACCGACAACTTCGAACCGGGGACGGTATACGGCGTCGGCGTCCTCGGGGCGCTGGAAAGGAACGACGGCTTCGTTCGGCTGGCCGCCAATCTCGATGGCCGCCAACGCGCCGTCGTGGCGGCTCACGAACTCGGTCATTTCGTCCTTCACGACGAAACCGCCTTCATGATCCGATCGACCGAGGCAGGGTTCGGCGGTCAGCCGATCGAGACGGGAAGCGACCGTGTTGTCGCCTACTCCCCCCGCGAGCGGCAGGAAGTCCAAGCGGACATCTTCGCGCAGGAGTTCCTGCTGCCCGCGGACAAGCTTCGCAAGTGGCTTTTCGAGGGAAGGGAGCGCCCCTCGTCCATCGCGAAGGACCTCGGCTTGCCCGTCGAGTTTGTTCGGATGCAGGCCATCCGGGCGTTGCTCCTGCCTCCGCTGATGCCACCGAAGGAGGGCGAGGACGGGCCGGCCGTCGCGTTCGATCTCGACCCCGAGCAACGCGAGGCGGCCGAATGGGACGAGCGTCCCCTGATCCTCGACGCGGGTCCGGGGACGGGCAAGACGCGGACCCTGATCTCGCGGATCAAGCACTTGCTCGCCCGAAGCGAGCCACCGTCGTCGATCCTCGCGCTCACGTTCTCGAACAAGGCCGCGGCCGAGATGATCGAGAGGGTGGAGAGGGTGGATGCCGTCGCCGCGCCCCTGATCTGGGTCGGGACCTTCCACGCCTACGGTCTTGAACTGCTTCGGCTGCACTGCCACGCCGCAGGCCTGCCTGCCGATTTCAAGGTCCTCGACGAATCCGGACAGTTGGCGCTGCTGGAAAGCGTGCTCGGCGAGCTTCGGCTCGACCATTTCCAGAACCTGTGGGACCCGACGCTCGAACTTCGCCCGATCCTGCGCGCGATCTCCCGGGCCAAGGACGAGATGATCTCCGACCATGACTACCTTGCGGCCGCACGCGCCGCGCTCGCCGCCGCGACGACCGCCCAGGACATCGAGCGGGCTGAGAAGGCCGTGGAGGTCGGCGAGGTCTACGAGATCTACCAACGCACCTTGGCGGCAGATGGCAGTGTCGATTTCGGCGACCTCGTCTATCGCTCGGTCCTGCTGCTGCGAGAGAGGCCCGACGTCCGCGCCACCGTCATGGCCAAGCATCGCCATGTGCTGGTGGACGAGTATCAGGACGTCAACTTCGCCAGCACCGAGCTGCTCGACCAGATCACCGAGAGTGGCAAGCGTCTCTGGGTCGTCGCCGACCCTCGGCAGTCGATCTATCGCTTTCGCGGCGCCGCCCCCCAGAATGCGATGGGGTTCACCGACCGATACACCGGGGCCCAGCGCCGGCAGCTTAAGACCAATTACCGATCATGCGAGACGGTGGTTCGGGCCTTCGCACGCTTCGGTGCGGAGATGGCGGCGGCCCCGAAGCCGGCGGCGACCTGGAGGGCGAAGCGTGGAAGGGTCGGCTTCGTCGATCTCCTCCATGCGCCCGACCTGGCCTCAGAGGCCGCGGCGATACGCGATCAGATCGAGCGGCTGAAGGGCGATGGCATCGGTTACGAGGATCAGGCAATCCTCGCCACGACCCATCTGTGCCTGGCCCGGTTCGGCCGGGCGCTTCAGGACCTCGGCGTTCCGGTCCTCTATCTCGGCGACCTTTTCGAGCGACCGGAGATCCGCGACCTGCTCTCGCTGGTCTCGCTGGGTAGCGATCGAGGCGGCGTCGGGCTGGTCCGCGTCGCCGGGTTCCCCCAATACGGCGTGTCGAGGTCCGAAGCCGTGATGTTGCTGCGGCATGCGCGGGAGACGGGTCAGGAGGTCATCGCGGCCTGCGCGAAAGCGGACGAGGTCCCAGGCCTTGGCGAAGCGAGCGCCGAGGCGTTGAAGCTCCTGGCGCGGCACCTCGACGGCATAGAGTGGAAGACCAGCGCCTGGCACCTGCTCAGCCACTACCTCCTCGAATCCAGCGACTACCTCCGTCCCTTACTGGAAGTCGGCGACGTCCGCTCCCAGCAGCGCCTCGTCGCCATCTACCAGTTGCTCAAGTTCTGCCGCGAGCACTACGACGCCAACCGGTCCGTCGCGGGTCGACGCAAGCTGCTTGACGATATCCGCAGGCTGGAGAGGCTTGACGACGACCGGCAATTCCGGATCGTGCCGCCCGAGGCCAGCGGCATTCCCGCTGTCCGCATGATGACGGTGCACGCCTCGAAAGGCCTGGAGTTCCGCGCCGTTCACCTCCCGCAGGTCGCGACGCGCACGGTGCCGGGGCCCAAACGCCCGCAGCGCTGCCCCGCACCGGTCGGGATGGAACGGTTGGAAATATCGAAGGACGAGCACGACGCCGAGACGGAATGCCTCTTCTTCGTCGCCTTGTCGCGAGCCCGCGACGTGATGTCGGTTAGCAGCGCGACGCGCTACACGGAGAGCCAGACCTGCAACCCTTCCAAATTCCTGGAGCGGATGCCCGGAGTGCTGCCAGCAACTCGAACCGTGGCGACCGCCGCAGGGAGCAAGCGGTCCGAGCCGATGTGTCCCACGGTCCCGCAGCAAATCCATCAGAGTCGGCATTTAGATACCTACATGAAGTGCCCGGCCCGGTATCGCTACGAGGTGCTCGATGGCCTTCGCGGCGGCGCGGAGGACAGCGCTTATCTCCGGTTCCATGGCTGTGTCAGGCAAACCGTCCGATGGATCTTCGAGGAACGTCGGAATGGCCGGACCGTGACCGCCGCCGCCGCGATCGACCAGCTGGAGGCGATCTGGGCCGAACACGGACCCAAGCATGGTTTCGAGCCGCTCTACCGCGCCGAGGCGAGACGGATGGTGGAAGGCACGGTGTCGGCTTCGGTAGAGGGTGAGGACGCGGGCACGGAATGGACTGCCGCATTGGGCGGCAAGACGATCACGTTGCGGCCGGACCGCGTTCTGGAAACGGCCTCCGGCGTCGTGGCGCAGCGGCTGAAGACCGGTCGCAAGTCCAAGTCCGAGGAGGAGAAGGCCGAGTGGGCCTTGATGGGCGTCGCCGCCGCGCAGGCGTTCCCAGGCCGCAGGATCGACCTTGAAGCCTTTTATCCGGCCAAGGCCGGCAGGGTGCCGATCGTCCCGACGAAGGGCGGGAAGGCTGTCTCGGACTATACAGACGCCATCGCGGGCATAGAGAAAGGCGACTTCACTCCCTCGCCGGGAAGGGAATGCCCGACCTGCCAATACTACTTCGTCTGCACATCGGAGGATTCTTTTTAGGGCGATTACCGAATCCGCCCACCTCGCCTCGCTACTCGAATGGAAGGGTCGGCATCCCCCGCCCAGACATCGATACGAGGTCGTCATGAACTACTCCACGCACCCCCCTTCGCCCCACTTCGAGATCCTGATCGGCAACGCCGAGCTCGACTTCCGCCGCATCGCGATCCCCGATCCGATCGTGACCGGGCGCCAGATCCTGGAGGCGGCCGGCGCCCGGCCCGTCGACGAGCACCTGGCAATCGCCCTGCTTCCGGACGGCGCGCTGGAGACCCTGCGCCAGGAAGAGCTGTTCGATCTCCGCGTCAAGGGAGCCGAGAAGGTCCTGGTCTTCCGGACCGATCGCTCCTTCCGCTTCAAGATTGACGATCGCGAGGGCGAATGGGGTCCCAACCTGATCAGCGGGTTGGTCCTCAAGAAGATCGCCGGCGTCGATCCCCGCACCCACGACGTCTATCAGGAGATCCGGGGCGGCGAGGATCTCCTCATCCGCGACGGCGACCTGGTCGACCTGTCGAAGGCGGGCGTCGAGAAGTTCTTCACCGCGATCGCGCAGACGACCGAGGGCCTCTCGATCGTGTTGCCCCCTCGCGACCTCGCCTATCTCGACGGTCGCGGCATCGCCTACGAGGACGGCAGCCAGCCGGGCCAGGCGGGCGTGGTGCTGAAGGGCATCGCGCTGCCGGACGGCAAGTTCGACGCCGCCTCCGCCGATATCCTGGTGGTTCTGCCGCCGGGATATCCGGACTGCCCGCCCGACATGTTCTACTGCCTGCCGTGGCTCAAGCTGCGGGGCGCGAACAGGTATCCGCGCGCGGCCGATCAGCAGCACGTCTTCCGCGGTCAGACCTGGCAGCGCTGGTCGCGGCACAATAACACGTGGCGACCCGGGATCGACGGCATCCACACGATGGTCAAGCGCATCGAGCGCGCCCTCGCGGAGGCGGCCTGACATGATCGACATGATCCTCATCGAGGCGCACGCAGCCGAGCTTCGCGCGCTTCTCTCCTCGGCCAACGGCGCCGAGGCCGCGGGCTACGTTCTCTTCGGCGTGGCCGACATCGCGTCGGACCCCTGGACCGGCCTACGCAGGCGACGGCTGGTCTCCCATGAGGTGATTCCGGTGCCTGACGAGGATCGCGTCTCCGCCTCCGGCGTTCACGTCACCTGGTCCACGCGGTCCTTCGTCCGGCTCCTCAAGAAGGCTGAGGAGCGCGGCCTGGTCCTGGGCATCGCCCACACCCATCCCGGAAGCACGGCCTTTTTCTCGGATCAGGACGACCGCAACGAGAAGGACCTCCTCAGGATCGTCTCGAACCGCTCCGGCGACGGGCACGGCTTCGCCAGCGTCGTCCTGGGCGGCGACGGTTCGGTCTGCGCGCGGCATTGGACGAGCCCCAACCGCTCCGAGGCGTGCGAGCGGGTCCTGGTCTCGGGGCGCGAGCTCATCCTTCACGGCGTCGGGGCGATGCCGGTCGAGGAGATGCTGGATCGTCAGGCCCGCCTGTTCGGCCCGGCCTTCAACCCGCTCGTTCGTAGCCTGCGCGTCGGAATCGTAGGATGCGGCGGCACCGGAAGCCCGACCGCCATGTTGCTGGCGCGGCTCGGGATCGGCCATCTCCTCCTGGTCGACGACGACACGATCGAGCTGACGAACCTCAATCGCGTCCACGGCTCGCGTCTCGACGACGTCAGGGCGAAGGCGTCGAAGGTCGATGTCCTGGCCCGCGAGATCCGCGGGGCCGAGATCGGGGTGCAGGTCGCCACCTTCCGTGGGTGGGTCGGCGATGCGGACGTGCGCGATGCCATGCGCTCATGCGACGTGATCTTCGGCTGCACGGACGATCACGATGGCCGGCTCTTCCTCAACAGGCTGGCGTATTACTACGGCATTCCGGTCATCGACATGGGCGTCCGGATCATCCCGAAGAGCAAGGACCGGCCCTACGAGATGGCCGGCCGTGTGACCGTGGTGGCGCCTGGGACGCCCTGCCTGCTCTGCCGCGGACTGATCGATCCCGTGCGAGCGCGCGACGAAGCCCTGCGCCGCACCGACCCCGACGAGTTCGAGCGCCGGAAGGCGGAGGCCTACGTCTCCGGAGGCGGCGACCCCGCCCCGGTCGTCGTGACCTTCACCACGGAAACGGCCTGCATGGCCGTCAATGAATTGCTCCAAGCCCTGACCGCTTTCCGCGGCGATGGGGGCATGAAGCCCGAACGCCGCCGCCGCTTCGACGCAATCGAGGAGCGAACCACGACCTGCTCGCCTCGGCAGGAATGCGAGCAGTGCGCGACCCCGAGGATTTGGGGCCGGGCCGACGTCACGCCCTTCCTGCACAGGATCGGCTAGCAATGGTGAAGAGGTTCATTGCGAGGACATTACGGCGCTTCGGCTTCATCGAGTTCGATTTCTTGGCGAGCCGGGCACGGTCATATCCGTCCGAACCCGAGCTCAGGCCCGGTGAGATCGTGCACGTGGTCGACGGCGGAATCGAGAAATGGGCTTGCCTGAAATGCCCCGGCGGGTGCGGAGCGACGATCCCGCTTTCGCTGAGCCAGAAGCGTCGACCGCGGTGGGAGATCGCCCTTGACTGGTTCGGCCGACCGACCGTCAGGCCCTCCGTCCATCAACAGAACGACTGCGGGTGCCATTTCTGGATCAGGCACGGCCGCATCGAGTGGTGCAAGGATGGCAGGCCGAGATCCTAGCGCATGCCGCCGCGATCGGCGGCGGCATGGTCGGCTGTAGGAATGCCAACGTCATGATGGCATCCTGAAACCATGCCGATGAAGGAGACTTCAACGAATAGGGCACGATATGCTGATGTTATGGCCGCCGCTTCCGGGGCCGCTTCGCTTCCCGAGCGGATATTCGAATAGCTAGGGCGGAAGGTCCGCAACGGGTCAGAACTTCGCGCTGGGCGGTGTGCGGTTCATATCCCCTGGATCAATGGTAAGAATGCTGCCACGCTGACAAAGGGAACCAACGTGTCGAGCTTCCGCTTCCTGCACGCGGCAGACATCCATCTGGATAGCCCACTGCATGGTCTTTCGCGCTACGACGGGCTTCCGGTCGAGGATATCCGCTTGGCCACCCGGGCCTCATTCGACAATCTCGTCCAGTGCGCCATCGACGAGGCCGTCGACTTCGTCATCATCGCAGGTGACCTGTTCGACGGCGACTGGCGTGACATGGGGACGGGCCTCTATTTCGCCCGGGCCATGGGCCGACTCGATCAAGCTGGCATTCCGGTCTTCATCCTCGCGGGCAATCATGATGCCGCTTCCATCATCTCCCGCACGGTGCCATGGCCGCCGAACGTCCGGCAGTTCGGCCCCCGGCGCCCTGAGACACACCGCTTGGCGCACCTGGACGTAGCTGTGCATGGCCAGAGCTTCTCAACCCCAGCCGTCACCGAGAACCTCGTCCTCGCTTATCCGCCGTCGGAGAGCCACAGCTTCAATATTGGCGTCCTCCACACCGCCCTCGCCGGCCGGCAAGGACATGCCGATTATGCCCCCTGCAGTGTGGAGGATCTCCGTGCAAAAGGGTACGATTACTGGGCGCTCGGCCACGTCCATGAGTTCGAGATCGTCAGCACCGATCCCTATGTCGTCTTTCCCGGCAACGTGCAGGGACGGACTATTCGTGAGACCGGCGCAAAGGGCGCGGTGATCGTAACCGTTTTGGACGGTGAGGTCTCGGCGGTGGATCGCGTTGACGTCGACGTCATCCGCTGGGCCCGTCTTGAGGTGGATTGCTCGGGTGCGCAGCTTGAGGAGATCCAGGACCGGATCCGAGCCGCGCTCGGCCGCCTCCACGGTGCCAATGGCTCCGGCCGCCCGATTGTCGTCCGCGTCAGCCTGACGGGAGAGCTGACCAATGCTGGTGCCCTTCACGACCGAACGGCCGAACTGCGCGACGAGGTTCGGGCCATAGCCGGCTCAATCTCCGCGGATCTCTATGTCGAGAAGGTGAAGGTGCTGGTGACCACGCCAGCCGCTGCTGGAGGACTCGTCTTGGGCGAGGATTTGGGTGCCCTGATCGAAGAGGGTGCCTCCGATCCTGACCTCGCGAAGGCGATCGAGGCCGACCTCGAGCGCTTCATGCTCGCCGCCAACACGGCGCTCGGTGACGCTGAAGACAGCGAGTTGAGGCTCTCGGCGTCGCACGGAGACTGGTCGACGGTCCTGCGCACGGCGTCCCTCGCCCTGCGCTCACGCCTGACGCGGGAGGCGTGAACGATGCGCTTCTCCCGCCTCTCGCTGGAGCGCTATGGGCGCTTTGAGGATTGCGAACTCAACTTTCGTGCAGGCGCCCCCGATCTTCACATAATCTACGGTGCCAACGAGGCCGGGAAGACGACCTCGCTTGCCGCCGTCTCGGACCTCTTGTTCGGATTTCCAGCACGGTCGGCCTACAATTTTATATTCGACAACGCGCTGCTGCGGGTCGGGGCTGTTTTGGAGGATGGTGGGCGAACGTTCTCCTGTCGTCGCAGAAAAGGCACTGTCGGCACGCTGCTCGACGCCACCGACGCTGTACTGGATGAGGCACCGCTTATGGCGATGCTGAAGGGCCAGACGCGTGAGACGTTCAATCTCTCATTCAGCCTCGACCAAACCGGACTGCGCGCCGGCGGCCGAGCGATGGTCGAGGCGAAGAACGACCTCGGGCGAACCCTGTTCGCGGCAGGCTCGGGCCTCACGGGCATTGCCGACGAGCTGAAGAAGCTTGAGGGAGAGGCGGACGCCATCTGGGCGCCCTCGACCGCCCAACGCCGCTCCTTCACCCAGGCGCAAAAGCAGCTTGCGGAGGCGACGAAAAAGATCCGGGATGATGCCTTGAAGCCGAAGGCATGGTCCGATGCGCGACAGGCGGCAGAAAGAGCCCACAAGGCCCTGGAGACAGCACGCAGTATCCGCGACGACGTCCAAGCCGAGCTCAGGGCGGCGGATCGCATTCGCCGGCTCGCGCCTTTGGTGCGCCGGCGCGATGAACAGCTCGAAGCCCTCCAAGCCTTTGAAATGACAATCGATCTCGGAAAGCAGCGCGAGGATAGTGCCGAAAAGGTCATCCAGGACGCCGAGGAGGCGCAGCGTCAGAGGGCGGCTGCCGAGCAGCTGCGCGCGGATGCTGCCGCACGTCGCAACACGATAGAGGACGATCCGCAGATCCTCGCTCGCGCCGATGAGATTGATCAGCTCGTTGCCGACGCTGGGGCCGGCGAAAAGGCCGCTCGAGATCTGGCGAGATTGGAGCCTGAGCTTGCGGTCGCCGAGGCGCAGACACGCCGGTTGCGCGCGGAGGCGGCCCCCAATGCCGATGTTGCACTCCCACGTGCGGTAGCGGCGAAGCTGCGCGATCTCGCTCGGCTGCGCGGCGAGACAATGGCGGCCAGCCGCCAGATCGCTGAGAGCCGCGCTGATATCGAAGAACGCCGCAGGCGTGCGCAGGCCAGACTCGAGCAGGGGCCTGCCGAAGCGCCTGTCGACACGTTGGTTGATGCCGTGAACGCGGCACGGGCGCTCGGGGCAGATGTGGATGCCCGCTGCGAGGCCGCCCGCCGAAAGGCCGAGGCATCGTCATCCGCAATCCCTCGCCTCCTCGCGAGGCTTACTCTGTGGCGCGGTAGCGTTGAGGAGCTCGCGTCACTTCCGAGGATCGGCGAGCGGGAAATCGACGCGGCTCGATCAGAAATCGCAGACATCCTCGCCACGGCCCGGCGTGAGGAGGAGCAGGCCCAACGTTCAGTTGATCAAAGCGGTGCAGTAGCTCTCGAGATCGAGCAGTTCGCAACCGGCGCGGTCGTCACCCCGGAGGAGATCGCATCCGCTCGGCAAGAGCGCCAGGCGCATTGGCTGCCAATCCGTGAGCATGTCCTTTCGGGAGGCGCGCTTGAGTCACCCGCAAACGCCGTGGCCGGCTTTGAGGCGAGCGTCACTTTGGTCGATGAGAAGCTGGAGCTCCGCTTCACCCTTGCTGACGCCTCCAGCCGCCTCTCGCTGCTTGAACAGACGAAGGCAAGGCACGAGCTTGAGGCCGAACAGGCACGGAACCGCGCAGCAGAAGCGCGGCGCCGGTACGAGGGCGCTTTGGACGCCTGGCACAGCCGAATCTCGGCGGTGGGCCTGCCCGCGCTGGAGCCATCGCAATTCCTTACCTGGCAGGCCGACCGTGAGGTCGCCGAGACAGCTCAGCAGGAATATCTTGATGTGCGCTCGGATCTCGATGCTCTAATCGAGCGCCGCGATGGCTGCCGGAAGGCACTCGCAGCCGCGCTTGGAACAGCCGATGCTGATGGTCCGCTATCCCCCTTGCTGGCGGCCGCGGAGCGTAAGCGCGGTGAAGTGGAGGAGGCGGCTCGGCGCCGGTCCCAGGCGCAGGAGCAACTCGAACAAGCGACTGCAGAGCTCGACGCGCTCGATCGCCGCCAAGGGCGTCTCGATGAAGACGCCGCGTCCAATGATCGGGCGTGGAATGCGGCCCTGGCAGATGCTGGTTTGCAGATGGACATCGCCACATGCGGCGCGGTTCTCGATCTCTTGGACGAGCTCCGACAGGCCAGCGTCACCGAAGCTGAGCTACGCAGGCGCGTCGAGGGCATCCGACGTGATGCTCGTGCTCACGTCTCGCGCGTGGAAGCGCTTTGCGATGAATGCCGCATTGCCGCTGGAGAACCAGCCGCCCGCCTACGCGCCCTGCGCGATCGTCTGGTCGGCGCCCGTGCCTCAGCCACGCTGATCGGTTCGCTGGATGAGGAGGCGCGCCGCCGCTCGGAGCAGGTCGACGAAGCCGCGGCAAGGATCAAGGCGGCTGATGATGCTCTGGCACCGCTTCTCGCGGAAATCGGGGCGACCGACCGACCCGAGCTGTCTGCCGCCATCGAGCGATCTCGCGCGAGACGACAGCTGGCGCACGAACTCGCGACGACAGAACGCCAGATCGTAGACGATGGCGATGGGCTCGCCCTCGATGAGCTCGTGGCTGCCGTGGGCTCGTCTCGTCTCGATGAGCTGGCTGGATATATCGCCAAGCTCGAAGCTCGGCTGAAAGAATTGAACGACGAGGTCGATCTGGCCGCGACGGCCCATGGTGATGCACGCTCGGCATTCGCTGCGCTGGACAACAGCGCCACGTCGGCCGCCGATGCTGCCGCGGACGCCGAGCAGGCAAAATCCGAGCTGGAGGTCCTCGCCGAGCACTACATCCTCAAGCGCGCTCAGGCCGTCACCCTTAAATGGGCGATCGAGAAATACCGCGAGCGTCACCAGGATCCGCTGCTATTGCGCGCGGGAGAACTATTCTCGATCCTCACCACCGGCCGCTATGCCACGCTCCGCGTCGATACCGATGGCCCCTCCCCGCGCCTGCTCGGGCTTCGCCATGACGGCCGGACAATGGTGGAAGTCGGCGCCATGAGCGAGGGTACGACCGACCAGCTGTTTCTGGCTCTCAGATTGGCCGCGCTCGAGCAGTCGGTGGCGGCCGGGGTGAACCTCCCGTTCCTGGCCGACGACCTGTTCGTGAATTTCGACGATCAGCGCGCCGAGGCCGGCTTCAGGGTCTTGGCGGAGATGGCGAAGTCAACGCAGGTTTTGTTCTTTACGCATCACCCACACCTCATGGCGATTTCGAAGCATGTGGTCGGAGCGGAGCTTCATTCCGAGTGCGCGCTCGATTGATCCGAGCAGGATTCCGAGAGCGGATTTATCCGCAACATGCTGTGCGCAGAAGTTCGCTGCTGCGGCGAAGAAGGGCCGGTTTGGGGTGGTTTGCGGACAGGCTGGTTTCGGGCGACGAATTTGGGAAAGTGGCCATGCAGATCGGCTGCTGACTTGACCGCGACGCGCCCCCAATGTCAGTCGTTCGTTCTGCTTTGCTACGCCCACGACGTATCAACGGTCATCACATGTTTGGAATATCACTGAATGCCTATTGCGCTAGAAATTGAGTTGCTCGATTTGTTGCGGAATCAAACGATCTCAGCGCTCTCGATCGACACCAATATTTTCGACGAGAAAGGCCTACAACTTAGCGCCGCCCCACTTGCAACTGTCGCTATCCTTAACAATAGACCATTCGATTTCCTGCTGTCCGGCACCGTCGCCAAAGAGATTGTCGGCCATCTTGAGAAAAGCGCCGAAGATGCCCTCCGTACTGTTCGCAAGGCAATTGGGGAGGCCCTCTACGCGTTTGAAACGATCCAGCCCACCAGAGATCATATGCTGGATCTAATCACTGGAGGGCAAACAGCTACAGGAGCAGCTCAAGCGCGTTTCGCGCAATACGTCCAGAACACGGGATGTGAAATTCTGCCGGACGAGGACTTGGTCACGACCAAGGAACTGTTCGACGGCTACTTCGGTGGACAGGCGCCGTTCGGTACGGGTAAAAAGAAAGATGAATTCCCCGACGCTTTGGCGCTCCGTGCTTTGGAAGCAACAGCCCGCCTACGCGAAAAATCTTTCTTGGTCGTCTCCAAAGACGGTGATTGGCGAAAATTCTGCGAACAATCGCAGCGTCTCTATCTCGTGCCCGAACTCGAAACAGCGCTGGCGCTTCTCAATGATCCGCCGCTCGTAGTCAGGCAGTCGGTCTTAGGTTGGCTTGCGGCATATAGCGATGGTCGTGCTGAAATCCGAAACGAACTTGAAGGAGTGATCACCAATCTCGATGTCGATGTGAACGGATATGCAACGTCTGGTGAAATGGAGGCGATTCCCTATGGCACAGAGTTGCGAAAGGTCGAATGGGCAGACGATGCCGATGTAGACATTATCGAGACAAGCGATCCCGATGAGGGAGGTATTGTAACCGCGGTTTTGAGCATGCCTATCCAGCTTGAACTGCGCGTGCATGTCGAGCTGAATTTCTCTGTTTGGGATGGCGTCGATCGGGAATCAGTCAGCATGGGCGGACGATCGGTCGAGGTCGATGAAATTCATGATGTCCGCGCTACGGTCACGGTCAGGATGCACGATCTAGGAAGTGAGGATCAGGAGATCGAATTTGCGTCATGTGAAATCGACCTGAATGGAATCGACGTTGAACTTGGCGATGTCGATGTGTTCGAGCCTGACGAATACTACGATGATAGCGACGGGCAACGGTGATCTCGGCTCGACTTCCGTCGCCTACACGACCAATCTCAGTGTGTTCGGCATCCCTCGTTACGGCTGTTTAACAGGGGCGCTGAAGGCAGATGGGCTGCGGCGACGGCTAACCATGCGATGCAGTTCGGCTAACACTGGAACGGCCGCTAGACCTTTATGTCGTCCGATAACAGACCGTCCTTCACCGGCCCCGTTCAAGGCGATATTCGGATGCCTTTCGAATGACCGTTTTCGGGCTGCGGGCAAGGCAAGCTGAACGACCGCAACGGGGTCGGCTGCGGAATGGCAGCTATGAACACGGCTGCAGCCGAAAGCTGCCAGACTGCTGTCGGCCCCATACCGGACGCTCAGAGCCGCTCTTGGCGAGTCCGCTCCTGGCGCCCTCCCGTCGATCGGGCATGGATCATGAATCCCATACGGGGGGATTGCCGATGAATTTGCGTAAGGCCTCGGAAAAGGCCCGCACCTTCGCGCTTGGCTGCGGCAGGGCGCGCAGGAGGTAGATGCCCGCGGAGCCTGCGTTCCAGGGCTCGCCGCCGAGCGGCAGGCGCACGAGCTTGCGGGCCTTCACATCCGGGCCGACGACCCAGCTCGGCAGAAATGCGATGCCCAGACCCGCCTCGGCCGCCGCGCGCTGGGCTTCGAAATCATCCGAACGAAAGCCCACCGTTCCATTCCCGGCATGGCCGGCCGGGCAGCCGAGCACATCGCGCCAGCCGAGGAGGTCGGCGCCGTGCAGCTTGTCGATCAGCCGGTGCGATGACAGGTCTTCTGCGCTGTCGGGCATGCCGGCCCGCTTCAGATAGTCCGGGCTCGCCACCAGCAGACGCGCGAGGGGCGCCACCTTTGTCGCGATCAGCGTGCTGTCGGTCAGCGCGCCCATGCGGATGACGACGTCGAGGCGTTCGATGACCGGATCGGCCAGCCGCTCCGTCAGATCGAGTTCGACGTGCAAAGCGGGATGCTCGCCCTGCAGGGCCGCCACCACCGGCAGCACATAGCGCTTGCCGAAGGAGGGGAAGCAGGCGATCCGCAATGTGCCGGAGACGGAGCCGTCGAAGGCGGCGACTTCCGCATGGGTGTCGGCGAGTTCGTCCAGGTGCCGCTGCGCACGCTCATGAAGGCGCTGGCCGGCATCGGTGAGCGTGAGCGCCCGCGTCGAGCGGATGAAGAGGGCGACACCCAGATCCTCCTCCAGCGCATCGATCTGACGGACGATCGCCGAAGGCGTCACGGCGCGTCGCCGCGCAGCTCCCGAGAAGCTCCCGGCCCGGACGACATCCACGAAGGTGGCAAGGAATTCGGCGAAATGGGGTCTCATCTTTGCGATCCGGGCAAAGCCATTTGCAGGAGGCTCCGGCTTATCGCCGATGCCGGACACTCGCATATTCGCCGCGTCAACACAGCGGCGGCACCGCGCCATTCGGCCCGATTCATCGCAGCCGCAGCGCGCCAACGTTCCATCTCGCAAGATATCACGGGGTCACAGAGCTATTGAAATACGCCGGCCTTGGGCCGCGCGTGACCATTTCTGCTTCCTTCCCCCACGTATCGGCGCCCGTCGCACGGCGAGATATCCTATTAAAACGCTCATCGAGAAGGCAAGACCATGAAAATTCTGACCGACAAGATCCTCTCCCAATCGGCCTATACTTCTGAGATCGACGTTCCTTTTGAAAAGATCGATATCGCCGAATGGCTGTTCAGCCTACCGGAGGCGGAATATCTGCGCTGCTGCCCGCCGGACCACATCGGCTCCGGCGTCACGACCACCGACGATGGCCGCCGCATGGTCATCAATGTGGAGATGATCGGCACCGGCCTCGTCATCCAGCACTACATCGCCGAGGAGGCGACGGCGAACTATTGCCGGATGAACTCGATCTCCGACGTGTTCACGCCCGTCGGCCGCACGCAGGTCAACGTGCTCTGGGAGCTGATGGCCGAGGAGATCGAGGGCGGCAGGACCCGCTATACCAATCGCGTCACTTCGCGCCCGACTGACGTGTTCATGGATTTCCTCGCCGCGCACGGCCAGACTTTCGAGCAGGCGGCCATCGCCCGGCAGGAAGCCGGTGGCGATCACAACCGCCGGGAGACGCCGCTCTTCGCCGCCAGCATCGGACGCCGCGCGCTCGCCAAGGCCGCGGCGAAATGAAAGCCATCGTGTTCGATGCGTTCGGCCCGGCCGACGTGCTCCATCTCGGCGACGTGGCGATGCCGGAGATTCGCCCGGGCGATCTTCTGGTCAAGGTGCACGCCGCCGGCGTCAACCGCGCCGACCTGTTGCAGCGTCAGGGCTATTACGGCCGGCAGAGCTATGGCGAAAGCGATCTGCTCGGGCTGGAAGTGGCCGGCGAGGTTGTGGCTGTCGGCAGCGATGTTGCCGATGTCCGCATCGGTGAGCGCGTGATGGCCATCGTCGGCGGCGGAGCCTATGCCGAATATGCCCGCGTCGATCGGGGCATGGCGGTGCGCATTCCGCCTGCGCTCGATGATCTGGGTGCGGCGGCGGTGATGGAATCCTTCGTCACCGCGTGGGAGGCCGCCGTGCATCTGGGCGGGACAGCGAAGGACACGTCCATCCTCGTCCATGCGGCGGCGGGCGGGGTCGGCTCCGCCGTGGTGAAGATCGCCCACGCCCTCGGCGCTCGCGTCTTCGCAACCTCCAACGCCGAGCGACGCGACGACGTTCTCGCCCTCGGCGCGGAGGCGGTGTTCGACTATCGATCCGAGGACTTCGAGCAAAGCGTGCGCGAGGCCACCGGCGGGACGGGGGTCGACGTGATCGTCGACTTCGTTGGCGGCGACTATCTCCCGCGCAATCTGCGGAGCCTCGCTCCGGGCGGCCGTCTCGTTCAGGTCGGCCTGTTGGGCGGGCAAGACAGCACGACGATTCCGCTGGCTCTCCTGTTGCACAATCATCTTCTCCTCATCGGGACGGTGATGAAATCGCGGACGGCGGACGAGAAGCGCGCGATGGTCCGGCGGTTCGCGGAGGGCGCACTGCCCCTGTTCGGCGATGGCCGGCTGACGCCGCTGGTCGGCAGGGTCTTCCCCCTCGCACAGGCCGCCGAGGCCCATCGCGCCATGGAAGAGGGCGGCGGGTTCGGCAAGGTCGTGCTGAAGGTCGCGGAGTAGAGCCGCGGTGGAGAGTTCGCGCACGTCGGCTTAGGAAGACGGATGGCTGAGTGTCGGCGTGGTCGTCCATTGCAGTGTCAGCTGTTGGCGCACGTTGGCCGATGGTTATCTGCGAGAAGGCCGAGAGAGCCTAAATGTAGAGAACTCCACCAAGTCTCGAAGACGCCGACCCTGGCTGGTCACCTGGGGAAGGTTCGGGCGAGCCGAACCGGTCACACCACCGTTATGGGCCAGAGCCGGCGCCGAACCCCTTCGGGATAGCTGGGGACTACACCGACATCGAGTGCCGACGCATCGATCCAGCCTACGGAGGGGCTGAAGAAACGGTAAGGCCTCGCCGAGATTGGAGCAAGGCGCTCTTCTGCCGTAAGACAGGCTCGGCGAGATAGTTGCTACGACGAGAACGGTGCGCCAACCTTCTGCTCCCCGATAAAGGACTCGTCGGACCTCCCCCATCAAGGGGGAATGAGCGCCCGTGCTGATCTTCGATCCGCTTTGGCTATCGCCCGTATACCAGGTAGGTCCGGCACCCCGGCCTATGCCACCCCTAGCGGACACCGCGACCGCCGCGCCCCATCTGCTCCCCGGCCCTGCGATGATAGGCCGGCATGCCCTTGGCCAGCTTCGCCTGAGGAAATCGCCTTTTATGACGCGCTCGCCGAGAATGAGAGTGCGGTCCAGGTGATGGGCAACAATTCGCTGAAGGTGACCGCCCATGAACTGCTCGTGGGCCTCAAGGGTAGCGCCTCGGTGGATTGGTCGCACCGGGAGAGCGCGCGAGCCAAGATGCGGGTGCTGGTGAAGCGGGTATTGCGGAAGCACGGATATCCGCCCGATCTTCAGGATGCGGCGGTCCAGACGGTTCTGCGACAAGCCGAGGCCCTCTCAGCGAGTTGGGCGTAGGAACAAGAGAGCAAACGGTCACGCCAAGTCTGAGGCCATTTGCTGGATGTCGAGCTATTCGGCTCCGTCCACCGATCATTTGGTGGCGACCTATCCTACTACTCGTAATTGTGGCTGTCTTTTCCGTCGGCCGACCCACTGGCTCGCCATTCCATCGCCCAGCATCCACTCCTCCGGAATTTCGAGGGAGCGCAACATGCTTCGCTCCTTCTCGGCGGCCTCCGCGCAGGCCGCAGGCAGCGGAACGGCGGCGCTGATCGCGGCGGCTACGAACTCGTTTTCCATCCACCAATCATCCGGAAACCGCCCCTCCGCCTGCCCGGCTTTCCATTCTGTCTCCGCCAGCAGGTCGACCCGGTTGTATTCCTCTTCGGGCAACTCTCCGTGGCAGACATAGTGATGCGCGAAATTTGGATGGTCGGCGATCGCGTTCGTAAGGGCGCGGAACTGCTCGGTAAGTTCGTCCCGATCGACCAGCATATCGATCATGCCCCCGTGGCCCTCTGGCATGAAGGCATGGGGCCGACTGATGAGGTGGAAACGGCATACACCCGTGCCGTGATGATTGACGACGAAGGTGGCACGTCCGTTCTCGGCCAACGGCGCATGCGGCTCTCCGCCAGCCACCATGATCTGCACGAAACGAGCAAGTAGGACCATGGAGTCGCCCACGTCGTCGAAGGAAAGATCGAACGCCGCCTCGCCGGCATCGACCGCGACATGTATCCACCCGTTGGTGATCGATACGAGGCGCAGGGAGAGACGGCCGAGTTGGGGTTCTGCGGCGAGCAACGGCAACCGCTCATCGATCGGCACCCAACCTTTGAGAACTCGGCTCCGGTTCCAGCCGCGATGCAGTGCGGCCTCCTCAGCAACCGCATCCTTGACCACTCGCATGCAATCGCCTGAACCGATCTGGCGATACTCCGCGCCTTCCAGGCCCAGGCCAAGCAGCGCACCGTCAACGCCTTCTGGAGCGCAATCGAGCGAAAGCAGCCGCCAGCCCACTCCGTCCTCATTGCGGAGCGCGACAACCACATAGGGTTCAAGGGGCGGATAGGATTGCGAACTGGTCATGGCGATGGGTTCCGGAAAGAAACAGCTTTGCGTGTGGCGGGAGCACCCAACCTCTGGCGCCCCATCTCACCAGCTCGATCAATTTTGGCATTTCTGGCATTTTGCCCATGCCGAAATAGCCCCTATCAAGCCGCTGAAATCACACTGATTTTTAATTCGTCGATTTTGGCATTTTTGGCATAGAGACACACTGTTTTATGAGTAGTAGTATTATAGTAGCTATTATCCATCTTTCTCCCCCACCGGGTGGGTGCAGTGGGACGCCCAGGCGGCCATCATCTCCCGGCGCTTCTCCAACGCATCCCCTCGCCGGTAGGCGCGCTCCGTCGTGTCGCCTACCACGTGGGTGAGGGCCGCCTCGGCGATCTCCCGTGGAAAGTCCGTCTCCTCGGCAGCCCAGTCGCGGAATGAAGATCGGAAGACATGGACGGTGATCTCGAGCTTCTGGCGGCGCAGCAGCATCTCTGCGGCCAGCGGCCGGGAATCTCCCGGAAAGCACGGCCGAGCACCGACACAAGGGCCAAGGTCAATCCACCACCGGTGAACTGAAGCCACGATCAGGGCGCGGCGCGGGAAGAGACCGGCTTCGGTTCGGTAGCGTCCGCCATCTCGCAAACGCCTGCGGACGCACCGGGACGGTGACGGCTTTTCCGTATTTTTTCCGTACGGAACGACTATCAAGAGGAAATTTCGCGCTAAGCCATTGAAAAGAATGGCGCTCCCAAGGGGACTCGAACCCCTGTTTTCGCCGTGAGAGGGCGACGTCCTAGACCGCTAGACGATGGGAGCATCTCGCGAGGAGGAGGGCTCTATAGCGGCGAATGCGGGGGACTTCAAGCCTCCTTCGGGCTCGGGCGATGGCCGAAGATGGCGCTGCCGATCCGGACGTGGGTGGCGCCCTGGCGGATGGCGGCGGAAAAGTCGGCGCTCATGCCCATGGAAAGGCCCGAAAGGCCATTGCGGGCGGCGATTTCAGCGAGCAGGGCGAAGTGCGGATCCGGCACGTCCTCGGCCGGTGGAATGCACATGAGGCCGGCGATCTCCAGCCTGTGGATATCGCGGCATTGGGCAATGAAAGCGTCGGCGTCCTCGGGCAGCACGCCCGCCTTCTGCGGTTCGGCGCCGGTGTTGATCTGCACGAACAACCGCGGCCGGCGCTCCTGCCGGGCCATCTCTTCGGCGAGGGCGGCGGCGATCTTCGGCCGGTCGACGGTGTGGATCACGTCGAACAGGGCCACGGCCTCCCGCGCCTTGTTGGACTGGAGCGGGCCGATGAGGTGGAGCTCCACATCGCCGTAGCGCTCCCTGAGGCCGGGCCATTTGTCGCGCGCCTCCTGCACCCGGTTCTCGCCGAACACGCGCTGGCCGGCTTCAAGCACGGGCAGGATGTCCTCGGCCGGGAAGGTCTTGGAAACTGCAATCAGCGTCACCTGATCGGCCGAACGGCCGCATTCCGCACAGCTCTCGGCGATGTCGCGGCGTACCGCCGCGAGCCGTGCCGTGCTTTCGGGCGCCGTTCCGCCGTCGTTCATGATCCTGCTCCCGCCGTTGCTCCGGGTCCTTGCCCGCGCCGAGGACATGAACCGATCTCCCTTTCCAATCAAGAAGCAGGTAGAAGAAGCGAGCGGCTCGGGTGAAGCTACCGAGCGGCAGGGGGGCTGGCCGGTATGGTCGAGCGTAACGGGGGAGGCGGGGCGGCAGCTCCCGGGCGGCGCTCGAGCTTGCGCCTGCGCGTCCTGTTCCTGGTCTGCCTGGTGGCCGTGCCCCTGTCGGTGGAGCGGATGCTTGCGCTCGTGGCCGAGCGGCAGGAGCAGGTCTCCGCGCTCGAGGAGGATGTGCGGAATTTCGCCCGCAGCGCCAAGCTCGCCCAGATGGAAGGCATGTCTCGGGCGTTGACGGTGCTCGACGTGCTGTCCCGCATGGCCGACCGCATGCTGGCGGACCCCGTCGCCTGCAGCCGGCAATTGTCCCGCCTCGCCGACGAGGTGGCCGGCATCCAGGGCGCGTTCGTCGCGGATGCGGCGGGCCTCGTCCGCTGCGCTCATGCGCCCCTCGCTCTTGGCGTGAACATCTCCGAGCGGGACTACTTCCGCGATGCCCTCGCCGCCGACGGGGTTGTGATGACCGAGATGTTCGTCTCGCGGGTCAGCGGGCGAAATTCGGTGTTCCTGATGCGGGCGGAGCGTGGCCCGGGCAACGCGGTGCGGGCCGTGACCGGCGTCGTGCTCGACCTGCAATGGCTGTCGCGGATCGCGGCCGGCAGCGCGGTGGAACTGGGCGTGGTGGTGGATCTCATCGGGCGGAACGGTACCGTGCTGGTGCGCTACCCCACGATGCCGGACATTGTGGAACACAACTTCCCCGATCATCCCCTCACGCGTGCCGTGCGGGCGAAGGAGTCCGGCATCGTCAGGGTTCCGGGTTTCGACGGTACGGAGCGCATCTTCGCGTTCGAGGGCTTCGGCCACCTGCCCATTAGCATCGCCGTGGGCATCGAGACGTCCAAAGCGGTGGGGCCCATCGACAGCAAGGTGCGCTCGACGGCGCTGGCCTATTTCATCGCGCTCGCCTGCTTCCTGCTGCTCGCCTGGATTGCCGAGGAGCGGATCGTGATCGCGCCCATCGCCCGCCTCACACGGGCCGTGGCGGCGGTGGGGCGCGGCGAGGCGGACCACGTGAACGACATGGGCGTCGCGGAATTCTCTCCCTTGGTCAACGCCTTCAACGAGATGGCGCGGCGCCTCTCCCAGCGCAACAACGAACTGAGGACCATGAACGGCCGCCTCGCCTCACTGGCGCGGACCGATGGGCTCACCGGCCTCGCCAACCGCCGCACGTTCGACGTGCAATTCTCGCAGGATTGGGTGCGGGCGCGCGGCGAGGGCATGCCGCTCACGCTGGTGATGCTGGATGTGGACCACTTCAAGGCCTTCAACGACACGCGCGGCCACCTCCAGGGTGACGAAGCCCTGAGGGCGGTGTCGCGGATGCTGTCGGCAGCGGCGGCCGGCACGTCGCACCTTGTGGCACGCTACGGCGGCGAAGAATTCGTGGTACTCATGTCGGGCGCCGACGTCGACGCCGGCGTCGCCTTCGCGGAGGACGTGCGGCGCCTCCTCACCGAAATCGCCATCGAGCATCCCGCCGCGCCGCGCCGTCGGGTGACGGCGAGCTTCGGCGTCGCGTCCGTTGTGCCGACGGCGGAGGGCAGCCCGGACGCCCTCATCGCCGCCGCCGATGCCGCGCTCTACGAAGCCAAGCGCGCCGGCCGTGACCGGGTGATCGCGCATAGCTGATGCGTGGATGGCTGATGCGGGAAGCCCTCAGCCCGGCCGGCGGATGGTCCTGAGGTCGAGCCCCGCGGCCTTGATGCGCTCCAGCGCGCCGGCGAGCGGCTCGCGCGCCACGGCCATGTGGAAGGCGTTGGCATGGAGGAGCGTCTCCGCGTCCTCGGCGATGCCCACATGCCCCGGCCAGAACAGCAGATCGCCCCGCTTGATGGGGGCATCGAGCGGGATCGCCGTGCCGATGGCCTTCTCCTGCATGTCGCTGTCGCGCGGCGCGCGGACGCCGGTGGCGGCAAGCGCGGTCTGCACCAGTCCCGAGCAGTCGATGCCGAGGCTGGAGCGCCCGCCCCACAGATAGGGCACGCCGAGGAAGCGGGCGGCGACGGCGACGAAATCACCCTCGCGCTCGTCCGCAGGCACCACATGGACGGCCGGCAGGCAGCCGTCCGTCGTCAGGGCGAAGCCGCCCGAGATGGAGCGCACCACCACGCGGCTGCCGAACACCAGCGCATCCCGGGGCGGCAGCTTGATGTCGGGGCCCGGAAACAGGAAGGTCCGCTGAGCCGATACCTTGTGCGCGGGCGCGGGACCCTCCGGGGCGAGGGCTTCGGCGGGCATGTAGCCCACGTAGTTGTCCGCCTCCAGCTGCACCCAGGCCCAGCCTTCCGCATCCTCCTCGAACAGGCGCACCCGCTCGCCGAACAGCGCTTCGGTCTCGAGCGGGGCGTCGCTGGCGGGGCGGCGGCGCAGGGGTGCGACGGGCACGGCCACGCGCCGCATCTCGCCTTCCACGAAGCGTGGCACCTCCACCAGCCCCTTGAGGCTCAAAGCAGCGAGGTCGGCGCGGGCAGGGGTCAGCCGGGCGTCGAGGCCCGGCGGGAGTGAGAAGGCCATGGCTCAGCCCTACTCCTCAGCCGAACCGCTCGGCGATGAGGGCGTCCAGCGCCCGGATGGTCTGGGCCTCGCCGCCCTCGGGCCGGCCCGGCCGGCTGCTGGGGTTCCAGGCGAACAGGTCGAGGTGGAGATGGGAGCGCGCCTTCTCCACAAATTTGGCGAGGAACAGGGCTGCGGTGATGGCGCCGGCAAAGCCGCCGGAGGAGACGTTGTTGATGTCGGCCACCTTCGAATCGAGCATGCCCGCGTAGGGCGCCCACAGGGGCAGGCGCCACAGCGGGTCGGCCTCCACCATGGCGTGGCGGGAGAGGTCGGCGGCGAAGTCCTCGTCGTCGGTGAAGGCGGCCGGAAGCTGCGGACCGAGAGCGACGCGGGCGGCGCCGGTGAGGGTGGCGAAGTCGATCACGAGGTCGGGCGCCTCCTCGTCCGCGAGGGCGAGGGCATCGGCCAGCACCAGACGTCCCTCGGCGTCGGTGTTGCCGATCTCCACCGAAATGCCCTTGCGGCTGCGCAACACATCGCCGGGACGGAAGGCGGCGCCGGAGACGGAATTCTCCACCGCCGGGATCAGCACGCGCAAATTCACCTTCGCGCCGCGCGACAGCAGCATGTGGGTGAGGCCCAGCGCATTGGCGGCGCCGCCCATATCCTTCTTCATCAGCAGCATGGCCGAGGAGGGCTTGAGATCCAGGCCGCCGGTGTCGAAGCACACGCCCTTGCCCACCAGCGTCACCTTGGGATGGGTCGGGTCGCCGGCGCGGATCTCGATCAGGCGCGGGGCGCGGGCGGCGGCAAGGCCTACTGCATGGATCAGGGGGAAGTTCTGCGCCAGCAGCGCGTCGCCGACGATGGAGCGGAAGCGCGCGCCATGGCGGGCGGCAAGGGTGCGGGCCGCATCCTCCAGCTCGGCCGGGCCGAGGTCATTGGCCGGGGTGTTGACGAGATCGCGGGTGAGCGTCACCGCCTCCACCGTGCGGCGGAGCTGGGCGGCGTCCACACCCTCCGGCACCACCAGCTGCACCTTGTGGGCCTTGGCAGAGCGGTAGGTGGAGAAGCGGTAGCAGCCCAGCGCGAAGGCGAGGGCGGCGAGGCGGGGGCTTGGCACCTCGCCTTCCAGCCGCCAGGTGCCCTCGGGCAGCAGGCCGGGCAGGGCGCCGGTGGCGAAGGCGTCGGCCTTGGGCGCGGGGGCGATGCCGAACAGGGCACCGGCCAGCCCGCCGTCGGCGTTCGGGAGCAGCAGCAGCTTGCCGGCGGCGCCGGAGAAGCCGGCCGCCTCGGCAAAGCGGCGCGCGGCCTCGGGAATGGGAGCGGAGGCGAAGGTGTCCTTGGTGACGCACCAGACGGGCAGGCTGACGGCGGACGACGGGGCAAAGCAATCGATCATCAACGGAACTCCTCGCGCCGCGCCGGGGGGACAGGCAATGGTTCCGCCATCCGGCACCGCGCAGACGGCGCATGGTGGTCCGCGCCGCGATCGCCTGCAAGATGCCCCGCAATGCCGCCGCCCAAGGCGGAGCCGGTCAGGGATGGAGCAGGCTCGACAGGGGATGGATGAGGAGGCCGGCGCCCGCCAGCGCCACGCCATAGGGCAGGCTGGTGCGGTGCCGGTCGGGAAGTTCGGCGCCGGCCGGGCCCGCGAGGCGATGGCGCGCGGCGGCGGCGATGCCCAGCAGGGCGCCGATGGTTCCGGTGGCGAGCACGAACAGGGGCAGGTGCAGCGGGTCCACCCACAGCACGATGGCGCCGGCCAGTTTGGCATCGCCCGCGCCGATGATGTCCTCCGCAAACAGGGAGAAGCCCAGCGCCGTGACCGCGCCGGCGGCGGCGAGGCGGAAGATGAGGTCCGGCACGGGCGTGAACTGGGTGACGGCGGCGAAGGCGGCGATCAGGCACACGACCACGGCATTGGGGATGATCCGGCGGGCGAGGTCCGCGCCGATCGACGCGCACAGCAATGCCGGATAGAGGCCGAGCAGCAGAAGCTCGGCGATCCTGATGTGGCCCATCCCCATCGTGCGGTCAGTTCCCGGCGGCGGCCGAGGAGGCCTGAAGCCGGGCGAAGGTGGAGGCGATCTGCACCAGCACCGTGACGATGGCGATGGAGAGGCCGGCGGCGATGAGGCCGTATTCGAGGGCGGTGGAGCCGTCCTCTTCCTTGATGAAGCGCGAGAAAAGAAGCTTCATGGCTCAAATCCGGTCAATGGCGGCGCGTGACCGCCGCAACGGCGGGCCGCAACTTGGATGCCGCGACGGGGTTGCCGTGGCAGAGCCGACGCTAGGGCGGCCCCCTTGCGGGGAAGTAAAAAACCGCGGCCGGGAACGTCCACTGCGCGTGCCGGTTGTTTGAAAGGTTAACGGTTCCGCTCGCGCGTCTTTGACGCCGGGGGCGCGGATCGCCCTTTGACGGCGGCGCCGGAGGCCGGCAAGCTCCCGCCATGAGCTTCTCCCCGACCCCCGATCCCGTCCCCGGTGATGCCACGAGTTGCGCGGCCGTCGAGACCGTGATTGTCCCCCGCGCCCACGACATCGGCGGCATGGAGGTGGCCCGCGTGTTGCCCTCCGTGCAGGGCCAGATGATCGGCCCCTTCATCTTCTTCGACCGGATGGGGCCGGTGCGATTCTCTGCGGCGCAGGCGCAGGATGTGCGCCCGCACCCGCACATCGGCCTCGCCACCGTGACCTACCTGTTCGAAGGCAGCATGATCCACCGCGACAGCCTCGGCTCCGAGCGGGTGATCGAGCCGGGCGCCGTGAACCTCATGACCGCCGGGCGGGGCATCGTCCATTCCGAGCGGCACGATGCCTCCGTGAAGGCGCGCGGGGGGCCGCTGTTCGGCATCCAGAGCTGGATCGCGCTGCCCAAGGCGCTGGAAGAGACCAGCCCGGACTTTCTCCATGCGGACAGCGAGGCGCTGCCGGTGGTGGCGGACGGCGGGATCAAGGCGCGGGTGATTCTCGGCAGCGCCTTCGGGGCGACGTCGCCCGTCGCGCTCGCCTCGCCGGCGACCTATGTGGAAATCCAGTTGGCTGCGGGCGCCCATGTGCCCGTCGATCCCACCCACGAGGACCGCGCGCTGTTCACGCTGGAGGGTGAGGTGGAGGTAGACGGCACTGCCTTTCCCGCCGGCCAGATGCTGGTGATCCGGCGCGGCGTTGCCACCTCCGTCCGGGCACGGACCCCGGCGCGGCTGATGCTGGTGGGCGGTGAGCCGCTGGAGGGGCCGCGCTACATCTGGTGGAATTTCGTGTCGTCGAGCCTCGACCGGCTGGACGCGGCCAAGGCCGCATGGCGGGAGGGGCGGTTCGACCTCATCCCCATGGACCACGACGAATTCATCCCCGCGCCGGACGATGGTGCCGGCCGCCCCCGCCCTCAGAGCCCGCGGGGCTGAGGGGCCGGGGACGGCGCGCCCTTGCGCGCGTGCTCAAGCCTTGCCAGGCTGGAGCTGCGCCGGGGTGTCGCTGGCGGGAAAGCTCTCCTTCAACGCTTCGTCCAGGCGGTCGGAGGCCTTCCTTTTCTCGTGCGCACCGTCTTCCGTATCCGCCGCCGGGTCACCTTCGGGCTTCGACGCGCGGGTGAGGGAGGGCGGGTCGCTGGCGGGGAAGGAATCCTCCAGCGCCTCGTCCAGTTCGTTGGAGACACGCTCCTTTTCGCGCGCGGCGGCGTCCCGCGGCTCGCCGTCCGCTTTTGGTGCGCGGGTGACGGACGGGGGATCGCTGGCCGGGAAGGACTCTTCCAGCGCCTCGTCCAGTCGCTGGTCGAGCGTGGCGGTGCGGGGGGATGCGGTGGAGGCAGCGGGGGTCATGGCATCAATCTCCTCTGCACCATCAACGAACGGCAGAGCCGCCCGTTCCCCGCAGGCATGCCGCCTCACGCATCGAGTGCAGCCTCCTGCCGTGCGAGACGGGCGGCGACACGCTCGAGGCCGGCGGCGATCTCCCGGCGCTCGCCCGGACGCAGGTCCGATCCTGTCCGCAGGCGGCGCGCGAGCGCTTCCATGAGGAAGAGATCGAGCAGGGGCCGGCCACGGCCACCGTCCGGCGCCCCCTCCGCATAGGCGGCGAGCACCGCGCGCTCGGCGCGGGAGCGGAAGGCGGAGAGCAGCTCCGCGCGCAGTTCCGACGCGTCGCGGGCGACGCCAGCCTCGCCGGCGGTGACGCGCGCCAGGGTGTACACAAGGGAGGCGAGCAGTTCGGCGACATCGCGCCAGCCGTTCGCCCGCTCGCCCTGAGCGCCGGTGATGACCGCATCGCTCCCGGACACCAGCAGATGGTCGAGGTCGAAGCGTCCGTGGGTGCGGATCACCGGCACGTCCGTGCCTGCGAGCGGGCCGGCGATGCGCTCCCGCATTTGTGCCCCGAGCCAATCCCGATCGACACCGAAAAGGGCGTCCGGCGCGGCACGCACGGCGTCCATGGTCTGGCGAAGCCAGCCGTCGATCTCATCGGCAGAGGCGACGCCCGGCGCGAAGGCCGGATCGGCGGCGGGGGCCGAAAGGACGGCATGCAGCTCGGCCAGCCGCCGGGCGCTAGCGCGCAGCAGCCGGAGCACGCCCGCCACCTCCTCCTCGAAATGCTGGTGACCGCCATCGGGCAGGGCTGCGGCATCGAGCGCACGCTGCACCTGCGCCAGGGTCCAGCCGGCGGCATTGCCCTGGTTGCGCACGAAGCCGTAAGCGAGCGCCACCTGGGCCGATCCGCCTTCCGGCCGGGTGCGGGTGATGGCGCCGATCAGCGGTGGCACGTGGGGGAAGTCTAGGGCGGTGAGGTGGCGCGCCATCTCCATCTCGCCGGTGCGGCCGAACTCCATGTGGCGGAACAGCTTCACCGCCACCTTGTCGGTGACGACGAGGCTCGCTGCCGGTTCGTCGGCATCGGCGAGCTCGCACAGCGCCCCCCGCTCCACGTCGAGGCCGTCGAGCCGGTCGGTGGGCGAGAACACCAGCGCGCCGCCATCGGGCAGGGGCACCGGCTGAGCCTGCCGCAGCGCGCGCAGCACGCCGGCGGGCAGCCCGTCCAGCACCATGGCGTCGGTGAGGAAGCCCACGCGCCGGCCCTGCCGCACGCGGGTCAGGGCCAGTTGCTCGGCGATGGCGGGGGGATGCTGGTCCTCCCACGCCACGCAGAAGGACATGAGGAAGCGCTCGGTGCGCCCGGCCAGATCGGCCTCGATCTCCGCCATGGCCACGTCCCGCTCGGTGCCCGGCAGGCGCATGACCCAGCCGATGCGCACCGCGCCGATGTCCTTGGCCGTGCCGGGAAACCAGCGCCGCCGCGCCAGATATTGCGGCAGCGCCTCGGTCTCGATGACCGCGCGATGGGCGTCGGAGAGGGCACCCATCAGCCCGTCGCGGACCACGAGGGTGGCAAATTCCGGCAGCATCTCCGGTGCCGGATCGCGCCAGGCGGGTTCCGCCGCCGTGGTGGAGAGGCGGAAGGCGTAGAAGCCGTAGGGCGGCAGGGTGAGCACGAGGGGGGCACGGTCCAGCGCCGGCAGGCTGGTGCCGCTCACGAGATCCACCGGCACGCGCCGCTCGAACTCGGCGAGGTCCAGCTCCACCCCCTGCAAGGTGTGGGCGAGGTTGGCGACGCACAGCACCGCCTCGCCCTCAAATTCGCGCAGATAGGCAAGGATGCGCCGGTTGCGCGGGAACACGAGGCGGAAGGTGCCGCGCCCGAATGCCGGCTGCTCCTTGCGCACGGCGAGGAAGCGCCGTGTCCAGTTCAGCATGGAATGGGCATCGCGCGACTGCGCTTCCACATTCACCGCCGGGAAGCCGTAGAGCGGATCCTGGATCACCGGCAGCACCAGTTTCTCAGGATCGGCCCTGGAGAAGCCGCCGTTGCGGTCCGGCGACCACTGCATGGGCGTGCGTACGCCGTCGCGGTCGCCGAGATGGATGTTGTCGCCCATGCCGATCTCGTCGCCATAATAGATGACGGGCGTTCCGGGCAGAGTGAGCAGCAGGGAATTCATCAGCTCGATGCGCCGCCGGTCCCGCTCCAGCAAAGGCGCGAGGCGGCGGCGGATGCCGAGGTTGATGCGGGCACGCCGGTCCGAGGCGTAGATGCTCCAGAGATAGTCCCGTTCCGCGTCGGTGACGGTCTCCAGCGTCAGCTCGTCGTGGTTGCGCAGGAAGATGGCCCACTGGCAGGTCGCCGGGATGGCCGGCGTCTGGCGCAGGATGTCGGTGACCGGGAAGCGGTCTTCCTTGGCGATGGCCATGTACATGCGCGGCATCAGCGGGAAGTGGAATGCCATGTGGCATTCGTCCGCGTTCGGGCCGAAATATTGCTGGGTGTCCTCCGGCCAGAGATTGGCCTCGGCGAGCAGCATCCGGCCCTTGTAGTGGGCATCGAGATGGGCGCGGATCTTCTTCAGGATGGCGTGGGTCTCGGGCAGGTTGGCGCAGTCGGTGCCCTCGCGCTCCACGAGATAGGGCACGGCGTCGAGCCGCAGGCCGTCCACCCCCATGTCCAGCCAGAAGCTCATGACGGAGAGGACGCGTTCCAGCACCTCGGGATTGTCGAAGTTGAGGTCCGGCTGGTGGGCATAGAAGCGGTGCCAGTAGAACTGGCCGGCCACCTCGTCCCAGCTCCAGTTGGATTTCTCCACGTCGCAGAACACGATGGGCACGCCGGGATAGCCCTTGTCGTCGTCCGCCCAGACATAGAGGTTGCGCTCCGGGCTGCCCTTGGGCGCGCGCCGCGCGGCCTGGAACCAGGGGTGCTGGTCGCTTGTGTGATTGATGACCAGCTCGGTGATGACGCGCAGCCCGCGCGCATGCGCCTCGGCAATGAAGCGCCGCGCTTCGTCCATGGTGCCGTAATCCGGCGACACGCCCTCATAGAGCGCAATGTCGTAGCCGTCGTCGCGCCGGGGCGAGGGATAGAAGGGCAGGAGCCAGACGGCGGTGGCGCCGAGGTCGGCGATGTAGTCGAGCTTGGAGATCAGCCCGCGGAAGTCGCCGATGCCGTCGCCATTGGCGTCGAAGAACGACTTCACATGCAGCTGGTAGACGATGGCGTCCTTGTACCACAGAGGGTTGTCGCCGGCGGTGACGGGCTCAGACATGGCCGAGGCTCCCGGTTCCGGAGGGCTTTGGGCCACGCAGGGCGGCCGGGGCGGACGAGATCGGGGCGGGGCAGAAAGGCACGGTGCTCCCTTGAACCGTCGTGGAGGGACAGGCGACCCGGCCGGCGCATCGCATTTGCAGCGGACGCGCCGGGTGAGTGGCCACGCTTGCCTAACGCGGCTGGAGCGTGGCGGTTCCGGTCTGTCAGGGAGAGTTCAGGGGAGAATTGGGGCAGCCGGACGGCATGCGGGGGAATGCCGTCCGGCTGGCGCGTCAGTTTGCCGTGGCAATATCGGCGCCCGTCCTGTTTCGCGCGAAGGGGCGCTGCCGGCATCCCGAAAATGAAGGATGCCGACAGAGAATTTTTTTCTCGCGAGGGATGGAACCTTTGGGCCCGAACCGCGTTTCGACGGTCGTGGTGGGCTCATACGAGTCCGCCCCCGTTCCGGTCATGCGTCGCGCGTTTGCCGCTCTCCCCAATATGCGGGAGGCGCCAAGCGCCGTTGGCCGGCAGAACCTGACGCGAAGCCCCAGCTGCCCCACAGCCGATACGGAGGACCGCCCATGTTCGATGCCGCCCGCCACCCGCTGAAGATCTGCATCGATGGCTCCTGCATCGTCCTGCGCTCGCTGGACGACGCCATCGGTTTGATGCGCTCCCATCCCGTGGGGGAGCACGCCGAGATGCTGGTGGACCAGATGGAGGCCGCCCGCCTGCCCGAGCTTCAGCGCCGGGCCTGGGTGGCGTTCGAGACTTTTGCCGATGCCATGCGCCTGTCTCCCGATGCCCAGCGCCGGATGATGTGACACGGACGGCAGGGCGGTCGCGAAAAGCGCCGCCCTGATTGTCCTCCCGATTGAGCGGCTGCCCCCTCAGAACCTTTCCGGCACGCGATGGCGGGCATAGTCCGCCTCCACGTAATCGGGGTCCTTCTGGCGCTTGGGCAGCTTGATCTTCTCCCGCGGCACATCCTCGTAGGGGATGCGGGACAGGAGATGGGAGATGATGTTGAGGCGCGCGCGCTTCTTGTCGTCGGAGAAGGCCACGAACCATGGCGCCCACATGGTGTCTGACGCCTCGAACATGGCATCCCGGGCGCGGGAATAATCGAACCAGCGCGCGTAGGATTCCAGATCCATCGGCGAGAGCTTCCAGATCTTGCGCGGGTCGTCGATGCGGCTTTCCATCCGCCGGGTCTGCTCTTCCTCTGATACTTCAAGCCAGTATTTGAGCAGGATCACGCCCGATTCGACGATGGACTGCTCCACGTAGGGCACGCTTTCCAGGAACTTCTTCGACTGCTCCTCCGTGCAGAAGCCCATCACGCGGTCGACGCCTGCGCGATTGTACCAGGAACGGTCGAAGATGATGATTTCGCCGCCAGCCGGCAGGTGCGTCACGTAGCGTTGGATGAACATCTGCGATTTCTCGCGCTCCGTGGGCGGCGGCAGCGCCACCACGCGGAAGATGCGCGGGCTCACCCGCTCCATGATGGCCTTGATGACGCCGCCCTTGCCGGCCCCGTCGCGGCCCTCGAAGACGATGCAGATCTTCGCGCCCGTGTGCTTCACCCAGAGCTGAAGCTTCACCAGCTCGGCATGCAGGTGCTTCAGCTCCGCCTCATATTCCTTGCGCGAGAGCGGGGCCGCAGGGCTGCCGCCGTCCGTGCCGGACGGGGGCAGGATCGTCTGGGCTTTGTGCTTCTTCTTGTGCTTGTGCGCCATGGCGGCGTCCTCCCTTGAAACCGCTCCGTTGAGACGGGGCGGGTCAGGCCCAGCTGAGGAAGAAGCCCACGTCGCCGGGCATGCCGTTCGGCCAGTCCACGATCATGGCCTTGAGCTTGTAGTGGCCCTGCCGGAGGTAATCGCGCCACAGCTCGTAGGCCTGGCGCGGGCGGCCGGTGAGGGTGTCGGGCCAGCCCTCCTCCGCATTGTTGATGGCGCGGCCCTTGTCGCTGCACAGCACGTTGGGAAAGCGCATCACCATGATCTCGGTCTCGCCGCGCTGGGCGGCAAGGCGGATCTTCGTGAGGAGATTCTGGGAGATCTCGTGCAGCGTCTCGGGCGTGAGATCGAGCGGCTGGGACAGCGTCTTGATGAGCTCCTCGCGGGCCTTGTCGGCCCGGTCCATGGCGGAGAATTCCTTGGACAGCTTGGCCTTTTCGATCTCTTGCATGTACGCGCGCAGGTCGTCCGCGCTCATGAAGCTCTCGTCGCCCAGCGTGGTATTCTGCTGCGCTGCCTGGGGCATGGGTCTCTCCGTTTGGAAATGCGGTCCGGCCGCAGTTTCTCCATGAGCTAAGCGGCGTCGTTGTCCGATATCAACTCTTTCCGGCCCCGCTCGCGTTCACACCCCCACGAGACGCGCAGAACGGCGCACAAGGCAAACAAAAAGGCCGGCGCCGGAGAGCTGGCGCCGGCCTCTCGTTTCGACCCGAAGGTCGAACCCGGAGGATTCTGGTCTTGAGGGGCGCGCTCAGAGCGTCGCGAAGACGGAAGCCGGAATGCGGAAGAAGCCGCGGCCGTTGGCAAAGGTCCGGTAGTAGGACGAGGCGTTGGCATAGAGGTGATCGAACCACGCCTTGCCGCTCTGGCCCACGGGCAGGCGGTCAATGGTGAAGATATCGGCGTTGGGCGCGAAGCGGACGTGGATCAGCACGTCATCGGTGGCGGAAGCTTCGACGGCCGCCGCGATGGGCTGGGCAAGGGCATTCATCACAAGGTCTCCTCTGGAAGGGATCAAGAAAAGCGCTGCAGGCACCTTCCCGAAGGCCTGCCCTGAAACGCCGGACACGCCCCGATGCCGCTGCCGGAGGAACCGCCGGATTGTCTCTCGCAACCCGGCTGGCCCCGGAAAGCCCCCGCAATCCCGAAACGCTAAGCAGGGGGCGGCGCCCATTCCTTGATCGCGATCAAATTTTGTGCGTCGGTATCGAAAGACCGAATGCCGCAGCCGATTCCACGAGGTGGTCCGGCCGGCGGAACGGCGCGCGCCGTCGCGGGCGGGCGACACAGCACGTTGTTGTGAAGGGGCTCGGATGCGCCCGCATTCGTCGCTGTTCGAGGGCACGGATCTTGCCAGCCTGAGGGCAAATGCGCCGTCTTCCGGCGTAGAATTGTCGCTAACCATCCGGCCGGGCCAGTGACCCCCTCGGCCGGCGGCGTGGGGTGCAAGGCCATGCGCATTCTGATTCTCGGCAGCGGCGTCGTCGGCACGACATCCGCCTATTATCTCTCCAGGGCCGGACACGAGGTGACGGTGCTCGACCGCCAGCCGGCGGCCGGCATGGAGACCTCCTTCGCCAATGCTGGGCAGGTCTCGCCGGGCTATTCCTCGCCCTGGGCCGGGCCGGGCATTCCGGTGAAGGCCGTCAAGTGGCTGCTCATGCACCATCGCCCGCTGGTGGTGTGGCCCGGCCTCGACCCCAAGCTCTATTTCTGGCTGGCGCGGATGCTCGCCAACTGCACCGAGGCCGCCTATCGCCGCAACAAGGCGCGCATGGTGCGCCTCGCCGAATTCAGCCGGGACGCGCTGGACGAGCTGCGCAAGGACACCGGCATCACCTATGACGAACGCACGCTCGGCACGCTCCAGCTGTTCCGCACCCAGAAGCAGCTCGACCACGTGCACACCGACACCGAGGTGCTGGATGTCCACGGCGTCCCCTACGATTTGCTTGATCCCGCAGGCTGCATCCGTGCCGAGCCGGCGCTGGCGCGCGTCCGCGGCAAGTTCGTGGGCGGCCTGAGGCTGCCGGGGGACGAGACGGGCGACGCGCACCTCTTCACCCAGCGCCTCGCCGAGATCTGCGCGCGCCAGGGCGTCACCTTCCGCTATGACGTCACCGTCGATGCGCTGCGGGAGGACGGCGGGCGCATCACCGGCGTCGCCCTGTCGGGCGGCGAGGTGCTCACGGCCGATGCCTATGTTGCGGCCATGGGCAGCTTCACGCCGGCCCTGCTCGCGCCGCTGGGCATCCGCCTGCCGGTCTATCCAGTGAAGGGCTATTCCCTGACCCTGCCCATCGTCGATCCGGACGCGGCGCCGCGCTCGACCGTGATGGACGAGACCTACAAGGTGGCCATCACCCGCCTCGGCGACCGCATCCGCGTGGGCGGTACGGCGGAACTCGCCGGCTTCAACCTCTCGCTTCGCGCGCCGCGCCGGGCGACGCTGGCCTATTCGGTGGGGGATCTCTTCCCGGCGGGGGGCGACATCGAGAAGGCGACCTTCTGGACCGGCCTGCGCCCCATGACGCCGGACGGCACGCCCATCGTCGGCGCCACGCGCTTCGCCAATCTCTACACCAACACCGGCCACGGGACTTTGGGCTGGACCATGGCTTGCGGCTCGGGCCGCGTGCTCGCCGACATCATCGGCGGCCGCGCGCCGGAGATCGACACGTCGGACCTCTCCGTCGCCCGCTACGCGGAAGCCGCCTGAGGCTTCCGCTCATGCCGGACCTTGCGCCGCCGCCGCGCCTGCGCCAAACCAGCGCGCGGAGGCGGGCATGCGTTTCATTCACACGTCTGACTGGCAATTGGGCAAGCCGTTCGGCCGCGTGCCGGAGGAGGCGCGCACCGTTCTGAGGGAGGCGCGGCTCGACGCCATCGATCGCCTCGCCGCCGCGGCCCGTGCGAACGGTGCGCCGCTGGTGCTGGTGGCCGGCGACGTGTTCGACAGCCCGGAGCCGGGGGATCGGGTCTACCGGCAGGCGCTCAACCGCATGAAGGCGCAGGCCGACGTGCGCTTCCTGCTGCTGCCCGGCAACCACGATCCTCTGCGCGCCGACGGCCTGTGGAGCCGGCTTGCCGCCGACACGCCGGCCAATGTTTCCGCCCTCACCGAGGCGCTGCCCGTGGACCTCGGCACCGGAGATGGCGAACAGGCCGTGCTGCTGCCGGCCCCGCTTTCCCACAAGCGCAGCGTGGCTGACCCCACCCAGTGGTTCGATGGGGCGGAGACGCCTCCGGGCGCCCTGCGCATCGGCCTCGCCCACGGCTCGGTGCAGACCTTTGGCGGCGATGCCGACCCCAACCTCGTCGCCGTCGACCGCGCCCGCCGCGCCGGCCTTGCCTATCTCGCGCTGGGCGACTGGCACGGCCGCATCAGGATCGACGAGCGCACCTATTACAGCGGCACGCCCGAGCCGGACGATTTCGGCCGCGAGGTGACGGGCGTCGCGCTGCTGGTGGACGTCTCCGGCAATGCCACGCCTGAGGTGACGGAGCTGCCCATCGGACGCCACCACTGGCTGGAGGAGGGCTGGTCTCTCTCCGGCGCGGACGATCTCGACGCGCGCATCGCCGGCCTCGCGCCAGGCGTGGCGCGGCAGGATCTCGTCTGCCGGCTCCGGCTCTCCGGCCTCGTCACACTGGCTGAGCGGGTGGCGGTACGCCGCCGTCTGGAGGACGAGCTGGCCCACGAGGTGCGCTGGCTGGACCTCATCGCCGACGATCTCGTGACCCGGCCCACCGACACCGACCTCTCCGAGATCGACGCCCAGGGCGAGCTGCATACAGCCGCCGTGGGCCTGCGGGCGATGATGGGCGAGGGCGGGGCCGAGGGGCGGCTCGCCGCCCAGGCGCTGGAACGCCTCTATGTGGAGCAGATGCGCGCCCAAAGGGCGGGGGAAGCGTGATGCGGGTTCGTCGTCTCAGGATCGAGAATTTCCGCAAGTTCCGCGCCCCCGTGGTGGTGGACGGCTTCACCGACGGGCTGAACCTCGTCTGCGAGCCCAACGAGACCGGCAAGTCCACTGTGCTGGATGCCCTGCGCGCGGCCCTGTTCGAGCGCCACAGCGCCAAGAGCGACCGCATCCGCTCCTTCCGCCCGCAGGGCGACGAGGTGGCGCCGAGCGTGGAACTCGCCTTCGACGTGAACGGAGAGGCGTGGCGGCTCACGAAGCGCTTCCTGCTCTCGCCCTCCGTGACGCTGGAGGGGCCGGAGGGGCGGTTTGCCTCCGATGCGGCGGAGGAGAAGCTGCAGGGCCTCCTCGGCTTCGCCCGCGCCGGAAACCGCGGCGCAGATGACGACAGCCGCGGCGCGCTTGGTCTGCTCTGGGTGGAGCAGGGCCAGTCCTTCCTCCTTGGCAGCCCGGGCGAGACCGCCCGCCGCACGCTGGAGGAGGCTCTGGCCGGCGAGATCGGCGCCGTCACCGGCGGCCGTCGCGCGAAGGTGGTGGTGGCGCAGGTGGAGAAGGCGCTGGCCGATTTCTACACAGCCACCGGCCGCTCGACCGGCAAGCTCAAGCTGGCCGAGGCCGCCGAGGCGGCCGCCCGCGCCGCCGCCACCGAGCGGGCGCGGGAGCTGGAGCAGTTCGAGGGCGTGCTGGAGCAGCTGGAATACAAGCGCAACGAGCGCCGCCGGCTCGTGCGCGACATCGAGGACCCCCAGACCGACGCCGATCTGAAGAAGCTGGACGAGGACATCGCCCGCGCCCGCGCCGCCGGGCAGGCGCTGGAGATCGCCACCCTCGCCGTGCGCGAGCAGTCCGCCCGCCGCAGCACGCTGGAGGAGCGCCGCGCCGGGCGCGAGAAGCTCGCGGGCCAGCTTCAGGCCGCTGAGGCAAAGGTGGCGGGTGCCACGGAGGCCGTGAGCACCCATGCCGAGGTGATCGGCCGCGCCCGATCTGCCGAAAAAGCAGCGGCGGTTGCGCTGGAATCCGCCCGCTCGGCCCTGCGCGAGGCGGAGACCCGGCGAGACCAGTCCGTCGCCGAGCGCGCCGCCGCCGAGCGCCGGCTGGCTCTCGCCTCCGCCTTCGCACGCCTTGACCGTGCCGAGGCCCATGCCGCGAACATTCGCGAGCGGGAAACGCGCATCGCGGCCTCGCGCATGGATGCCACTGCCGTGGATCGCCTGCGCCAATTGGAAGATGCGGAGAGCGCCGCGCGCGCCCAGGCGGAAGCCGGCGCCGCCACGCTGACCGTGACCCTCGAGCCGGGCGCGCCGCAGATCCTCCTTGATGGCACGCCGCTGACCGAGGGCGCCATCCGCCTGAGCCGTCCGCGCAGCCTCTCTATTCCCGGCGTCGGCACCATCGCCTTCGCCCCGCCACCCTCGGGCGAGCCGGCGCTGGCGCGGCTGCGGGCGGCGCGACGCGATCTCGCCGATTTCCTCGCAAGCGTGGGCCACGACACGCCGCAGGCCGCCCGCACCGCAGGCCGGGCGCGGGCTATCGACGAGGCCGAGCTTCTGGGGCTTCGCACACGGCTCAAGGCCGAATGCCCGGCGGATGCCGCCCTCGGCATTCCCGCCGGTCTCGATCCCCTGCGCGGCGCGCTCGCCGGCGTGGAGCGGCCGGCGCCGGAGACCAAGGATTCCGCATTCCCCGCTGCCGACGTGGAGACCCCCTATCGCGCCGCCCGTGCCGCCGAGACGGAGGCCGCCGCGCGCCGGGAAGCGGCGCTGGACAGCCTGAAGGCGGGCGAACTCAAGGAGGTCGCCCTCGCCGCCGCGCTGGAGCGGGCCGAGGCCGAGCGGGCGCGGCTCGCCGCCGATCTTGCAGCCGATCGCGCCGCGCTCGCGGACGAAGATCTCGCCGCCACCCTGGAGAACGCGCGTGCCGCCGAGGCCCGCGCGCTGGTGGATTGCGACACCGCCCGCCGCGCCGCCGAAGGGCTGGACGCGGACGGCTTCATCCGCCGCCGCGACACGCTGCGCAAGAAGCGCGACACGCTGCAATCCCAGCTGCCGGAGCTGGCCGGCGCGGTGGCGCGGCTGGAGGAGCAGGCGCGCACGCTGGGAGGGGAAGGTCCCGCCAGTCGCAAGGCCGCCGCCGACGAGGAGGCCGAGGCCGCCGCCGCCGCCCACGCCCGGCTGAAAGGCGAGGCGGACACGCTGGCGCTCCTGCTCAAGGTGCTGAAGGAGGCGCAGCAGGACGCGGCGCGGCGCTATCTTGCCCCCGTCACCCGGCGCATCGAGCCCTATGTGCGGCGCCTCCTGCCCTCCGCCAGCCTCTCTTTCGGCGAGGATCTCAAGCCCCAGCTCCTCACCCGCGCCGGCCGCGAGGAGGCGGCGGAGATGCTGAGCAAGGGCACGCAGGAGCAGATCGCCATCCTCACCCGCCTCGCCTTCGCCGACCTCCTCATCGACAAGGGCCAGCCCGCCTCGCTGGTGCTGGACGATGCCCTCGTCTTCGCCGACGACGACCGCTTCGACACCATGATGGAGATCCTCTCCGAAGCCTCCGGCCGCATGCAGGTGCTGGTGCTGAGCTGCCGGGCCTCGGCCTATCGGGCCCTGTCGGCGACGCGCCTCTCGATCCGTCCTGCGTGATACTCCCGCACCTCTCGCGACCGTTGTAGGATGGGGGCGGGAAGGGCACAGGAATGGGCGGGATCGTCACAGCGCGCGCGGGTGCGGGCCGTCTGCGGGAGCCGCGCGGCGAAGCATGGGGGCGCCGGTGAGTGGCCCCGGCGAGAGGCTGCGCCTGTGGCTGGCGCAGGAACTTCATCTCGGCGCCATCGTGCGGGCGCTGGCGGTGATCGGTCCGCTGGTGATCGCCTATCTCCTCTCCGGCGAACCCGCGCTGGTCAATCTCTGCCTGCTCACCGTCTCCCTGCTGATCCCGGCGCTGAAGCTGCGGCTCAGCCCGGCGGCGGTGATCGTGCAATATCTCGTCATCGTCACCACCTTCGCGCTGCTGTTCCTGGCGGCCCCGATCCCACCTTTGTTCGTGGTGCTGGTGGCCGTCACCGGCTTCATGGCCGCGGCCGTGACGCGCTTCGGCACGCTGATGCGGACGCTGGGCAACTGGGTGTTCATTCCCGCCGTCTACCTGGCGCTGGACATCCGCGAGGGCGCGCTGGGCGAGGCGGCGCTGTGGCAGGCGGGCGTGCTGCTCGGGCTTTCCCCGGTGGGGCTAGCTCTCGTCTGCGCCATACAGGCGCTGGACGGGCGGCGGCGGACGCTGGAGCGATCCGAGATCTTCGGGCCACCCTCCGGCGACTGGCTGGTGCCGGCAGTGGCGACGGCGGCCGCGGTGTTCGCGGCGGCGCTGCTGGTGGAGATGTTCGACATCCGCGAGGGCCAGTGGCTCATCTGGTCGGCGGCGAGCGTGGTGGTGGGCGACCTTTCCGCCTCCACCGGCAAGCTCAAGCTGCGGGCAATGGGCGCGCTGGTGGGGGCGCCGCTCGGGCTGCTGATCGGGCTGGTGCTGCCGGTGAGCGACGTGGGCTACTCCTTCTGCGTGCTCGGAGCCATGCTCACGCTGATCGCGTTTTCGCGCTACGTGATCGGCTTCGGCGCGCGCTGCTTCTTCATCGCGCTCGCGGCTGCGTTTGCAGGGACGGGCAGCGGCATCGCCACCGAGCGGGTGGAGAACGTGCTCATCGGCGGTGCGTTCGGTCTCGTCGCCGTGGCCCTCGCCGAAATCGCGCGGCCGCCGCGCCGTCCGCGACCGGAGCGGCCGGCGGTGCTCTGAGGCTGGTCGAGCCCGCGCAGCGCCCGAACATGGCCCGTTTGGCCTCGGCAAGGCCGAGGCCAATGCCATCAGGCCACCACGTCGACCGGATCGAGCACGAAGGGAGTGCGCTCGGCGAGGTCGTTGATGTGCGCGAAGTAATTCTCGAAGTGCGGCGTCTCGCGATGGGCGGTGACGGCCGCGGCGTCCACATAAAGCTCGTCGATGACGAACCGCGTGGGCTCGGCCTGATCGCGCCAGAAGTCCCAGCGCAGGTTGCCCGGCTCGGCTCGGGTGGCGCGCGCCATGCCCGTGAGCAGCGCCTGCAACGCTTCCGCCTTGCCCGGGCGGGCGGAGAGAAGGACCACGATCTTGACCGGCGCGCTCATCTTTGGAGGTTCCTTCAGGGGGAAGAGGCCGGAAATGGGCCTCCTTCCGGCCTGAACGTCAAGGGGGCTCCGCTACTCCGTCGCCTCGTCGAGATGCGGCACCGGGGCGGGGCGCACCGGGGCGGCGGGCTTCTCGCGCTTGCGGGTGAGCCAGCGCTGGAGCCGGACCATGTAGAGATAGACCACCGGCGTCGTGTAGAGCGTGAGCACCTGGCTCACCATGAGGCCGCCCACGATGGCGAAGCCGAGCGGACGGCGCAGCTCCGATCCGGTGCCCGTCCCCAGCATCAGCGGCAGGGCGCCGAGCAGCGCCGCCATGGTGGTCATCATGATGGGCCGGAAGCGGATGAGGCACGCTTCGTAGATGGACTCCTCCGGCGACTTGCCCTCGCGCTCCCGCACCAAGGCGAAGTCGATCATCATGATCGCGTTCTTCTTCACGATGCCGATGAGCAGCAGGATGCCGATGAGGGCGATGACCGAGAGGTCATAGCCCGCCACATAGAGCACCAGCAGCGCCCCGACGCCGGCCGAGGGCAGGCTGGAAAGAATGGTCAACGGGTGGATGAAGCTCTCATAGAGCACGCCGAGGATGATGTAGACGGCGACGATGGCGGCGAGGATCAGGTAGGGCTGGGTGCGGAGCGAGTTCTGGAACGCCTGCGCCGTGCCCTGGAAGGAGCCGATCAGCGTCTGCGGCATGCCGGCTTCCTGCTCCGCCTGCTTGATTGCGTCCACCGCCTGCCCCAGCGCGACGCCCGGCGCAAGGTTGAAGGAGAGCGTCACCGCCGGGAACTGGCCCTGGTGGGAGATGGAGAGATAGGCGGTCTTCGAATTGTCCACCTTCACGAAGGCGGAGAGCGGGATCTCTTCGCCCGTGCGCGGGGAGCGGACATAGACCTTGTCCAGCGCGCCGGGGTCTGTCTGGAGCTTGGGATCGACCTCCAGGATCACATGGTATTGCGAGAGCTGGGTGAAGTATTGCGCCACCTGCCGCTGGCCGAAGGCGTCATAGAGCGTGTCGTCGATCACCATCGGCAGGATGCCGAAGCGGGCGGCGGTGTCGCGGTCGATGGTGAGGGAGACGGTGGGCGCGTTGGTCTGCTGGTCGGTGGCGACGTCGGTCAGTTCCGGCAGCGATTTCAGCTTGGCCAGCATGCGCGGGCCCCAGGCGTTCAGCTCGTCGAGATTGGCGTCCTGCAATGTGTATTGATACTGGGTGCGGGAGGCGCGCCCACCTACGTTGATATCCTGCGAGGCCTGGAGGAACAGGGCGATGCCCTCCACCTTGGCGAGCTGTGGCCTCAGGCGATGGATCACCTCGTCGGCGGTCACGTCGCGCTCGCTCCTCGGCTTCAGGGTGATCCAGACGCGGCCGGTGTTGATGGTCTGTGAGCCGCCGGTGGCGCCCACCGAGCCGGAGACGTTCTCGATGGCGGGGTCGCGCGCCACGATGTCGAGCAGCGCCATCTGCTTGCTCGTCATCGCCGAGAAAGAGATGTCCTGCGCCGCCTCGGAGAAGCCCTGGATGAAGCCGGTGTCTTGCTGCGGGAAGAAGCCTTTGGGAATGGCCACATAGAGCCAGCCGGTGGCGGCGACGGTGGCGAGGAGGCTCATCAGGGTGAGGAACTGGTGCTTCAGCACCCACTTCAGGCCGGTGTCATAGACCTTCAGCATCCCGTCGAAGAAGGCTTCCGCCGCCATGTAGGCACGCCCGTGCTTCACGCCGTGCTCGTTCTTGAGGAACAGGGAGCACATCATGGGCGTCAGCGTCAGCGACACCACCACCGAGACGAGGATGGTGATGGTGACGGTGACGGCGAATTCGCGCAAAAGGCGTCCGACGATGCCGCCCATGAGCAGCACGGGGATGAACACCGCCACCAGCGACAGGCTGATGGAGATGATGGTGAAGCCGATCTCGCCCGCCCCCTTCAGCGCCGCATCGAACGGGCGCATGCCCTCCTCGATGTAGCGATAGATGTTCTCCAGCATCACGATGGCATCGTCGACGACGAAGCCCACCGCGATGGTGAGGGCCATGAGGGAGAGGTTGTCGAGGCTGTAGCCCACCACATACATCACCGCGAAGGTGCCGATGAGCGCCATGGGCACGGTGACGCTGGGAATGATGGTGGCCCAGAGGCTGCGCAGGAAGGCGAAGATCACCGCCACCACCAGCGCGATGGTGATGAGCATGGTGAGCTGCACGTCATCCACCGACGCGCGGATGGTCTCTGTGCGGTCGCCGATGATCTTCACCGTGATGCCGGGGGGGAGCGACGCCTCCAGCCGCGGGATGGCCGCCTTCACCCGGTCCACCGCATCGATGACGTTGGCGCCGGGCTGCTTGAAGACGATGAGCTGGATGCCGCGCTTGCCGTTCTGCCAGGAGGCGAGGCGGGCATTCTCCGGCCCGTCCACCGCGCGGCCGATGTCGCGGATGCGCACCGGCGCGCCGTTCTTGTAGGCGACCACCACCTCGTTCCAGGGCAGGGCAGTGAGCAGTTGGTCGTCGGCATAGATGGTGAAGCCCTGCGTCGGCCCGTCGAAGCTGCCCTTGGGCTGGTCCACGGTCGCGGCGGCGAGCACCGCGCGCACGTCTTCCAGGCTCATGCCGAGCGCCGCGATCTTGGCGGGGTCCACCTGCACCCGCACCGCCGGCTTCTGCTCGCCGGTGATCGCCACCTGCGCGATGCCGGGAATCTGGCTCATCTGCTGGGCGAGGATGGTGTCGGCCGCGTCGTCGAGCTTGGTGAGGGGATGAAGGTCCGACTGAACAGACAGGATGAGGATGGGCGCGTCCGCCGGATTGACCTTTCGGAAGGTGGGCGGGCTCGGCAGGTTCTTGGGCAACTGGCCGGACGCCGCGTTGATCGCGGACTGCACGTCCTGTGCGGCGGCATCGATGCTGCGGCCGAGATCGAACTGGATGGTGATGGAGGCGACGCCCAGCGCGCTGGTGGAGGTCATCTGCGTCACGCCAGCGATCTGGCTGAACTGACGTTCCAGAGGCGTCGCGACGGAGGATGCCATGGTCTCCGGGCTCGCGCCCGGCAGGCTTGCGGAGACCTGGATGGTCGGGAAGTCCACCTGCGGCAGGGGTGCCACGGGCAGCAGCGGATAGGCCACGAGGCCAACCAGCAGCAGCGCCGCCATCAGCAGCGTGGTGGCGATGGGCCGCCGGATGAAGGGGGCGGAGACGTTCATGCCGGCGCTCCCACCGACACGCTCTTCGCAGGTGGCGCGGCCGGCGGCGGACGCACGGTGATGCGGGCGCCGGGGGTGAGCTTGTACTGGCCGTCGATCACCACCTGATCGCCCACCGCCAGTCCCGTGGCGATGGAGGCGGTGCCGGCGCTGATCCCGCTCGTGGTGACGGCACGCTTCTCCACCGTGTCGTCCGGCTTCACCACATAGACATAGAAGCCGTCCGGTCCGCGCTGGATCGCCTGCGCGGGGATGGTGACGACGTCGTGGTGGGTGTCGAGCAGCACCTTCACGTTCACGAAAGCGCCGGGCCAGAGCTTGAGGTCGTCGTTCGGGAACATGGCCTTGATGCGCAGCGTGCCGGTGTCGGAGCTGATCTGGTTGTCGATCAGCGCCACCGTGCCTTCGCCCACCTTCGTCACGCCGTCGCGGCGGAAGGCGAGGGCCGAGACCGGGCCGCGCGCCAGCGCCGCCTGCATGTCGTCGAAGCGGTCCTGCGGCAGGGTGAAGACGACCGCCACCGGCTTCAGCTGGGTGATGACCACCAGCCCGCCCTCGTCGTTGGCATGGACGATGTTGCCCTCGTCCACCAGCCGCACGCCGGTGCGGCCGGAGATGGGCGCGCGGATGGTGGTGTAGTCGAGCTGGATCTGGGCATTGTCGATGGCGGCCTCGTCGCCCGCGATCTGCGCCTGATACTGGGCGACCAGCGCGCTCTGGGTATCGAGCTGCTGCTGGGACGCCGCCTGCTTGGGCACCAGAACCTTGTAGCGGTCGTAGTCCGCCTTGGCGTTGGCGAGGAGGGCCTCGTCCTTGGCCCGCGCCGCCTTGGCCTGGGCGAGGGCGGCGGCGAAGGGGCGCTGGTCGATCTGGGCGAGGATGTCGCCCGCCTTCACCTCCTGCCCCTCCTTGAACACCACCTTGGTCAGTTCGCCGTCCACGCGGACTTTCACCGTAATGGTATTGGAGGCCTGTACCGTGCCGATGCCCTCGCCATAGACCGGTACGTCCTGCGTCTTCACCGCGGTGGCGATGACCGGGATGGGCGGGGGCGGCGCCTTCGGCCTGGGGGCCTGTGCGGCGGCTCCGATCAGTCCCTGCTGCCAGGCGACGACGCCGGCGACGACGATCAATGAAATGACGAAGGGGAAGACACGCATCAGGCCGTCCTGCGGCAATGGTCGATGTCCCCTTCAACACCCCCACGGCCGGAACCCTGCGCGCATTGCAGCAAAGCTCACGTCTCTGTGATGAGGCGGTCAGAGCGCAGGGTTTGCCGGCCTTGGGTGTTCAAATGCCAGCGTCCGGGCAGCGAGGAACGGCGGCCGAGGCTGCCGCGACAGACAATCCGGCGGCGATGGACTTGAAGGGAGTTCGCATCATGGTGCCATGTTGCGGGCGGAACGGGCCGGGACACAGGCGGGCAGTTGGACGCGCATGCGCGAGCCGAGCGACGAGGAACTCATGTCGGCCATCGCCGCCGGCGATGAAGCCGCGTTCCGCGCGCTCTGCCAGCGCTATGCGGTGCGGGCTGTCGCCTTCGCCCGGCGCTTCGTGGGCAACGGCAGCGACGCGGAAGACATCGCCCAGGAGGCCCTGCTGCGGGTCTGGCGGGCGGCGCCCCGCTGGCGGCCGGATGCGGCCTTCGGCACCTGGTTCTACCGCATCGTCATCAATCTGTGCCTCAATGTCCGCCGCCGCCTGCCGTTCTTCGGCCTCGACGTGGCCGGCGAGCGGGCTGATCCGGCGCCCGACGCGCTCGCCGTCATGGAGCGGCAGGAGGAAGACCGGGCCTTGCTCGCCGCGGTCGCTGCGCTTCCCGAACGGCAGCGGGTGGCCATATTGCTTACCTACTGGGAGGGGTTCTCCAACGCCCACGCTGCGGAGATTCTCGGCACCTCGGTTTCCGGCGTGGAGACGCTGCTCGTCCGCGCCCGGCGCAGCCTGCGCCTGAGCCTCGGCGCCGCACGAAAAGAAGGACAGGGCCATGACACGTGAGGAATTCGAGCACCTCTTGATCCGCCACGGCACGGATGTCGCGCTGTGGCCGCCTGCGTCCCGGATCGCGGCCGAGGCGCTGCTCGCGACGGACGTGGCGGCACGGTCGCTGCTGGCCGACGAGATCGCGCTGGAGCGGCGGCTCGCCGGCGCAGCGCGGCTTGCGAGCGAGGCGGACATGCGGCCGGCGCGGCGTGTCACGCTCGCGCTCGCCAACGCGCCGCTGCCGCGCCAGTCCCGCCGCCATCCGGTGCTCTGGCTGCCGGACTGGCTCATCGCACTCGATCTGCGGCCGGCCTGGCCGAGCATCGCCGCGCTCGCCGGCATGGCGCTGCTCGGTTTCATGGTGGGGTCGAGCGACACGCTCGTCAGCATCGGCCCGGCCGCGCGGGCGGGCGTGACCACCGATGTCAGCGCGGTGGTGTTCGAGCCGGGACCCATCGGTGAGGGCGTGCTGTGAGCCCCTTGTCGCGCCCGCTATCCGGCTTTTCGGGCCTCGCCTCCGCGCCGCGGCGCCTGCTGATCGCCTCCCTCGCGCTCAACCTGTTCTTCGCGGGCGTGGCGCTGGCTGTGGTGATGCGCGCGCCGCACAAGCCCGTCTTCCTGCCCGCCCCCAATGTGGAGGACCGCAGTCCGCGGGTGCGCATCGACCGGCTGGCGGCGACCCTCCCCATGGCCGACGCCCGCCTTCTGCTGGCCCGCTTCGCCGCCGCCAACGGACGGCTGGTGGACGCCGAGGCGGCCTCCCGCGCGGCGCAGGAGCGCGCCCGCGAGACTTTCCTTGCGAGGCCCTTCGATCCGGCGGCGGCGCGGGCCGCATTGTCCGGCCTGCGCGACGCCCGCAGGGAAGTCTGGTCCATCGTTCACGACGTCATCATCGACGCGGCCGGGCAGATGTCGCCCGAAGGCAGCGCCCGCATCGCCGCCTGGGTACCACCCGTGCCGCCCGACGAGCCTGCGCGGTAGGGCAGATCCGGGAGCCGAGCCGGCCCCGGGAGCGCCACGAAGCATTGAGCCGGCAACGTTTTCCGCCTGTCGCCCCCACAGAAGGGGACGCGACCAAGCGCCGCTTGGCCTGCGCGTCGCAACAGATTAGATCAACTCCAATCTGTGGCCCACGCCCCTGCGTCGCAGCCTGTCGCGCGCCGATCCGTTCCTTCCAGAAGGTATCGCCATGAAGCCTTTGCACCGCGAAAACCACCTGATCGAACGCATCGGCTGGCTGCGCGCCGCCGTCCTCGGTGCCAATGACGGCATCATCTCGACCGCCAGTCTCATGGTGGGCGTCGCGGCGGCCTCGACCAATTCGTCGGAAATCCTCGTCGCGGGCGTGGCGAGCCTTGTCGCCGGCGCCATGTCCATGGCGGCGGGCGAATACGTCTCGGTGAGCTCGCAGGCCGATACCGAGAATGCCGATCTGCAGAAGGAGCGGCGCGAGCTCGCCGAGGATCCCGAAAGCGAGCTGGCCGAGCTGACGCAGATCTATGTGCGGCGCGGCGTCGAGCCGGCGCTGGCGCGGCAGGTGGCCGAGCAGATGACGGCGAAGGATGCCTTCACCGCCCACGCCCGTGACGAACTGGGGTTGGCCGAGCATGTGGTCGCGCGTCCCATCCAGGCGGCCCTGACATCGGCGGTGACCTTCGCGCTGGGCGCGGCGATCCCGCTCGTCATCTCGCTGGTGGCGCCCACCGCCCAGATCGCGCCGATCGTCTCGGGCGGATCGCTGGTCTGCCTCGCGGTGCTCGGCGCGCTGGGTGCGCGGGCGGGTGGCGCGGAGATCTGGAAGCCGACCATCCGCGTGACCTTCTGGGGCGCCATCGCCATGGCCGCGACGGCGGCCATCGGCACGCTGGTGGGTCACGCCGTCTGACCGGACCGACCTCGCACAAGTGCCGCTGCCGGGCCTATTCGCCCGCCAGCGGCCTGTTCCTGTGATGCCATGCGGCGGGCAGCCTACGGGGAGAGCTCCTCCAGAACCCGGCCCTTCGTCTCGATGGCGAAGAACATGGTGACGAGTGCGCCCACCACGAGGACACCGGCGAAGGTGGCAAACACATACTGGATGCCTGCCGCGCCCATGATGGTGCCGACCACGATGGGGCCGGCCGACGAGCCGAGCCGCAGCCACGCGCTGCCGAGGCCGGTGCCGATCGCCCTGAGGCGCGTCGGGTAGAGTTCCGCCGAGTAGAGGTAGAGTGAAAAGGTGATGGTCTGCACGATCGCATAGGCGAGGCCAGCGAGGACCAGAACCTCGGTCGGGGAGGTCGCCCCCATCCACGCCAGGGCCAGCAGCGGGATCGGCGCCGCGAGGAAGGCGAAGGTATACCAGCGCTTGCGGCCGACCTTGTCGATCAACAGGGCGCAGGCGATGGACGCCACCACGCCGGCCACCGAGGTCAGGAGGCCATAGAGCAGCGCCGTTTCCAGCGGCAGGTTGAAGGTCTGTCGGTAGAGGGTGGGCAGCCAGGCGATCATGCCGTTGGCCACGAGGTACGAGCAGAACCACATGGACCAGATGGTGAGCGTGCGCCGGCGATAGATGCCGGAGAACAGCTCCCGGATGCCCGAACGCTCGACCGGCTTCATGGCCACCGGCTTCGGCTCGGCCAGGACATGGCCTTGGGCGGTGGCGCTGTGTTCCAGGTCCGACACGATCCTGTCGGCCTCCGCATAGCGGCCCTTGGCGGCGAGCCAGCGCGGCGATTCCTTCATGAAGAAGCGCAGCGGGATGAGGATGGCGGCGGGCACGATCCCGACGAGGAACATGGCCTGCCAGCCATAGACCGGCACCAATGCGCGGGCGATGAGGCCGGCCCCGACGAGGCCGAACAGGAACATCACCTCATAGAGCAGGAAGAAGCGGCCGCGCCCCTTGGAGCCGATATATTCATTGATGTAGGCGCTCGCCACCGGCACCTCGCCACCGGTGCCGATGCCCTGAATGAAGCGGAAGGCCATCATGGAGGCCGCGCCCCAGGCGAACAGGCAGGCGATGTCCATGCTGACGAACAGCAGGATGGTGAAGAGCAGCACGGAGAGGCGGCCGATGCGCTCGGCCAGCCAGCCGAAGAAGACCGCGCCGATGAGCTGCCCGAGGTAGCCCATGGAGAGGATCATGCCCGTCTGTTCGGGCTTGAGACCCCACTCGCGCACCAGCACCGGCATGGCATAGGCGATGGCGATGACGGTGTAGCCATCGAAGAAGGTGGCGGCGCCGATGATGTTGCGGGTCCAGAACACGCGTCGGGTGATCGGGAGCCGTTCGAGGCGGGCGCTGATGTCGGCTTGGCGCGCGGCATCTCTGCGCAAGTCGGTTGCCCCGCTAGCACCGAGGTGCCGCGGCGTCTGCATGAGCATTGGGTTTCCTCCAGGGATGATCTTGGTTTTTCTTTTTGCCGGTGGCCAGAGGCGCCCGGATTTGGCGCGTCCCGGCCTGGAGCCGGGACGCGCTTGTCACCCGCTAGGGGCGGAGGCGGCATGGGCCGCCTCCGGGGACGTGAGACTCAGGCCGCGAGGGCGTCGGCGACCACGGTGAGGCCGGAGGCCTTCACGGCGGCGCGGATCTCGGCGTCGGCCGCCTCGCCGAGGGGCTTCAGGGGCTCGCGGATGTTCACGTTGTCGATGAGGCCGCGGGCGCGCAGCGCATGCTTGAGGGCGACGGTGCCCTCCATGTGCGAGCCGCGATGATAGACGGCGCGGGTCACGGGCAGGAGCTGCTCGTGATACTTGCGGGCGAGGGTGTAGTCCTGCGCCTTGCCGGCCTTGAGGTATTCGATGAGCAGCTCGGGCGCCATGTTGCCGTAGCCGACCAGAAGGCCGTCCACGTCGAACATGGTGGGCAGCAGCCACTCGTCGTGGCAGGACATGACGGCGAGGTTCGGGAACGCCTTCTTGAGGGCGGGGATTTCATCGTACCAGCGCTTCATGTCGCGCACGCCGTTCTTGGTGGCGGTCACGCCCGGAATGGCGGCGATCTCGAGCTGGGTGTCGAGGTCGTAATTGGCCTTCGTCACGGCCGGATACTGGAACAGGATGCACTCGAGGCCGGACTGGGCAATGGCCTTGTAGCGGTCCTGCGGGGCGCCCTTCTGGTAGCCGAAGCGCAGCCAGCCGTGGTTCGGATACACGAGCGCACCGCTCGCGCCGGCGTCGAACTTCTTCTTCGCCTCGATCTCGGCGACCTTGGTTCCTTCACCGGTGATGCCGGCGATGACGGGGAGGGGGGTCGCGTCCTTGTAGACGCGGATCAGCTCGATCTGCTCGTCGAAGGTCAGGAAGGTGCCCTCGCCGGCATGGCCGAGGATGACGAGGCTCTTCACGCCGGGAATGGCGGCCAGCCACTTGGCGAGGCGAGCGTTGCCGTCGAAGTCGACGTCGCCGTTGGCCTTGAAGAGGGTGACGGGGGCGGGGTTCAGGCCCTTCCAGTCGATAGCCATGGTTCGAGTTCCTTCCTTGGGATCGTTCAGACCGAAAATCCGGTCCCGCTTCCTCCGACCCGCAGTTTTTGTTGGATCGTTAGCGGGAACGTTCCCATAATTGCCCTTGTGTCCGTCTCCTGTCAATCGCTAACCTGTCGCCTAATGCCGGATCGAAGGACACAAGCCGTTGAACGATGACGAACCGCACGAGCGGCAGGGACGCGTCACCATCCTTGACGTGGCGGCGGCAGCGGGTGTGTCCAAGTCGACCGTCTCGCGCATCCTCGACGAGCGCCTGCCGCGCTCGGAGAATGCGACCGCCCGGCGGGTGCGGCAGGTGGCGGAAAGCCTCGGTTATGTGCGCGACGTCTCCGCCGCGAGCCTCAGGCGTGGCCAGACCAACACCATCGGCGTCATCGTTCCCCGGCTGACGGACACGGTGATGGCCATGCTCTACGAGGCGCTGGCTCGCGCCTGCACCCGCACCGGCCAGTTCGCCATCGTCGCCACCACCGACGACGAGCCGCGCGCTGACCGCAAGGCGGCGCAGACGCTGCTCCAGCGGGGCGTCGACGGCCTCGTCCTGTCCACCGCCCGCGAAGGCGACGATTTCGCCCAGGAACTCGCCGACCGTGGCGTGCCCTATGTGCTCGCCCTGCGCAGCGACGGGCGCAGCCTCGCCTCGGTGGGCGACGACCGGCTGGGGGGATATCTCGCCACGCGGCACCTGATCGATCTCGGCCATCGCCGCATCGGTCTCATCGCCGGCCCGGCCTATGCGTCCAGCAGCCGGGGACGCGTGGAGGGATACAGGCAGGCGCTCGCGGAGGCCCGCATCGCCGATGATCCGGCGCTCGTGGTCGAATCCACCTTCGGCATCGATTCGGGGGCGGATGCGGCCGAGCGGCTGATGAGCGCGGCCGAGCCGCCCACGGCGCTCTTCGCGGTCAACGACAACACCGCCATCGGCGCCCTCTCGACGCTCGCCCGGCTCGGTCTCTCGGTGCCCGGCGACGTCTCGGTCGTTGGCTACAACGATATTCCCATCGTCAGCCGCCTGCCCACGCCGCTCACCTCCGTGCGCGTGCCGTTCGACCAGATCGCCGCCGATGCGTTGGACCTGTTGATGCGAGGCCCCGTGACGCGCGCCGATCGCCTGCGCATCGCCGCCCCCACCCTGATCCCCCGCCAGTCGACGGCCACCCCGGCCCAGACTCGCTCCGGCACTTCCGGTCGCCGTGGTCCGGAAAGCCGACCATCGGCGCGGTAGCGCGCCGATCCCGGCCTGATGCGGGGCGGCCCCGGGCTGTGCCTCCGCGAAGCAAGGGGATGCGACGGCCAACACCTCTTGCCGCTGCGGCACATATCGCGGGCGCGAATTCCCCGGCATCATCACGGCATGGCCGATTCCTCCGTTCCACCCCGTCCGTCCCGCCCGCGCAATCCGCTGCGGGTGGCCCTGCGCTTTGCTTTCCGGGTGGTGGTCGGGATCGTCATCCTGCTCGACGAGCTGGTCCGTCCGCTCTATCGACCGCTGCTGGACTGGCTCGCCGCGCTGAAGCTGGTGCAGCGGTTCGAGGCGTGGGTTGGCGGCCTGCCGGCCTATGCCGTGCTGGTGCTCATCGCCGTGCCCTACGGCGTGGTGGAGCCGGTGAAGTTCCTGGCGCTCATCCACATCGCCAACGGCCATGTCCGCACCGGCACGTTCCTGTTCCTGCTGGCGCATCTGGTGAGTTTCGTCCTCATCGAGCGCATCTTCACCGCCGGCAAGGCCCAGCTGATGACGGTCCGGTGGATGGCCTATGTCATCGAGACGGCGGCTTCCGTGCATCGCTCGGTGTCGGAATGGTTGAGGCTCGCCGAGCTGAAGCGGCGGGTACGGGCGCTGTGGCGCTGGGCGCGGCTGCGCTTGCGCTAGACACGGGCGCATCCGCGGCCATGATGGCTGCCAGATGTATTCACAGGAGACGCGATGACGAGCGACGCGATTCCCGCCGCCATGCTGGAGACGGCTTACGCCGCCATCGACGCGGCCAACGCCGCCGATCCCGCACAGGTGGAGGTGGACGGCCGGAGCGTGCCGGCGGCGGTGCTCTACGGGCAACGGATGACGCAGGTGCTCGCCCGCTTCAGGCCCGATGCCTCTGACGCGCTCAAGATCGCCGCGCGCGGCCAGCACATCGAGCGCTTCACCATCCCGCGCGAGACCTATCCGGCGGGCAAGGCCGGCTATTTCCGCTGGCGCACGGAGCTGAAAAACGTCCACGAGCGGCGCATCTCCGAGATCCTGCGCGGCCTCGGCTTCGCGCCGGACTTCGCCGAGCGCGTGGGCAAGATCGTCCGCAAGGACCGGCTGAAGCAGGATGCCGATATGCAGGTGCTGGAGGACGTGGCGGTGCTCGTCTTCCTCACCTACGAGCTGGACGCTTTCCTCGTGAAGCACCGCCCCGAGCCGGAGAAGGTGGCCGGCATCCTCGCCAAGACCTGGGGCAAGATGTCCGAGGAGGGCCACGCCGCCGCCCTCGCCCTGGACCTGCCGCAAGAGGTGGTGGACCTGCTCCATCAAGGCCTCGCCGCGCGGGCGAATGCGGAAGACTGAAGGTCCGTCCCCGCCTAGGCTCTTCACCAACCGGCGCCCCGCCTGAGCGCCTTCATCGCAGTGTGGGCGGCGGGCGCGTGTGGTATCTCCCTCTGCCTCGGCGGGGCTGCCGCCCGGCCACGAACGAGGGGAGGGGACGCAATCGCCACGGATCGCAAGCGCCTCTCCGCCTTCCTGTCGGGTTTTCGCGGCACGGCGCGGGCGGACCTCGGCCGATCCCTCGCGGCATCGGCGGCGACTGGCCTCCTGGTCATCGCGCAGGCCTTTCTCGTCGCCCGCATCATCGATGCCGTGCTGTTCCGCCATGAGGCGCTTTCCGCGCACGCTTTCGAGCTTGCCGCCCTTGTCGGCGCCATCCTGCTGCGCTTCGGCGCGGTATGGGCGAGCGAGCATTTCGGATTTGCCGCCGCCGCGAAGGTGATGCGCGCCTTGCGCGCCCGGCTCCTCGACCGGGTGGAGGCCATCGGCCCCGTGGGCCTCGCTGAGGCCCGCACCGGCGAACTGGTGGCGGCGCTGGCAGAGGGCGTGCGGGCGGTCGAGCCTTATTATTCGCGCTACATTCCGGCTTCCGTGCTGGCGGTGATGCTGCCTGTCGCGGTGCTGGTGGCGGTGTTCCCGTTCGACTGGGTGTCCGGCCTCATCCTCTTGGCAACCGCGCCCTTCATCCCGGTCTTCATGATCCTCATCGGCAAGGGCACGGAGGCGCTGAACCAGAAGCAGTGGCGCCGGCTCGCCCGCATGTCCGGTCACCTGCTCGATGCGGTGCAGGGGCTCGCGACGCTGAAGGCGTTCAATGCGGCCGGCCGCATGGTCGCAGAGGTCGCCGCCGTCGCCGATGATTACCGGCGCGACACCATGGGCGTGCTGCGCGTCGCCTTCCTCTCCTCGGCGGTGCTGGAATTCTTCGCGACTGTCTCCATCGCCCTCATCGCCATCTTCATCGGCTTCCGGCTGCTGTGGGGCGAGATGGCGTTTTTCCCCGGCCTGTTCGTGCTGCTGCTGGCGCCGGAATTCTATGCGCCGTTGCGCGCCATGGGCACGGCCTACCACGCCCGCATGGAGGCCATCGGTGCCGCCGAGCGCCTCGTGGCGCTGGAGGAGATGCCAGCCCTCGCCGAGAGTGGTGGCACGGCACCGCTGCTCGTCCCGGACGCGATCTCCATCCGCTTCGAGGATGTGCGCCTCGCCTTCCCGGACGGGCGCGTCGCGCTGGATGGCGTGAGCTTCACCATTGGTGCGGGGGAGACGGTGGCGCTGGTTGGGCCATCCGGCGCTGGCAAGTCCTCCATCCTCAGTCTCGCGCTCGGCTTCGTGCGCCCCACCTCCGGCCGGGTGCTGGTGAATGGGGTGCCGCTGGCGGAGCTGGACCTTGCCGACGTGCGGCGCCGCATCGCGTACGTGCCCCAGCGCCCGCGCCTGTTCGCCGGCACCCTCGCCGCCAACATCGCCCCCGGCGAAGCGGCACCGGACCCGGTACGGCTGGCCCGGGCGGTGGCCGATGCCGGCCTCGCCGACGTGGTGGCGGGCCTGTCCGGCGGCGTCGCGGCGGATGTGGGTGAAGGCGGCGCCGGCCTCTCCGGCGGTCAGGCCCATCGCCTCGCGGTGGCCCGTGCCTTCTACCGCGCCGCCCCCTTCGTTGTGCTCGACGAGCCCACCGCCCATCTCGACCGGGAGAGCGAGGCCGACGTGCAGGCCGCCCTCTCCCGTCTTCTCGTCGGCCGCACCGGCCTCGTGGCCGCCCACCGCATGGCGAGCGTCGCCGGTGCTGACCGCATCATCGTGCTCGCGCGTGGGCGGATCGTCGCCGAGGGCACGCCCGCAGACCTCCTGCGCCACGGGGGGGTGGATGGCGGGCTCGATGGCGACCTGGTGCCCGATCTGGCCCCGGCTCCCGGAAGCACGGAGGCGGTGCGATGAAGGATGCGCTGCGCCTCCTGCGCCTGATGGCGCCCCATGCCGGCTGGATGGCGCTGGCCGTGCTCGTCTCGGCGCTGGCGACCCTCGCCCATATCGCCTTGATGGCCACCTCCGGTTGGTTCATCGCGGCCATGGCGCTGGCCGGCGCGGCCGGGGCGAGCGTGAACTATTTCACGCCCTCGGCGGCGATCCGCGCCTATGCCGTCGTCCGCACCGTCGGGCGCTACGGCGAGCGGATCGTCGGCCATGAGGCGACGCTGAAGTTCGTGGCGGCCCTGCGCCCCTGGTTCTTCGCGCGGCTGATCCCGCTCGCTCCGGCGGCGCTGGAGGACCAGCGCTCCGGCGACCTCCTCGCCCGGCTCAAGGGCGACATCGACCGGCTGGAATTCGCCTTCCTGCGTATCCTCTCGCCCGGTCTTGCCGCGGTGCTGGTGCTGGCGGTCGGGCTCACCGTCCTCGCGCTCCACGATGGTGGAATGGCGGTGGGCATCGGCCTCGCCGCGCTGCTTGCCGGGCTCGCCCTGCCGCTTCTCGTCCATCGCCTCGGGGCACGGGCCGCACGGGAGGTGACGGCCGGCACGGCGCAGCTCAACGCTCTGCTGGTGGACCATTTGGAAGGGCGGGCGGAACTCGACATCTACGATCCCGGCCGCCGCCACCGCGCCGCGCTGGATGAGACCAGCGACACGCTCATCGCCCGGGAACACCGGCTCGCCGGCATCCTCGGCTTTGCCGGCGCGGGCGTCGGGCTGTTCGCGCAAGCGTCCCTCGTGCTGGTGCTGCTCATCGGCGCGCCACGGGTGCTGGCGGGCACGCTGCCGGGCGCCGACCTGCCCATGCTGGCGCTGCTCGCGCTCTCTTTGTTCGAGGCGGTGGCGCCGCTGCCGCTGGCCTTCCAGACCCTGCCGGCGACGCTCGCCTCGGCCCGCCGCATCTTCAACCTCATCGACCGTCCGCCGCCGGTGGAGGAGCCTGCCGCGCCGAGACCGGTGCCGGAGGCCGGCACGCTGGCGTTCGCCCATGCGGGGCTGACCTATCCCGGTGCAGCGAGTGCGGCCCTCACCGACATCGATCTCGCGCTTGCCCCGGGCCGGCGCATCGGCGTGGTCGGGTCGAGCGGCTCGGGCAAGTCGAGCCTCGTCGCCCTGGCGCTCCGGTTTCGCGCCCCTGCCCCAGGGGAGGTGGCGTTCGCCGGTTCGAGCATCGCTGACTTCAGCTCCGATGACCTGCGGCGGCGCATGGCGGTGCTGGCGCAGCACGATCATCTCTTCGCCGCGACCATCCGCGAAAATCTGCTTGTCGCCGATCCCGAGGCGCCGCCGGCAAAGCTGGAAGCGGCTCTGGCGCGGGCCGGCGTCCTCGCCTTCGTCGCGGCGCAGCCGGACGGGCTGGATACCTTCCTGGGCGCGAATGGGGCGAAAGTCTCCGGCGGCGAGGCGCGGCGGCTCGGGCTGGCGCGCGCCCTTTTGAAGGAGGCGCCGATCCTGATCCTCGACGAGCCCACAGAAGGGCTCGACGGCGAGACCGAGCGCCGCGTGCTGGAGACCCTTCTGGGCGCCACCCGTGATCAGGCGCTTTTATTCATCACCCACCGCCGCGCCGGGCTTGAGGCGATGGACGAGATCATCGTGATGGATGGCGGCCGCATCGTCGCGCGCGGGGCGCCGGCTGACATGCTGGCCATCGTCGGTCCAGGAACGATCAGTCCCGGAACGATTTCGGGCGGCGTCCCGGAGGACACCGCCCGATCAGCCGGCTCCGGTCAGGGCTTGGAGCAAGCCCCACCATGATTATCTGGAGTTGCACAACCACCTAGAGCCAGTTCGTGTTGGCTCTGTCGATCCAGCTTCGTTACGGAAGTACCCCTACAGGCCGAGATAGGCCGCGCGCACCTTCGGATCGTCGAGCAGGGCCGCGCCCGTGCCTTCCATGGCGATATGGCCGGTCTCCAGCACGTAGCCGCGGTCGGCGATGGCCAGCGCCGCGGAGGCGTTCTGCTCCACCAGCAGGGTGGTGATGCCCTCGGCGCGCAATGACGTGACCGCGGCGAGGATCTGGTCCACCAGCAAAGGCGCGAGGCCGAGGGAGGGCTCGTCCAGCAACAGCAGCTTCGGCCCCGCCATCAGCGCACGGCCGATGGCGAGCATCTGCTGCTGCCCGCCGGACAGGCTCATGGCCGGCGTCCGGCGCCGCTCGGCGAGCACGGGGAAGAGGCCGTAGACGTGATCGAGCCGCGCCTGCCGCTGCGCATCCTGCCGCCGGTAGGCACCGAGCTTCAGATTGTCCTCGATGCTCAGGGGGCCGAACACCTGCCGGCCCTCGGGCGATTGGGAGATGCCGCGGACCACCCGCAGATGCGGCTCCATCCGCTCGATGGCCTCGCCCTCGAAGACGATGCGCCCGCCGCGTACCGGCTGCACGCCGGAGATGGCGCGCAGGAGCGTGGTCTTGCCGGCGCCGTTGGAGCCGACCAGCGCGACGATCTCGCCGGCCTTCACCTCCAGCGACACCTCGCGCAGGGCCATGATGCGGCCGTAGGAGGAGGAGAGGGCTTCAACCGTGAGCACGATCCGCCTCCCGCGATCCGATGTCCCCGAGATAGGCGGCGATGACCTGCGGATTCTCCCGCACCGCGCGCGGCGGCCCCTCCGCCAGCGGGCGGCCCTGGGCGAGCACCAGCACGCGGTCGGAGATCTTCATCACCAGTTTCATGTCGTGCTCGATCAGCACCACCGCCACGCCGCTCTTCGCGACGGCGGCGATCAGGTGGTCGATGGCCTCGGTCTCCACCGCATTGCAGCCGGCCGCCGGCTCGTCCAGCAGCAGGATCTTCGGGTCGGCGGCGAGGGCGCGGGCGATTTCGAGGCGCTTCAGCGCGCCATAGGGCAGGGCGCCGGCGGGCGCGTTGGCGATGTCGGCGAGACCCACCCGCTCGAGCAGCGCCAGCGCCTTCTCCCGCGTGACGCGGTTCTGCCGGAAGACAGACGGCAGCCCGAGCATGTCGGCGAGGAAGGAGGTGCGCTCGGAGAGGGCACACCCCACCATCACATTCTCCACCGCGGTCATGCGGAAGAAGATCTGCAGGTTCTGGAAGGTCCGCGCCATGCCGCTTCTGACGCGCAGGTGGGGCGGCACGGCGGTGATGTCCGCGCCGTCGAGCCGCACGCTGCCGCGCGAGGGGCGGTAGATGCCGGTGACGAGGTTGAACAGTGTGGTCTTGCCCGCCCCGTTCGGCCCGATGATGGAGAAGACCTCGCCTGCGCCGACCTTGAAGCTCACCTCGTCCACGGCCCGAAGGCCGCCGAAGGAGATGCCGATGCCGCTCACGTCGAGAAGGGGTGTCTTGCTGGTCACGGCAGGCGCTCCTCGATCAGCGCGCGCAGCGACGGCACGATGCCCTGGGGCAGGAAGATCATGAACACCATGATGAGGAGGCCCAGCACCGCCTGCTCGTATTCCTGGAAGGCTGTCAGCGTCTGGGGCAGCACCACCAGGAAGGCGGCGCCGAGCACGGTGCCGAACACCGAGCCGAGCCCGCCGATGATGACCATGGCCACCAGTTCCACCGAATGCGAAAAGCTCGCCGCCTCCGGCGTGATGAGGCCGTTCATGGCCGCCAGCAGGCCGCCCGCCACCGCCGCATAGACTGCCGCCACCACGAAGGCGGCGAGCTTCTTGGTGGAAACGTCGATGCCCGCGCCGGCCGCCGCCACCTCGCTGTCGTGCAGCGCGCGCAGCGCCCGCCCGGTGGGGCTCGCGGCGATGTTGAGGGCGATGAGCGCGCCGATGAGAAGGGCGCCCGCCGAGACCCAGTACCAGTTCAGCGCCCCCGTCACCCGCCAGCCGAAGAGGGTGATGCGCGACACGGACATGCCGTCCGGCCCGCCGGTCAGCTCGGTCTCGCTGTGCAGGATCAGGGCGACGATGACGCCGAAGCCCAGCGTCGCGATGGCGAGGTAATAGCCCTTCAGCTTCAGGATGGGCCGGCCGACCAGCCACGCGATGACGCCGGAGAGCGCCGCCCCGAGGACGATGCACAGCAGAGGATCGAGCCCGAGCCGCGCCGGCCCGATGGCCACCACATAGGCGCCGATGCCGAGGAAGCCGGCATGGCCGAGGCTCACCTGTCCCGCATAACCCATGAGGATGGTGAGGCCGAGGGCGGCGAGGGAGAAGATCCACACCAGCGCCGCCACCCGCAGGTGGAAGGAGGTGGGGGCGATCATCGGCACCACCGCCATGATGAGCGCGAGGGCGATGAGCGGGGTGAGGCGCGAGCGCAGGATGGCCTTCATCACACGCGCTCCACGGTGCGGCTGCCGAACAGGCCGCGCGGCATGAACAGCAGGACGACGAGGATCATCAGGAACGCCACCGCGTCCTTGTAGGTGGAGGAGAGGTAGCCCGCCGCGAAGGTCTCGATGAGGCCGATGAGAAGCCCCCCCACCACCGCGCCCAAGGGATTGCCCATGCCGCCCAGCATCGCCGCGGCGAAGCCCTTCAGGGTGAAGAGGGTGCCGATGTCGTAGCGGGTCAGCGTGATGGGCGTCGCCACCACGCCGGCCAGCGCGCCCATGGCGGCCGAGAGGCCGAAGGCGAGGGCGAGCACGAGGGCGACATTGATGCCCACCAGCTTCGCCGCCAGCCGGTTGGCGGCGGTGGCCAGCACCGCCTTGCCCACCAGCGTGTGCTCCAGGAACAGGTAGAGCGCCACCACGAGGGCGAGGGCGGTGCCCATCACCCACAGGCTCTGCGGCAGGATGGTGGCGCCGCCCACCGGGATAGGCGTGTCGCCGGAGAAGGCGGGCAGCGAATGGAACTGCTTGTCGAAGATGATCTGCGACACGCCCTTGATGAAGATGGACGCGCCGATGGTGATCATGATGAGCGTCACCGGCGAGGCGCCGCGCGCGGGCTCGATGGCGAGGCGATGCAGAAGCAGGCCCACCAGCACGGCGGCGACCACCGCGATCAGCGCCGCCACCGGCAGCGCGAGGCCGGCTGCCATGAGGAAGACGGTGCCCATGCCGCCGATCATGACGAAATCGCCCTGGGCGAAATTGATCACGTCGGAGGCGTTGTAGATCAGCGTGAATCCGAGGGCGATGAGCGCGTAGATGGCGCCCACCGTCAGCCCCGAAAAGGCGAGCTGGAGAAATTCGGACATGTCCTCACGCCGTCTGTGTGGCGGCGCCGGTGTGGCGCCGCCGCGGTGGGGATCGGGTGTGCGAAACGATCAGCGGGCGGACGCTTCGATCGCCCAGTCGCCGTTGCGGATCACCAGCATGCGGAACGAGTCCGTGCCGAGGCCGAGATGGTCGGCGGGGGCGAAGGTGTAGATGCCCGTGACGCCCACATAGCCCTTGGTGGCCTCCAGCGCGTCGCGGATCTTCTTCGGATCCGCCGACTTGGCGCTCTCGATGGCACGGGCGACGAGCTGGATGCCGTCATAGCCGTAGCCCCCGAAGGTGGAGACCGGCTGGCCGGTGGTCTTCTCGTAGGAAGATTTGTACTGCGCCACCACCGGCTTCTGCGGATCGTTGTCCGCCAGCTTGTCGCCGATCAGGATGGCCGGGGCGGGCAGGCGCACGCCCTCGGCGGCCGGGCCGGCGAGCTCGATGAAGCTCTTCGAGGCGACGCCGTGGCTTTGGTAAAGTGGCAGCTTGATGCCGAGCTGCGCGTAGTTGCGCGTCACGATGGCCGGGCCCTGGCCGAAGCCGGGGTTCAGCACCGCCTCAACGCCCGCGGTGTTCTTGATCTTGTTGAGCTGGGGCGTCATGTCGGAATCGGTGGCGCCGTAGCTCTCGTCGGCGACGACGGTGATGCCGTACTGGCCGATCACCTTCAGGCACTGGTTGCGCATGGACTTGCCGAAGCCGTCCGTGCCCGAGATCATGCCGATCTTGGTGATGCCCCGCGCCTTCATGTCCTCGAAGATCTTCTGGCAGGCCGTCTTGTCGGTATGCGGCGTCTTGAAGACGAAGGCGCGCACCGGCTCGATGATCTCGATGCCGCCGGCCAGCGAGACGAAGGGAATGCCGGCTTCCTCGAACACCGGGATCATGGCCATGGTGGCGCCGGTGGAGGTGCCGCCGACCATGGCGACGACCTTGTCGTCTTCCACGAGGCGGGTAGCGAAGGTGCGCGCCTTGTTGGCATCGCCGCCGTCGTCATAGAGCACCAGCTCGACGGGCCGGCCCAGCAGACCGCCCTTCTTGTTCAGCTCGTCCACATAGAGCTTGAGCGTCTTGGCTTCGGGATCGCCGAGGAAGGCGGCGGGGCCGGTGGCAGAGACCACCGAACCGATCTTGATGGGGTCGGCGGCAAAGGCGGGGCTGGTGAGCGCCGGGCCGGCGACCGCGGTCGCGAGCATGATGGCAGCCGCGCGCAGCATCGGCCGCAGGCGTGCGGGCGTATCCATGAAGCGTTCCTCCTAAAGGTCCATTTCGGGCCGAGGAGCGGGTTGTCCCGCCTCCATTCGCTGGCCATTCGACCGGCGAGACCCGAACCATATAATTAACCGGCCGGATGGTCAATTGATCGCGAGCGGCTTCGTTGCACGCTTGCCGAGGGCGCGCTTGCGCGGGATGATTGATCGACCGGGCGGACAATATTTGATATCCCAACCTCCTTCCCGATGATGGCGGATGATCGCAGCAGGCCCGTGTCGGGCGGCGGTCGAGATGGACAGGCAAGATGGCTCGCACGCGTGCACAGGATTACGAGGCCAAACGGGAGGCCATCCTCCACAAATCGGCGGAGCTGTTTGCGCAATACGGCTATTCCGGCACCTCGATCACCATGATCGCGGACGCCTGCGGCGCCTCCAAGGCCTTGCTCTACCATTACTATCCGGACAAGGAGGCGGTGCTCTTCGACATCCTGTCCTCGCATCTGGAGCAGTTGATTGCCGGCGCGGAGAAGGCGATCGCCGAGGCGCCGGATGGCGGGCGCATCTACGCCATGTCGGCCTCGCTCCTCGATGCCTACAAGGATGCCGACGCCGAGCATCAGGTGCAGATCGCCAATCTGAAGCTGCTGAACAGCGACCGGCAGGAGGCCCTGCGCGCGCTGGAGCGAAAGCTCGTCACCCTCCTCGCCGACGCCATCGCCGAGGAGGTGCCGTCCGTCGGGCGCGGGCCCATGCTGAAGCCCGTCACCATGTCGGCCTTCGGCATGCTCAACTGGCAGTATCTCTGGTTTCGCGATGGCAAGGGCCTGACCCGCGCCGACTATGCCCGCCTCGTCACCGGCCTCATCAAGGCGGGGGCGGAGGAGGCGGTGCGGGGCATGTTCGCGCCCGAGGCCAAAGCCGCCGATGCCCGGCCGCCGGAGGGCAAGCCCGCGCAGCCCCGTTCCGCCCCGCGCCGCCGCGCTCCGTCTCCCGCCGCCGAGGCGCCCCGCGCGGCGAAGGCGCGGCGACCGGCGGAATAGGATCGCGGCCGAAAACGCTTTAAGGAACGGCCATGTCGCGCCGCGCCCTCGACCTCATCCTCGACCACGTTCGCGCCGAGCCTTCGCGCACCTGGTCCATCATCGTCACCATCTATGGCGACGCCATCGTGCCACGGGGCGGCTCGGTGTGGCTCGGCACGTTGCTCGCCTTCTTCCGCGGGCTGGACGTGGCGGATGGGGTGGTGCGCACGGCCATGTCGCGTCTTGCGGCAGATGGCTGGCTGACGCGGACGCGGGTAGGTCGCAACAGCTTCTACCGCCTCGCCGACAAGGGCCGCGAGACCTTCGCCCGCGCCACCGAACATATTTACCGTCACCGTCCGCCGGACTGGCATGGGCATTTCGACATGCTGCTCATCGAGACCGGCGCCCGCGAAGGGGCGCGGGCGGCCCTGGAGGCGGCGGGTTTTGGCATGCCGCTGCCCGGCGTCTTCGTGGCCCCGGCCGGAACGGGCGTGCCGGAAGAGGCGGCCTCCGCGCTCCGGCTCGATGTCTCCGGCAGCGCGGAGGAGCAGCGTGCCCTCGCCGCCCGCGCGTGGCCGCTGGAGCAGACGGCGGAGGCCTACCGGCGCTTCATCGCCACCTTCGAGCCGCTGGCGGAGGAACTTCAGGCCGGCGCCGCGTTGACCGACCTCGAGGCGATGGTGGCCCGCGTGCTGCTCATCCACGACTACCGCCGTATCGTGCTGCGCGATCCCATCCTGCCCTCCGCCATCCTGCCGGAGGACTGGCCGGGCCTTGCCGCCCGTGCCGTGTGCGCCGACATCTATGGCCGCCTGGTGGAAGCGTCCGAGCGTTGGCTGGACGAAAATGCCGTGGGCGAGGGCGGCGAGCCACTGCCGGGGCATCCGAAAATCACAAGCAGATTCAAGGCTTAGAGGATCTGGAGATGGTCCGGCCGGAGCCTCTGGCTTTTAAATGTTACGAAAATAACTTGAAACTCGTTTTTCTGTAATATATAAACGTTCGCAAGGTGCCGGACAGTGGGCAGCATGCTGCTTGCGAGGACCGGCGGCAGCGGCCGGAGCGCCTACTTCACCCGCCGCCAGAAGCCGCGCATGAGACGGCCGATCCAACAGGTCTTACGGGGAGGACACAGCATGTACGCACAGCTCGTGAAGTCCGAGGGCATGAAGTCCGCCGCCGAGCTTTCGCCGGAGGAGCGCGCCTTCCAGGAGCGCATCGACCGCGGCGAGAAGATCGAGCCGAAGGAGTGGATGCCGGAGGGCTACCGCAAGACGCTGATCCGCCAGGTCGGCCAGCACGCCCATTCCGAGATTGTCGGCCAGCTGCCCGAAGGCAACTGGATCACCCGCGCGCCCACGCTGGAGCGCAAGGCCATCCTGCTCGCCAAGGTGCAGGACGAGGCCGGCCACGGCCTCTACCTCTATTGCGCCGCCGAGACGCTGGGCGTCAGCCGCGATCAGCTGCTCGCCAAGCTGCACGACGGCAGCATGAAGTATTCGTCCATCTTCAACTATCCCACCCTCAACTGGGCCGACATCGGCGCGGTGGGCTGGCTGGTGGATGGCGCGGCCATCATGAATCAGGTTCAGCTGCAGAAGACCTCCTACGGCCCCTACAGCCGCGCGATGATCCGCATCTGCAAGGAGGAGAGCTTCCACCAGCGGCAGGGCTACGACATCATGATGAAGATGGCGCAGGGCACGGCTGAGCAGAAGGCCATGGCGCAGGATGCCCTCGACCGCTTCTGGTATCCCGCGCTCATGATGTTCGGTCCCTCCGACAAGGATTCGGTGCATTCCGCCCAGTCCATGGCGTGGAAGATCAAGATCAACACCAATGACGAGCTTCGCCAGAAGTTCGTCGACCAGACCGTGCCGCAGGCGGAATATCTCGGCCTCAAGATCCCCGATCCGAACCTGACGTGGAACGAGGAGAAGAAGGGTTACGACTTCTCCGAGCCGGACTGGTCCGAGTTCTTCGAGGTGATCGCCGGTAACGGCCCCTGCAACAAGGAGCGCCTCGGCGCCCGCGTGAAGGCCTGGGAAGACGGAGCCTGGTTCCGCGATGGCCTCCTCGCCCATGCCGAGAAGGCCGAGGCGCGTCGCGCCGCAGCCCGTGTGGCCGCGGAATAGCCGCGCCAAAGTCATCGCCGGTCAGGGCGTACCATAACAACAGCGCATCTTCCGGACGGCTTGGCCGTCCGGCCCGGAACGGGAGGAACAACCATGTCCAGCGAATGGCCCTTGTGGGAAGTGTTCATCCGTGGCCAGCACGGCCTCAACCACCGCCATGTGGGCAGCCTGCACGCGCCCGACGCGGAACTCGCCATCAAGAACGCCCGCGACGTCTATACCCGCCGCAACGAGGGCGTCTCCATCTGGGTGGTGAAGTCGGTGGATATCACCGCCTCCAGCCCCTCGGACAAGGGGCCGCTGTTCGAGCCGTCCAACTCCAAGGTCTACCGCCACCCCACCTTCTTCCAGATTCCCGAAGAAGTGGGGCACATGTGATGGCCACCGCCGAGATCGCGGTCGATCGCGCCGCTCTGTTCGAATTCCTCACCCGGATGGGGGACAACACCCTCATCCTCGGCCATCGCGTGTCCGAATGGTGCGGCCACGCGCCGGTGCTGGAAGAGGACATCGCCCTCGCCAACACGGCGCTGGACCTCATCGGCCAGACCCAGCTCTGGCTCGGCCTCGCCGGCGAGGTGGAGGGCAAGGGCCGCAATGCGGACGCGCTCGCCTTCCTGCGTGACGCGGCGGCCTTCCGCAATTGCCTGCTGGTGGAGCGCCCCAATGGCGACTTCGGCCAGACGCTGATGCGGCAGTTCCTGTTCGATGCGTGGCACCACGTGATGCTCACGGCGCTGACCAAGTCTGAGGATCCGCGCGTCGCCGAGATCGCCGCCAAGGCGGTGAAGGAGGCGGCCTATCACCTGGAGCGCTCCAGCGACCTCGTGATCCGCCTCGGCGACGGCACCGATGAGAGCCACGCGCGGATGCAGCGCGCGCTCGACGACATGTGGTCCTACGTGGGCGAACTATTCATCACCGACGACGCGGACCGCGCCGTGGCGGCGGCCGGCATCGCGCCCGATCCCGCAAGCCTCAAGCCGGAGTGGGAGGCCATCGTCTCCGAGGTCCTGCGCGAGGCGACGCTGAAGGCGCCGACCTCGGCTTACGTCCACAAGGGCGGCCGGCGCGGCGTGCATACCGAGCATCTCGGCTACATCCTCGCCGACATGCAGTTCCTGAAGCGCGCCTATCCCGGCGCGACCTGGTAGGAGGCGATCATGGCGACCGCCACCCTGCCGTCCCTTGACGAGGTCTGGCACTGGCTGTCGCAGGTGCCAGACCCGGAAATCCCGGTGCTTTCGCTGGTCGATCTCGGCATCGTCCGCGAGGTGGCGTGGAGCGACGACACCCTCGTCGTCACCGTCACGCCCACCTATTCCGGCTGTCCGGCGACGGGCATCATCAATATCGACATCGAGCGCGAACTGAACGCGCGCGGCGTCGCCAAAGTGCGGCTGGAACGACGGCTCTCGCCGCCCTGGACCACCGACTGGATGAGCGCCGAGGGCCGCGAGAAGCTGCGGGCCTACGGCATCGCACCGCCGGTGGACGACACCGCCGCCGACGGCCGCTCACTGGCGCTCGCGCGCCGGCTCACCTCCGGCTCCAACCTCACGGTGGCCTGCCCGCGCTGCGGCTCGGCGCAGACTGAGAAGGTGAGCCAGTTCGGCTCCACCGCCTGCAAGGCCAGCTATCGCTGCCTCTCGTGCCTGGAGCCGTTCGACTACTTCAAGTGCATCTGAATACTAAAAATCCCGAGGAGCGCCGCATGGCACGGTTTCATTCCCTGGAGGTGGTCGACGTGCGGCGCGAGACGCGCGATGCCGTCGTCGTCACCCTCAAACCCCGCCCGGAGGACGCCGCGGCGTTCGACTTCACGCAGGGCCAATATCTCACCTTCCGCCGCGATTTCGATGGCGAGGAACTGCGCCGCAGCTATTCCATCTGCGCCGGCAAGGATGAGGGCTGCCTGAAGGTGGGCATCAAGAAGGTGGAGGGCGGTGCCTTCTCCACCTGGGCCAATGAAAACCTGTCCCCCGGCGACGTCCTTGAAGCCATGCCCCCCATGGGCAAGTTCTTCGTGCCGATCGCTCCGGAGCTGGACCGCCACTATCTCGGCTTTGCCGGCGGCTCGGGCATCACGCCGCTCCTGTCCATCATCAAGACGGTGCTGGCGCGCGAGCCCAGGTCCCGCTTCACCCTTGTCTATGCCAACCGGCAGATCAGCTCCATCATGTTCCGCGAGGAGCTGGAGGACCTGAAGAACATCTATCTGGGCCGCCTCTCTGTGCTGCATGTGCTGGAGAGCGAGGCGCAGGAGATCGACCTGTTCACCGGCCGTGTCGATGCGGAGAAGATGGAAGGTCTCTTCAAGCACTGGATCGACGCGACGTCGGTGGACACCGCATTCATCTGCGGCCCCGAGCCCATGATGCTGGCCATTGCCGCCGCATTGCGCGCACACGGTCTCAGCGACGCGCAGATCAAGTTCGAATTGTTCGCCTCGGGCCAGCCCGGCCGGGCGAAGGCCAAGGCGGTTTCGGCGAACGTCGCTGCCAACGGCGCCGGCACCACCGCGACCGTGACGCTGGATGGTGCCACCCGCACCTTCCACATGCCGCGCGAGGGCCAGAGCCTGCTCGACGCCGCGCTCGCCGCCAATCTCGATGCGCCCTACGCCTGCAAGGCGGGCGTGTGCTCCACCTGCCGCGCCAAGGTGGTGGAGGGTGAGGTGGAAATGGCGGTCAACCATGCGCTGGAGGATTACGAGGTGCGCGCCGGCTACGTGCTCACCTGCCAGTGCTTCCCGCTCACCGAAAAACTCGTCGTCACCTACGACGAGTAAGGGGAAGACACATGTCCGACGTGATCGCCATCGACGACTATCTCGCCCAGGGCGGCGTGCTCTCTTCGCCTGACAACGTGCCGCCGCGCTATCGCGGCGAGCTTCTGCGGCTCATGTCCTCCTTTGTGGACAGCCAGCTCGCCGGCTCGGCCGGCTTTGCCGCCTCCATCAATTTCGCGCCCGGTATCAAGGCGCGGATCGCGGCGAGCCGCATCACGCTTGAAAAGGCGGACCATGCCGAGCGCGTGCTCGGCCTGATGGGCGCCTTCGGCACCGATACCGACCGCTACGAGGCGCAGCACGACTGGGCGGCGCGGGTGGCGCGCGATGCCGACCTCGGCGCCGTGCGGCACGGCAACGACATGCGTCTCTCGGTCTTCCACTATCCCATCACGGGATGGACCGACGCGGTGGCGATGAACGTGCTCATGGGTCTTGCCACCGGCGTGCAGCTCGCCGAGCTGTCGCGGGTGTCCTACGCGCCGCTCGCCGAGGTCTTCCGCGAGATCGCCCCGCGCGAGGCGAGCCATGCGGAGCTGGGGCTCGAAGGGCTGGAACGCATCGCCGCCACCGAGGTCGGGCGGGTCGGCGCGCGGGCGAGCCTTGCCTATTGGCGGCCGCGGGTTGCAGCGACGTTCGGCGTGGCCGGTTCCGCCCGCTACGATACGCTGCGCCGCCTCGGCCTGCGCCACATGCCCAACGAGGTGTTGTTGGCGGAGTGGGAGCGCCTCGTCACCGACCGCCTCGCGCCGCTCGGGCTCGACTGAGATCGGCAACAGACACGAAAAAGGCCCGGCATTGCGCCGGGCCTTTTTTGTTGGGGCAGGGGAGGGCGTGTGGCCGTCCCGCTCACTCCTTGGGCCGGCGGTCCACGATGCGCTTGGCCTTGCCGGTGGCGGTGCGCTCGATGCCGCCTGGCTCGTGCAGGGAGATGCGCGTGGTGATGCCGATGGTGTCCTTGATGCGCTTCAGGATGCGCCTGCCGGTGGCGTCCGCGTCCACCTCGCCATAGACCTCCTCACGGATCTCGGCGTGCACGGTCATCTCGTCCATGCGGCCGTCGCGGGTCAGCTCGATCTGGTAGTGGCCGGAGCAGGCTTCCACCGCCAGCAGGATTTCCTCGATCTGGGTCGGGAAGACGTTGACGCCGCGCAGGATGATCATGTCGTCCGAGCGGCCCGTCACCTTCTCCATGCGCCGCATGCCCGGCCGCGCCGTGCCGGGCAGCAGGCGGGTGAGGTCGCGGGTGCGGTAGCGGATGATGGGGAAGGCTTCCTTGGTCAGCGAGGTGAAAACGAGTTCGCCCTTCGAGCCATCGGGCAGCACTTCGCCGGTGAGGGGATCGATCACCTCCGGGTAGAAATGATCCTCCCAGATGTGCAGCCCGTCCTTGGTCTCCACGCATTCCTGCGCGACGCCGGGGCCGATGACTTCCGAGAGGCCGTAGATGTCGGTGGCGTCGAGGTTGAAGTCGCGCTCGATCTCCTGGCGCATGGCATTGGTCCACGGCTCGGCGCCGAAGATGCCGTACTTGAGCGAGGTCTCGCGCGGGTCGAGCCCGGCCTTGGCGAAGCCGTCCATGAGGGCGAGCATGTAGCTCGGCGTCACCATGATGGCGTCAGGCTTGAAGTCGTGGATGAGCTGCACCTGGCGCTCGGTCATGCCGCCGGACATGGGCACCACGGTGCAGCCCAGACGCTCGACGCCGTAATGGGCGCCGAGGCCGCCGGTGAACAGGCCGTAGCCATAGGCCACATGCACCATCATGCCCGGCCGCACGCCCGCGGCGCGAATGGAGCGGGCCATCACGTCGGCCCACATGTCGATGTCGGCCTTGGTGTAGCCCACCACGATGGGCTTGCCCGTGGTGCCGGATGAACCGTGCACGCGGATCAGCTTCTCCTTCGGCACGGCAAACAGGCCGAAGGGGTAGTTGTCGCGCAGGTCCGTCTTCACCGTGAAGGGGAATTTGGCGAGGTCCGAGAGGTCGCGCAGGTCGGAGGGGTGCACGCCGGCGGCGTCGAAGGCCTGGCGGTAGAAGGGCACATTCTCGTAGGCGTGGCGCAGCGACCAGGCGAGGCGCTCGCGCTGCAGGGACATGATCTCGTCGCGCGAGGCGCGCTCGGCGGGATCGAGGCCACCCTCGAAGGAACGGCCCGGGGACAGTGCCGGCAGAGCCATGTTCATCGTCTCCTCCAGATGGATCTTCTGCGAGATCAGGATTTCTTGTCTGCGGGCTTTCCGGACCCGCTCTCATCCGCTTGGGTGATGCGCCCGCCGATGGTGCGGGAATGGCCGCGGAACTGGGCGATCACCACATCGTCCTGCGAAACCTCGACATCGTAAATGCCGGAGCGCCCGCTGCGGTTCACCTCGCGCGCCCGAGCCACGAGGCGCTTGCCGCGGGTGCCGGGGCGCAGATACGTCACCGAGCAGTGCTGGGCGACGGTGCGCTCGTCATAGGTATTGCAGGCGAAAGCGAAGGCGCTGTCGGCCAAAGCGAAGATGAAGCCGCCATGGCCCATGCCGAAGCCGTTGCACATGCGCTCGGTGAGCGTCATGGCGAGGGTGGCGGTGCCGGGGCCGATGCTGACGATCTCCATGCCGAGGCCCTGGCTCGCATGGTCGGTCGCCCACATGGCGTCGGCGGAGCGGCGGGCGATCTCCTCCGGAGAGAGCGACGCCACGGTTTCTGCGGCGGCGGTCACGAGCTGCGTCCCGTGAAGTTCGGGGTGCGCTTCTCCATGAAGGCCTTCACGCCCTCGCGATAATCCGGCGTGCGTCCGGCTTCGCGCTGCAGGTCGCGCTCGAGATCGAGCTGGTCGTTGAGGCTGTTGCCGCCGGAGGCGTTGAGCGCCGCCTTGGTGAGGGCGAGGCCCTGCGTCGGCAGGGTGGCGAGGCGGGCGGTGAGCGCGCGGGCCTCGTCCATGAGCGCGGCGTCGTCGATCACCTTCCAGATGAGGCCCCACTCGGCCGCGGTCTCGGCGGCGAGCGGCTCGGCCAGCAGCATCAGCGCCCGCGCCCGCGCATCGCCGATGAGGCGCGGCAGGAAATAGGTGCCGCCCGAATCGGGCACGAGGCCGATCTTCGAGAACGCCTGGATGAACTTGGCGGAACGCGCAGCCAGAACGATGTCGCAGGCCAAAGCGATGTTGGCGCCGGCTCCGGCGGCCACGCCATTCACCGCGCAAACGACGGGCTTGTTGAGCCCTCGGATGCGGCGGATGAGCGGGTTGTAGAAGGCCTCGATGGTCGAGCCGAGGTCCAGCGGACCTTCCGCGTTGGCGCGGGCGGAGAGATCCTGCCCGGCGCAGAAGCCCCGGCCGGCGCCGGTCAGCAGCACGGCGCGGCAGCTCTCATCGGCGGCGTCGTCCAGTGCGGCCGCAAGCGCGCCGTGCATCTCCTCGTTGAAGGAATTGAGGCGGTCGGGACGATTGAGCGTCAGCTCCGTCCAGCCGCCATGGTCCGTGACGGTCAGCACGGCTTCGTTCACATGCGCCTCCACTTGGTCCTCCCACTTCAGGGCTCTTTCGGAGCCTCTTGAATTAACCGGACGATCGGTTAATCATTAGCGCAAGGGATGGGCTTGTCAACATCATCGCACAGCGTCCCGGCATAGGGAGAGGACCATGGCTGACCTGTTCGCGGCCCACGCCGCGCTGCTCGAATCCGCCGTTGCCGCGGCGCGCGGGCGAGGCTTCTGGGCGGCCTTCCCGGAAAATCCCAAGGCCTATCCCGAAGGTGGTGCCGCCGAGGCCAAGGCGGCGTTCGCGGCCCTCAAGGACCATCCGTTCGAGCTTGCCGCGGACGATGCCGCGCCCCTGATCGGCGCCGAGGTCTCCCCCTTCGGTCCCGCCCTCGGCATCACCTATTGCGCCCGTGCCGTGGACGACCTGATCGCTCGCGCGGAGGGCGCCGGCGCCGCATGGGCCGCCGCCTCCGTCGCCCGGCGCACGGGCATCGCGCTGGAAATCCTCGTGCGCCTCAACACGGCGAGCTTCCTCATCGCGGAAACGGTGGAGCACACCACCGGGCAGGCCGGCCCCATGGCTTTCCAGGCCGGCGGCCCACACGCGCAGGATCGCGGGCTGGAGGCGGTCGCCTATGCCTATGAGGAGATGTCCCGCGTGCCCGGCGCGGTGGTGTGGGAGAAGCCCATGGGCCGCTCCGCCATCCGCCTCGACAAGGATTTTCACGTGGTGCCGCGCGGCATCGGCCTCGTCATCGGCTGCGCCACCTTCCCCACCTGGAACAGCTATCCCGCGCTGTTCGCCGATCTCGTCACCGGCAACGCGGTGATCGTGAAGCCGCATCCCGCCGCCATCCTGCCTCTGGCCCTCACTGTGCGCATCGCCCGCGAGGTGTTGGCACAGGAGGGTTTCGATCCGGATGTGATCCAGCTCGCCCCCGACACTTCAGAGGCGCCCATCGCCAAGGAACTGGCGACCGACCCGGCCGTCGGCATCGTGGACTTTACCGGCTCCTCCCAGTTCGGCGGCTGGCTGCGGGAGAACGTGAAGGACAAGCTGGTGTTCACCGAGGAGGCGGGGGTCAACACCATCGTCATCGCCTCCACCGCAGCGTTCGGCCCCATGTGCCAGAACATCGCCTTCTCGCTCTCACTCTATAGCGGCCAGATGTGCACGGCGCCGCAGGTCATCTTCGTGCCGGCGGGCGGCATCGAGACCGAGGCGGGACATAAGAGCTTCGACGAGGTGGCCGGTGGCATCGCCTCGGCCATCGATGCGCTCCTCTCCGAGCCTGCCCGCGCGGCCGCAGTACTGGGCGCCATTCAGAATCCGGCGACCCTCGCCCGTATCGAGGAGGCCCGCACCCTCGGCCGCATCGTGCGCGACAGCGCCGCCCTTCAGGTGGAAGGCGCGCGGACGGCGACGCCGCTTCTACTGGCGGTCGATGCCACCGATGAGGCGGCCTATCTCGAAGAGCGGTTCGGCCCCATCGCCTTCGTCGTCGCGGTGGCCGATGCGGCGGATGGGGTGGCCCGCGCCGCCCGTGCCGCGCGCGAGAAGGGCGCCATCACCGCCGCCCTCTATTCCACCGACGAGGCCGAGATCGCCCGCGCCGTGCCGGCCTATGCCCGCGCCGGCGTGGCGCTCTCCGTGAATCTCACGGGCGGCATCTATGTGAACCAGAGCGCGGCCTTTAGCGACTACCACGTCTCCGGCGTCAACCCCGCCGGCAATGCCTGTCTCACCGATGCGGCCTTCGTGGCGGGCCGCTTCCGCGTCGTGTGCGTGCGCCGCCCGGCCGCCGCCTGAGCCCATTCTCCGGAGATCACCATGGCTGACGCCTTCATCTGCGATTTCGCGCGCACCCCCATCGGCCGCTATGCCGGCGCCCTCAAGGACGTGCGGGCGGACGACCTCGCCGCCCATCCCATCCGCGTGCTCAAGGACCGCAATCCCGGCGTGGACTGGGAGGCGGTGGACGACGTGATCCTCGGCTGCGCCAATCAGGCGGGCGAGGACAATCGCGACGTGGCCCGCATGGCCGCCCTCCTCGCCGGCCTGCCGGTGAGCGCGCCGGGCACCACCGTCAACCGGCTGTGCGGCTCCGGCCTCGATGCGGTGGGCATCGGCGCCCGTGCCATCATGACCGGCGACGCGGACCTCATCATCGCCGGTGGCGTGGAGAGCATGACTCGCGCCCCCTTCGTGCAGGGCAAGGCCACGGAGGCCTTCTCGCGGCAGGCGGAGATTTACGACACCACCATCGGCTGGCGCTTCATCAACCCGCTGATGAAGGCCCAGTACGGCGTCGATTCCATGCCGGAAACCGGCGAGAACGTCGCCGCCGATTTCGCCATCTCGCGCGCCGATCAGGACCTCTTCGCATATCGTTCCCAGCAGCGGGCGAAAGCGGCGCAGGAGGCGGGCTTTTTCGCCCGCGAGATCACGCCCATCGAAGTGAAGGGCAGGAGGTCCTCGGTGCTGGTGGAGCGCGACGAGCACCCGCGCGGCGACACCACGCTGGAGCAGCTGGCGGCGCTGAAGACGCCCTTCCGCAAGGAGGGCGGCTCGGTGACGGCGGGCAACGCCTCGGGCGTCAACGACGGCGCTGGCGCCCTCATCCTCGCTTCGGAGGCGGCGGCGAAGAAATATGGCCTCACGCCCCGCGCCCGCGTGGTCAGCGTGGTGCAGGCCGGTGTGCCGCCGCGCATCATGGGCATCGGGCCGGCCCCAGCCACGCAGAAGCTGCTGGCGAAGAACGGCCTCTCCCTCTCCGACATTGACCTGATCGAGCTGAACGAGGCCTTCGCCTCGCAGGCGCTGGCGGTGCTGCGCCAGCTTGGGCTGCCGGATGATGCGGCGCATGTGAACCCGCATGGCGGCGCCATCGCTTTGGGCCATCCCCTCGGCATGTCCGGCGCACGCCTCGCCATGACGGCGGTGAGCGCGCTGGAAGTCCATGGCGGCAAGCGCGCAATCGCCACCATGTGCATCGGCGTCGGCCAGGGCATCGCCGCCCTCATCGAGCGGGTCTGAGCGGTGGACGCGCAGGTTTCCCCCATCACGATCACCCGCCATGGCACCGTCGCGGTTGTCCACATCGATCATGCGCCTGTGAACGCGCTGTCTCGTGGCGTGCGTCAGGGGCTGATCGATGCGGTGCAGTCGCTGGATGGGGATGCGGCGGTCTCTGCGCTGGTGCTGAGCGGCGGGCCGGGGCGGTTCATCGCGGGGGCGGATCTGCGGGAGATGGCGCTGCCGCCGGATGAACCGTTTTTGCCCGAGGTGGTGGGCGCGATCGATGCCTGCACCAAGCCGGTGGTCGCCGCGCTGGATGGTGCGGCGCTGGGCGGCGGATGCGAGATCGCGCTGGCCTGCGATCTCAGGCTCGGGTCGGCCAAGGCGCTGGTGGGGCTCACCGAGACGCGGCTCGGCATCATCCCCGGTGCGGGGGGAACCCAGCGGCTGGTGCGGCTGGTGGGCGTGGCGCAGGCCATCGGTCTGGTCTGCGAGGGGCGGGTGCTGAAGGCCGGCGAGGCGCTGGCGCTGGGCCTCGTCGATGCGGTGGTGGAGGGCGATCTCCTCGCCGCAGCCATCGCCCGCGCGCCGGCGGTGGCCAAGCGCCGGTTGTCGGCCCTGCCGGTGCCCGTGGGCGATCCGGCCGAAGAGGCG
>NZ_JAYRPE010000005.1:0-31530 GCF_041911315.1 Xanthobacter sp. | reverse complement strand
CGCGCGCTTGGCGAGCATGTCCGCCACCTCGCCGAACGCGACGGCCAGCAGGACCGCGACCAGCGCACCATAGCCGAGCGCGGCCAGCGCCAGCGTGCGGCGGGAACGGGCGGGCGCGGCGGGGGTCACTGGCTCACCTCGAACGGCAAAGTGATGTCGGCCTGGATCTGGAAGCGCTCGCCCACATCCCCCGGCTGGCGGGTGGTGGGGGCGACGAAGGTGGCGGCGGAGAAGTGCTTCGACTCCTCCAGCAACCGCACGAGGGAGGGCGCCTCCCGCGAGACGCCGGTCAGCTCCACCTTGCCGTTCTGGATGGTCAGGGCCGTCAGATAGGTATGGTCCGGCAGCACCTGCGACAGCGCCTCCAGCACGAGCACGGTGGGCGCATGTTCCCGCTTCGCCTTCTCCAGACCGCGCAGGGCCGCCCCCTCAGCGCCCAGCCCGTCGCGGGCGGCGGCGATGGCGCGGCGACGGGCCGCGATGGCCTGATCCAGCGTCTGCTGCTCCTCGTCGAGGCTGCCACCGAGGAAGCCGGACACACCGGAGGCGAGCGTCGCGGCAAGGGCCGCAGCCGCAAGCACGCCGAGCAACACCTGTTTGAGCCGCGCCGTGCCCCCGCCTTCGCCGGAAGCACCGGCATGGACGATGATCGGCGCGCCTTCCCCTTGCCGGGTTGTCAGCAGCAGATGGCCCACGCCCAGCCCCTTGAGCGCATCGAGGGTGGGGGCGAGACGGGCGCGCGGGGTGGCGGCCACCATCAGGCGGATGCGGCCGTCGCCGAGGGGCTCGGGCGCCGTCCAGCCGAAGGCGGCCTCGGCGGCGCTCCACGGCGTGAGCCGGTCGATCTGCGCCCGCACGATGCCGTCGAGATAGGGCCTCGCCCCCTCGGGCAGATCGAGCGGGCGGAACAGGAAGCGGGCGGGATCGAGCGCCAGCTCCACCTCCCGGCCCTTCAATGCGGCCGTCACCTCCGGCGGCACGGCGCGCGCCATGTCGCCGGGATCAGGATGGAAGGGGGCGGCGCCAGGCAGGTGGAAGGCGCCGTCTTCCCCCTCCTCGATCCGCACCGCGCGCAGCCGGCCGAGGCGCGCCCGGCCGCTGGCGATGGCGGTGTGCACGGCCGTCGCCGTCAGGTCGATGAAGGCAGAGAAGCCGTCGACGAAGCGCGTCACCAGAGACGCGTCGGGCGCGCCGGGCATCATGCTCATGGCCGTCCTCCCGTCGTCTTGCGCCGCGCGGCGGGCGCCGCATCCAGGTCGGCCAGCTCGCGCCAGGAGAGGTCGCGCCAGAGGAGCACGCGGTAGGGGTCCATCCCGAAATCCCGCAGCAGGATCACCGCTTCGGCGCCCTGCTTGCGGCCATTGTCGAAGGCCACGCGCACCGTCACGCGCGCTGTGTCGCCGGCCACCGTGGTGAGGCCGGAGGCGCCGGCGATGGCGGTTCCGTCGCCGCCTGCCTTGTCGCCGCCCGCCTTGTCCTCGCCGGAGGTCTCGCCGGCCGTCGCGAACGTGGCGTTGTCGATATCGTTCATCCCCTGCCCCGCCTTCGCCAGCGCCGCCCGCACCACCGGCCCCGCCAGTTCGGGATTGACCTCCCGCCGCCCGGCATAGACCGTGAGATGGGGCAGCGCCGCCGCGACCACATCGGCCGGCAGGCCGGGCACGCGGGCCAGCTCCGCCGCATGGGCGAAGGCGCCCTGCCCTTTCGCAGCCTCATCGTCGCCCAGAGCGGACGTCTTGCCGGCGGAAGTCGCGCCGCCCGCGCCGGCGCTGCTGCCCCGGGGCGGGGTCCGCCAGGCGGCGATGCTCGCGGCGTAGGTTTTCGCCGCCTGCTCGGGCACGCCGAGCACCTGGAACAGGCCGGCCAGCACCGTCGGCGCGGCAGAATTGAGATCGATGCGGGCGGCCTCGTCGGCGAAGCGGGCGGAGACGTTGGCCTCGCCCATGCGGAACCGCACCTCGCCGCTGATGGGCCGGTCCTGCGCCGGCACAGAGAGAATACGCAGCGCCGCCAGCTCCACCGCAGCGACCACCAGCCCGTCCGCGCGCAGCGTTTCCGCCCGCACCGCGGAGGCGGACGCCGTGTCGGACACATAGACCGCATAGACCGCGGTGAAGGCGGCGAGCGCCGCCAGAATCCACAGCACCGTCACCAGGATGAAGCCGCGCTCCGTCCCGCGCCGGGCGTTGAGGCAGGCGCCCGTCATTGCGCGGCCCCCGCGTTATTTCCCCCGGCACCCGAAACGGCTTTCGCGCGCGATCCACTGAAACCTACGGATGATCCGCAGACCGGCTTGGTGACATCGGCGGCGCAGAAGGCCGGCACATCGGAGCGGATGGAGACGGCGGTGGACGCGGCGGTTACCCGCCCGCCCTCGCGCACCACCATGCGCACCGCGCGCGGCAGCTCCTCCTCGCCGCGCCATGCGTCGTGCCACACGCCGTCGCGTCCGGCATAGGAGAAGGTGACGCGGGTGGGCGGGCGCAGCAGCCGCACCGGGGCGCCGAAGGGCGGCAGGCCTCCGGCCTCGGCCTGCGGCGCATAGGGCGCGGTTCGCCGGACCATGGCGGAGCCGCGCCCGTCCGGCACCGGGGCCAGTTCGACGATCTCCAGCCCGCGCGCCGCGCCGGGGGCGAGCACCTCGCGCACGAAGACGACGCGCTCGGACGATCCGTCGAACAGCGGCTTCGCCCCGCCACGAACGACGGGCAGGACGGCGGCGGCGGAAAGGTCCGCGGCCATGCGGTCCAAGGCGAGGGCGACGAGTTCGCTCTGCTGCACCCGCCCGAGCCCGCGCTGCCAGGCCGGCAGCCATTTCGCCGTGACCATGGCGATGGCCGCGAGCACCAGCCCGGTGAGCGTCATCGCCACCAGGATCTCGATGAGGCTGAAGCCGGCGATGCGGCGGCGCGACGATGCGAGCGCGCTCATTGCGGCTGGCTCCGCACGATGCGCACGGTCTCCAGCGCCACCATCTCGCCGCCGGGACCGCGCACGCGGATGCGGACATCGAGCGGCGTCCAGGGGCCGGTTTCCGGCAGGCCGGCGATCTTGAGCGGCTGCACGTCCATTTGCCAGCGATGGCCGGCGATCTCGCCCTCGGTGCGGCCGGGCTGGAGGAGATCGCGGCCGGGAATGCCCGTCTCCACCGCACGGGCGGTCTGCAGCAGCGCCACCCGCCGCTCCAGCGCCCGCGTGCCGCGAATACTGGAGCCCGCCACCATGGCGATGGCACCGAGGGAGGCGGCAACCACCGCCAGCGCCACCAGCACCTCGATGAGGGTGAAGCCGGCGGCGCCGCGCCGCGCGCGCAGATCAGGAGCGGCCACGGGGGACAATCTCGACGCCTCCGGTGAGCCAGTTCACCCGCACCTCATAGCCCGCCCCACCCTTGAGCATGGCCACCACGCCGCCGCAGGAGAGGCCGGAGGGAAAGAACTCCACCGAGGCGCGTGCCGGCCTTCCGTCGCAGGTCGCGGGCAGCACCGTGTCCATCTGCACGTCGCCGGGCACGCGCACCACCCGCCCGGCCGCGCCGGAGGTGATGCGCCGGCCGGCCGTATCCACCGCCGTCGCCACCGGCACGCCCCGGCGGATGGCGGCGGCGCGGTCGGCCTTCAGCAGCGCGGCGGCTTCGACCGCGAGGGATTCCAGCTTCGCCCGCGAGGTGCCGGGCGCAAGGCGCGGCAAGGCGAGAGTCGCGAGCGCGGCGACGATGGCGAGGGCGCAGACGACCTCCAGCAGGGTGAACCCCGCCTCATGATCGCGCCTGCGCTCCCGCTCGCGTGCCATCCGCCTCGCCCCGCCTCAGCGTGCCCAGCTCGTGATGTCGGCCGCGTTGCCGGTGCCGCCCTCCTGCCCGTCGGAGCCGAGGGAGACGATGTCGAACGGCCCGTGCTGGCCGGGCGCGCGATAGATGTAGGCCTTGCCCCAGGGATCGACGGGCACGGTGCCGCCCTTGAGATACGGCCCGTTCCAGGTGGAGACGTTGCCCGGCCGCTGCACCAGCGCGTTCAGCCCTTCCGAGGAGGAGGGATAGCGGCCGGCATCGAGATAGAAGAGGTCGAGGGCGCTGGAGAAGCCCTGGATCTGGATCTTCGCCGTCTTCACCTTGCTGTCGCCGAGATAGCCGAGCACCCGCGGCCCCACGAGGGCGACGATGAGGCCGATGATGGTGATGACCACCAGCAGCTCCACCAGCGTGTAGCCGCCTTCCGTCTTCCGGCGGCGGGAGCGGGAGGGGGCAGTGTTGGCCGTCATGGGGGCGGGACCTTCAATCACGTTTCGTCACCCGATGCTTTGGCTGACCGACAGCAACGCGGTCATGACCGAGACGATGAGCCCGCCCACCACCACCGAAATGGTGACAATGGCGGCCGGGCCGATGACCGCGACCACCCTGGCGAGGGCGCGCTGGAGCTTTTCCTCGTAGAAATCGGCGATGCGGCCGGAGAGCAGGGCCAGCTGGCCGGTCTCCTCGCCGAGGCGCAGCATGCGGATGGCCATGGGGGGCAGCACGTCGCCCTCGGCGAAGGCGTCCGACAGCCGCCCGCCATGGCGCACCCGGTCCGCCGCCTTGGCCCAGACCGAGGCTTCCTCCCCCGCCGCCATCACGTCCACGATGATGCGCAGCGCGGCAGTCAGCGTCACGCCGTTGCCGAGCAGGATGGAGAGGTTGCGGCAGAACACGGCCGAGCGGCGGAACAAGAGCACAGTGCGCACCAGCGGCAGCTTGGAGAGCGTACCCGTCACCGCCCCGCGCACCTCTTTCCGTCGCAAAGCGAGGAAAGCGAGAGCCGGCAGCACCACCGCCGCGACGCCCACCGCGGCGGCGTGGGCCTGAAGGCCGTCCGACAGGTCCAGCAGCACCTGCACCATGGGGTCGAGCTTCGCCCCCATGTCGCGCAGCACGGAGGAGAATTGCGGCATCACGAACATGAGGAAGAAGACGAGCACGCCCCCCGCCGCCACCAGCACGAAGGCGGGATATTGCAGCGCCGACACCACCTTGCGGCGCAGCTCCTCGGCCCGCTGGCGCTCGGCGGCGACCAGCTCCAGCATCCGGTCCACGGTGCCGGAGGCCTCGCCCACCTTGACCAGCGCCACATAGACCGGCGGGAACAGCGAGGGATGGGAGGCCAAGGCCTCCGCGAGGCTTTCGCCGGAGAGCACGTCCGCGCGGATCTTGCGGGCGACGGCGCGCATGCGGCCGAGATCGGTGTCGCCGGTGAGCAATTCCAGCGCCTCGTCGAGCCGCGCGCCCGCGCGAAGCAGCAGGGCGAGGTCGCGGGTGAAGAGGGTGACATCCTCCGCCTTGGGCGCGCCGAAAGTGAAGCCAAAGGCGTTGTCCTTCTTCTCCCTGAGCGGCGTCGTCTCCACCGGCACCAGGCCGAGGAATTCGATGCGGCGGCGCACCTCGGCCTCGGTGGGCGCGGCGATCTCGCCGCTCACGATCTGCCCGGCCTGGGTCAGCGCCCGATAGGAGAAGGTGGCCATGGGCGTCAGCGCACCGTGGTCACGCGCAGCACCTCGGCGGCCGAGGTGAGGCCGGCGCGGCATTTGGCGACGCCGTCGTCCAGCATGGTGGTCATGCCGCCGGCGATGGCGGCGCGGTCGAGGGCGGCGGCACCGGCATGGCGGTCGATCATCTCGCGGATGTCGTCCGAGAGGGTCAGCACCTCGAACACGCCGATACGCCCGCGATACCCCGCCCCGCCGCAGCGCTCGCAGCCCACTGGCTCATACACGGTCTCGCCCGCCTTGAGGCCGAGGGCCACATAGCGCGGATCGTCCCGTACGTCGGTGGCCGACAGGGTATGCGGCCGCTTGCAGCGCTCGCACAGCTGGCGGACGAGGCGCTGGGCAATCACCGCACGCAGGGTGGACTTCAGGAGGAAGCCTTCCACCCCGAGGTCCAGCAGGCGCGGAACCGAGGCGGCGGCGGTGTCCGTGTGGAGGGTGGTGAGCACCAGATGGCCGGTGAGCGCGGCATGGACGGCGATATGCGCCGTCTCCGGGTCGCGCACCTCGCCCACCATGATCACGTCCGGGTCCTGCCGCAGGAAGGAGCGCAGCGCCGCCGCGAAGGTCAGCCCGATCTGCGGCCGCACCTGCGACTGGAACACGCCGCGGATCTCGTATTCCACCGGGTCCTCGATGGTGAGGATCTTGCGCGTGGGCTCGTTCAGCACAGAGAGGATGGTGGCGAGCGTGGTCGTCTTGCCCGAGCCGGTGGGGCCGGTGACGACCACCATGCCGTGGGGCAGCGCGAGCAGCTTCATGAGCGTCTCGCGGTCGTGCGGGGCGAGCCCCAGCTTGTCCACCGTGAGCACGCCGCGATCGCGCGCCAGAAGGCGGATGACCGCGCTTTCCCCGTGCTGGGTGGGCATGATGGCGACGCGCACGTCGATCTCGTCGCGCCCGAGCTTCAGGCGCGCGGCGCCGTCCTGCGGCAGGCGGCGCTCGGCGATGTCGAGGCCGGCGAGGATCTTGATGCGCGAGATGACCGCCTGCGGCAGCACATCGGCCAGCGCATGGATGGGCCGCAGCATGCCGTCGATGCGCAGGCGCACCTCGAGGCCGGTGCGGAACGGGCCGATGTGGATGTCGCTGGCGCGCAGCTCCATGGCCTTGTCGAACAGGTCGTTCACCGCCCGCACCACCGGCGCGCCGGAGGCGAGGTCGCGCAGGCTGTCGATGTCATCCTCGGCCCGCGCCGTGGCGGGGCCGGCGGCCTCGCGGGCGGCCGCTTCATCCGCGCCGAGCCGTTCGGCAAGCGCGGTGGCGATGTCCTCGAAGGAGGCGACGACGAGCGTCACCTTGCCCCCCAGCACGATCTCCGCCGCGCGCACCACCGTCTCGTCGGTGGGATCGCCCACGGCGAGGCAGGCTGTGCCGTCCGGCGCGCGGAAGGGCAGCACCGTCATCTCGCGCAGGAAGCGCGGGGTGAAGTGGGACACGAGGGACGGCGCCGCCATCAGCTCCGGCAAGGCGATGCGCGGCAGACGGTAGAAGCGGGCGACTTCATCGGCGAAATCGCCGGCGGTCAGCTCGCTCGCCTCCCACACCTGACGCAGCGGACGGGCCTGCGTGCCGGCCGTTCCGGACCCGGCGGGATGCGCCAGCCCGCTCGCGGCGAGGAAGCTCAGGAAATCGCCGCCCCCCTCCCCGCTCATGCCCGCGCCCCCGAAAGCCAGCATTCAAATCCAGCAGTGCAATCCAGCGGCGCTATTCTACAGCTGGACCTTGGCTGCTATTAACATGGGCCGCATCATCGGCGAAGGTTGCTCCCGGAAAGCAATTTGCGGGTCGGCCGTCGGCCCGGAGCAGGCTGCCCACACGGAGCACCCGGCCGCCGGCTTGGTATTCCCGCCTCCCGTGACGCTCGCGCGTCACCGTGATGACAATGTCACGACATCCGGACACGGCTGCGAACCGGCGATAGCCAGCTAACTGAAGCTTGGCAGCACTGCCCGTCAACCCTTATATATCCGTCACATGCTGTCGCTAAGAGAGGCGCGCCAAGGGTCGTCTGGCCATCTCCTGCGACCGGCGGCCCTTGTAGCGGCTCTCGGATTCCGCGGCTCTTGCGTTCGGAAGTATTCAGGTGATGCGTGATTGAGGATTGGCGCGGCCGGTCGAGCCCACGACCGGGCACTCTCGTATTGACGTGCGCGATCCTCTTCGCCGCGGTCCTGTCCGGCTGCTCGGGCATCATGGATGACACCAAGCCCCAGAGCACATTCGATCAGGTCCGCAACATCGACCTGTCGCCGAAGCCCATGCAGCCTGTGGCGCAGCCGCAACAGCCGTCCGACAATCGTCAGCCCATCGAATATTTCGCCACCCCCGGCGCGCAGCCGGTGGCGGACCCGACGACGGTCGGCGCGGCGGGCACCGCGCAACGCGGAGCTGACGGCGGATACGATCTCAACTTCGAGAATACGCCGGTGACCACCGTCGCAAAGGTGGTGCTCACCGACATTCTCGGCGCCAACGTCATCATCGACCCGAGGGTGCAGGGCACCATCAGCCTGTCCTCGGCGCGCCCGGTCGCCCGTACCGATCTCGCCTATGTGCTGGAGAGCGCGCTGCGCGCCAACGGCATCGCCCTCGTGAAGGACTCCTCCGGCTACCAGCTGATGCCGCTCACCGAGGCCGCCGGCTCCGGCGCCACCGATGTGGGCACCTCCCGGCCGGAGCCCGGCTATGGCGTCTCCGTGGTGCCGCTGCGGTATGTCTCTGCCGAGACCCTGATGCCGGTCATCGACAGCTTCGCGACGCGGGCCGGCATGGTGCGGGTGGATCCCGGCCGCAACGTCCTGCTCATCCAAGGCACGGCGGCGGAGCGGCAGGCGGCCATCAACACCGCCCTGTCCTTCGATGCCGACTGGATGCGTGGCCAGTCGGTGGGCATCTATCCCCTGCGCAACAGCGCGCCCGAACCGCTCATCACCGAGCTTGAGACGCTGCTTGATGCCGGCGAGGGCGGGCTGAGCCACAAGATGGTGAAGTTCCAGGCCATCAACCGGATGAATTCGGTGATGGTGGTGGCCAAGAAGCCGGACCTGCTGCGCACCGCCGCCACCTGGATCGAGCGCCTCGACCGCTCGGACAGCTCGGTGGGCGTGCGCGTCTATCGCCTGCGCTACGGCGAGGCCCGGCAGACGGCGCGGGTGCTGAACGAGCTGTTCAACGGCACCTCCTCGCAGGGGCTGGATCAGGCCTCCAACCAGATCGCGCCGGGCTCCGGCACCTCGGCATCGTCCAACGGCGGCGGCTCGAACGGCCCCATGTCCGTGCAGCAGCGCCTCGGCCAGACGCCGCCGCAGAACCAGGGCCAGAACGCCCAGCCCGTGAACCGGGGCGAGACCGACAACGAGCTGCAGGGCGGTTCCGGCTCCGGCCCCTCGGGCGGCGGCGGTGCGCTGCTCTCGGGCGTGCGGATCACCGCCGATCAGGTGAACAACTCCCTGCTCATCTATGCGAGCCAGGAGAACTACCGGATCATCGAGCGCACCCTGCTCCAGCTCGACCAGCCGCAATTGCAGGTGGCCATCGAGGCGACCGTGGCCGAGGTGACGCTGAACGACCAGCTCGCCTACGGCGTGCAGTTCTTCCTCACCAGCAAGGATCTGGGCCTCGGCCGCAACAACGGCTCGGCGGTGAACACGCTGTCCAGCGAGATCACCAATCAGGCCATCAACCGCGTTCTGCCCGGCTTCAACCTGCTGATCGGCCGCGAGAACCAGCCGAAGATGATCCTCGACGCCCTGCACACCGTCACCGACGTGAAGGTGCTGTCCAATCCCTCCGTGGTGGTGGTGGACAACCAGAAGGCGACCCTTCAGGTGGGCGACGAGGTGCCGGTCTCCACCGGCAGCGCCACCGTGCTCACCTCGTCCAACACGGTGGTGAACACCATCGAATACAAGAATACCGGCATCATCCTGCATGTGACGCCGCGGGTGAATGTGAACGGGCAGGTCCGGCTCGATATCGAGCAGGAGATCAGCAACGTCACCAAGCAGCCGACCGCCAACGGCAGCGCCAGCGAAGGCTCGAACCTGACGCCCACCGTCTCCCAGCGCCGGGTCAAGAGCACCATCGCCGTGACCAGCGGGCAGACCGTGCTGCTCGCCGGCCTCATCAGCGAGCGCAGCGACGGCGTGCGGCAGGGCGTGCCGGTGTTGGACCAGATCCCGGGCGTGGGCGATGCGTTCGCCCACAAGGACACGACGGTGAAGCGCACCGAGCTCATCATCTTCATCCGCCCCCAGATCATCCGCGACAACATGGATGCCCACACGGTGGCGGAGGAATTGCGCGCCAAGCTCAAGGGCTCGGTGGGCGTGCTGCCAGGCGGCCCCCAGCCGCTCATCAACCGGTGAGGCCCGCCATGGCCGACACCGCAGCGGGCGAACCGATGGCCGAGCCGGCCCCGCGCGCCCCCGTCGCCAGAGGCCTCGGCGCCCAGCCGCGCGCCGGCAGCCGGGCCGAGACGGTGGCGCTTGCCGCTCTCTGCCTCGCCGCCATGGGCGCGAGCCTCGCGGTGGCGGGACTTCCCGCCGGCCTGCCGCTGGCCGCTCTGGTGCCGGTGCTGGCGGCCATCGCCATCATCGACGCGCGGCACTTCCTCATTCCGGATGGCCTGAACGCCGCTGGCATCGCCCTCGGGCTTGTCCATGTGGTCCTCGCCGCCGACGACGTTGCGGAAGGACTGATCGTTGCCGGCCTGCGCGGCATTCTTCTCGGCCTGCTCTTCCTCGGCCTGCGCACGGGATACCGGGCGCTGCGCGGGCGCGACGGCCTCGGCCTCGGCGATGTGAAGCTCGCGGTGCTGGCGGGCGTCTGGCTGGAGGTGACGGCTATCCCCATCGCCATCGAGATCGCCGCCTTGTCCGCGCTCCTCGCCTATGCCCTGCGCCGCCGCGCCACGGGCCGGGCGCTGCGCTTTGACGGGCGCCTGCCGTTCGGCCTGTTCCTCGCGCCGGCAGTGTGGATCGCCTTCATGATCGACGCCCTCCTCCTCAAGGCGAGCTAACCCATGCCTCTGGAAGAGATCTTGCGCCCGGAAGAGACCTTGCCCTCAAATGCCGTCCGCCCCGCCGCGGTGATGCTGGCGCTGCTGCTGACACTGGCGTTGGCCTTCACCGGGCCGGCCCTCGCGGGAGGCAAGGACGGCACCCAGTCCCGCGCCTATGCGGCCTATGCCAAGGGCGACTATGTGACCGCCGCCGCGCTGCTCATTCCCCTCGCGTGGCAGGGGGATGCCAAGGCGCAGGGGATGGTCGGCTATCTCTATGAGAACGGGAAAGGCGTGCCGCAGGATTTCGTGGTCGCCGCCCAATGGTACGGCTGCGCCGCCGAACAGGGCGACCCCACCGCGCAATACCTACTCGGCCTCGCCTACGACAAGGGACGCGGCGTGCCCATCGACGTGGTGCTCTCGCAGAAATGGCTGATCCTCGCCGCCGCCCGCGCCGGCAAGCAGGAGCGCGACACCTTCACCCGCATCCGCGATGCGGTCCGCACCAAGATGAGCCGGGCACAGATCGCCGCCGCGCAGGAGCAGGCCATCCTGTGGATGCCGGCGCCGCCCTACGTGCCCGAGCCCCTGTGGCTGAACCGGCCGCGCTCGTTCACGCCGTTCTAACCGGAGCGGGTGTTCCATCCCCTCCGTGATCGCAGATTGCGGAGGCGGCATGTCCCTGTTCGACCAGATGATCGGTGCCCTCGTTGCGGGTGTCACCAGCCAGATCCGGAAGACCGGCGCGGTGGGCGGGCTGCTCGACAGCCTGCTGAACAGCCCGGCGGTCGCCGCCCTGCCCGGCTGGATCGACCGGACCATGGCCGGCACCAGCTTCGGCGGCATGGAGGGATTCGCGGACGCCCTGCGCGCCGGCGGCCTCTCTGACGCGCTGGACAGCTGGATCGCCGAGGGGCCGAACACCCCGGTGGAGGCCGACGCCATTGTCTCCGCGCTGGGCGAGGACCGCATCGCGGAACTCGCCGCCGCCTTCGGCCTGCCCGCCGGACCGTTGCCCGGCCTGATGGCGCGCTTCCTGCCGATGATCGTCGATCGCCTGAGCCCGGACGGCACGTTCGAGCTGCCGGAGCGCTCTGCCGCCTGATGTCAGGGCGTGCGGCGGGAGGCTCGCGCCCGCCGCCGGGGGACGCTATATAGGGCAGAGGTCCGGTCGCGGCGCGGGGGCGCCATCGGGCCATCGTTGAGAAAGACCAGAGCCCGCACCGTGACCGAGCGCAAGCGTCCTTCCCTTCTCGAGCGCCTGCGCGGGCTGATGCTCGATTTCGACGCGCTGCTGGACAGCTCGCTGTTCAGCCTCGGTGCCCGCACGCGCAATATCCTCTCCGCCTATGCCGCCTTCACCGAGCGGTTCAACGTCACGGGCGTGGGGCGCTGGGCCATCGGCGCGGCCTCGGAAGGCTTCACCCTAGGCGTCGCCGGCGCCATGGTGATGCTGGCGCTCGCCATGCCGGCCTTCCGCGAGACCTCCGACGACTGGCTGAAGCGCACCGAGCTCGCCGTCACCTTCCTCGACCGCTACGGCAATTCCATCGGCGAGCGCGGCGTCAAGCAGAACGACACCATCCCGCTGGAAGACATTCCGGACAACCTCATCAAGGCGACGCTCGCCACCGAGGACCGGCGCTTCTACGAGCATTGGGGCATCGACGTCGCCGGCACGGCCCGCGCCCTCGTCACCAATGCCAAGGCGGGCGGCGTGCGGCAGGGCGGCTCCTCGCTCACCCAGCAGCTCGCCAAGAACCTGTTCCTGTCCAACGAGCGCACCATCGAGCGCAAGATTAAGGAAGCCTTCCTGGCCATCTGGCTGGAGGCGCGCCTCTCCAAGAGCCAGATCCTCAAGCTGTACCTCGACCGCGCCTATCTCGGCGGCGGCGCCTACGGCGTGGATGCGGCCGCGCGCTATTATTTCGGCAAGTCGGTGAAGGAGGTGAACCTCGCCGAGGCGGCCATGCTCGCCGGCCTGTTCAAGGCGCCGTCCAAATACGCCCCGCACATCAACCTGCCCGCCGCCCGCGCCCGCGCCTCCACCGTGCTCGACAATCTGGTCGAGGCCGGCTTCATGACGGAAGGTCAGGTGTTCGGCGCGCGGCGCAACCCGGCGACGCCGGTGGACCGCCGCGACGACGAGGTGCCGGACTTCTATCTCGACTACGCCTTCGGCGAGGTGAAGAAGCTGGTGGACCAGCTGCCGCCCTCCGTCATCGAGCGCAACTTCATCGTCCGCACCGGCCTCGACCCCAACATCCAGAAGGTGGCGGACGCCGCGCTGGAGTCCTCGCTCAACGAGTTCGGCCGCGACTACAAGGTCAAGCAGGGCTCCATCGTGGTGATGGAGCCCAACGGCACGCTGCGCGCGCTGGTGGGCGGGCGCGACTATGGCGAGAGCCAGTTCAACCGCGCCACCGATGCGCTCAGGCAGCCCGGCTCCTCGTTCAAGCCCTACGTCTACACGGTGGCGCTCATGAACGGCTACCGGCCGAACACCATCGTGCAGGACGCGCCCATCTGCCTCGGCAACTGGTGCCCGCAGAATTATGGCCGCTCCTACATGGGCTCCATCACGCTCAAGACCGCGCTCCAGCATTCGCTGAACACGGTGGCGGTGCGTCTCGCGGAGAAGTTCGGCCGCAAGAAGATCGTGGACCTCGCCCACCAGATGGGCATCCGCACGCCCCTGCCCATCTCCGCGCCGCTGCCGCTCGGCGCCGCCGAGGTGACGCTGTTCGACGCGACCACCGCCTATTCGGTGTTCGCGAACGGCGGCAAGAGCGTCTATCCCCACGCCGTGGTGGAGATGCGCATCGGCAATGGCGACGTGATCTGGCGCTTCGACCGCGACGCGCCCAAGCCCGTCCAGATCATCCCGCAGCAGGCGCTCTACGACATCAACGACATGATGAACAACGTGGTGGAGAACGGCACCGGCCGCCGCGCCCGCCTGCCCAACGCCAAGGTGGCGGGCAAGACCGGTACCACCAATGCCTACCGCGACGCCTGGTTCATGGGCTTCACCGGCAATTATGTCTGCGGCGTGTGGTTCGGCAACGACGACTATGCCGTGATGAACAAGATGACCGGCGGCACCCTGCCCGCCATGACCTGGCAGAAGGTGATGGCCTATGCCCACCAGGGCATCGAGATCAAGCCGATCCCCGGCGTCACCACGCCCATCCCCAAGCTCGACGAGCCGCCCGCCACCCTGAACGTGCCCGGCCTCGCCGACAGCGAGCGGCCGGTGACCCTCTCGCCCCGCTCGGCCGAACGGCTGGCGGCGCTGGAACGCATGTTCAAGGAGGCCGAGGTGAAGATGACCGACGCCGGCGCTGCCGCAAAGCCCGTCCCGGCAGCGGCACAGACCGCCCCGGCCGCCGCGCCCACACCGGCGGCGCCCGCGACGCCCATGCCCACGGCGGTGCGCCGGAACTGATTCTCCGCGCCGAGGATCAGTCCTCCGCGTCCGGTTCCTTCGGTGTGCGCCAGATGCCGTAGGCCCAGGGCTTGTACCAGCGCCCGCCCGTGGGCAGGCATTTGGGCACCGGATCGTATCCATGCCCACCCCAGGGATTGCAGCGGCAGATGCGGGCGGTGGCCATCACCGCGCCGGGCAGCGCGCCGTGCCGCATCACCGCCTCTTCCGCATATTCCGAACAGGTGGGCAGATAGCGGCACTGCCGGCCCATGAAGGCGGAGAAGGTGTAGCGATAGACGAGGATGAGCCCGCGCAAGGCAAGGCGCGGGACACGGGCGATCCGCGCGCCGATCCTGCGCACCGGCCCCGCCGTCTCGTCCAGCCCGCCGTGATCCGCCGCCATATCCGCCCCTGTCCCCCGCCGCCCCATATTCGCCACCCTCGGGGAGCGGAATGCGCCTATCCAGCTTTCATGTCGAAGTCGGGGCCGAGCTGGTCCCGACGACCCGCGCGGCTCCCGTTTCGGGGGCTATACTGTCGCGCGAGGTGATCGACGATGCCTGATGTCTTCCCGCCCGGTTCTTCCGTCCCGCCCCTGTCCACGGTGATGCGCGCGCTCGCCTTCGCGACCCTGCGCCACACCGACCAGCGGCGGAAGGGCCGGCGGGCGCAGCCTTATGTGAACCACCTGGTGGAAGTCGCCCTGCTGGTGAGCGAGGCGACGGGAGGCACCGATCCCGAACTCGTCGCCGCCGCGCTGCTGCACGACGTGGTGGAGGACCAAAGCGTGACGCCGGAGGAGATCGCCACCACCTTCGGCCCGGACATCGCCGGCCTCGTCATGGAAGTCACGGACGACAAGGCGCTGACCTCGGTCGAGCGCAAGCGGCTTCAGGTGGAACACGCGCCGCACCTGTCGGCGCGCGGCAAGCTGCTGAAGCTCGCCGACAAGACCTGCAACCTGCGCTCCCTCGCCGACGATCCGCCGGAGGACTGGCCGCAATCGCGCGCCCGCGCCTACGTGGAATGGTCGCGGGCGGTGGCAGCGGGGCTGCGCGGCATCAATCCGGCGCTCGAAACCGCCTTCGATCAGGCGGCGGACGAGGCCATCGCCGCCATCGAGACGCGGCGGGCGGAGGAATGGGCGGCGGGCTAACCGCTACTCGGCCGCGGCGCGGGCCGCCTCGATCTGGCCGATGGCGTCCACCACCGCGTCGAAGGTGAGCATGGTGGAGGCATGGCGCGCCTTGTAGTCGCGCACCGGCTCCAGCACCTTGAAATCCTCCCAGCGGCCGGCGGGGGGCGGGCCGTTCTCCCGCAGCATCTTCCACATGGTGTCGCGCACCTCGCGCAATTCCTGCGCGCTGGCGCCGATGATGTGGCTGGCCATGAGCGAGGAGGACGCCTGCCCGAGGGCGCAGGCGCGCACCTCGTGGGCAAAGTCGGCCACTGTGTCCCCGTCCATCACGAGATCGATGGTGACGGTGGAGCCGCACAGCCGGGAATGCGCCCGTGCGCTCGCCTGCGGCGCGGGAAGCCGGCCGAGGCGCGGAATATCGGCGGCGAGGGCGAGGATGCGGGCGTTGTAGACGTCATTGATCATGGGCGAACCAATCCGGCGGCGCGAACAAGGCCCTAAGGCCTGCCGCGCGAGCATTCCGATCTTATATAGAGACGGGACGAACGGACGCAAAGGCGGCGCGTGCCGTCTGGTCGCGTGGTGTCATTGAACCGCTCTGCGGGACATTCGGGCACCCTCACCCTTGCGAAAACGGCCCTTCGGCCCCATCATGGAACTTGGGCCCGACTTTGGGCCTTCATTTTTGAAACGGACGGCAAAGCCGCCGCCGGCAGGTCCGGCGGGGCGCGGTTTGAGCGACACCGCGCAAGCGAGCCGACAACCGGTGACACTCCCGCCTTTCCCGGCAGCTTCGCGGCTCCGGGGCGGCGGGTCGAACGGAGTTGGTCATGGACGCGGTAGTCAAGTTGTTCAAGGCGCAGGCCGAGAACGAGGAGCGGGAGCGTCAGCTGAAGGCCAAGGCTGCGGCGGCTCTGCGCGCGCCTGCGCCGGATGGTGCCCCTGCCCTCCCCAAGGTCCACCCGCCCCTCTCCGACGGCAGCCCCCGCCCCACCCGGGCCGAGGCGGAAGCCGCGGTGAAGACGCTGCTCGCCTATATCGGCGAAGACCCGGCGCGCGAGGGCCTGCTCGACACGCCGAAGCGCGTGGTGAAGGCCTATGACGAGCTGTTCTCCGGCTACGGTGAGGACGCCGACGAGTTGCTGGACCGCACGTTCGGCGAGATCGGCACCTTCGACGACTTCGTGCTGGTGCGCGACATCCCGTTCCATTCCCATTGCGAGCACCACATGGTGCCGTTCGTGGGCAAGGCGCATGTCGCCTATTTCCCGGTGGAGCGGGTGGTCGGCCTCTCCAAGATCGCGCGGGTGGTGGACATCTTCGCCCGCCGGCTGCAGACGCAGGAGCACCTGACCTCGCAGATCACCAACGCCCTCGACGAGGGGCTGCGCCCGCGCGGCGTGGCGGTGATGATCGAGGCCGAGCATATGTGCATGTCCATGCGCGGCATCACCAAGCAGGGCGTTTCTACCCTCACCACCCAGTTCACCGGCGTCTTCCGGGATGATCCGGCCGAGCAGGTGCGCTTCATCACTTTGGTGCGCTCCAAAGGCTGACGCAGGACCGCCGCCGAGAGGCGTTCCTGCCGAGGCGGGAGCGCCCGACACGCGAGCGAAAGTGACCCAGCGATCATGAGCGCCGAAACCACCGCCTTCACCTTCCCCGCCGCCGGCAAGGGCGCCGCGCTAGAGGAGGACACCATCCTCTCCCCGCGCTTCGACGCCAACGGCCTCGTCACCTGCGTCGCCGTGGATGCGGAGACCGGCGAGGTGCTGATGCTCGCCCACATGAATGCGGAGGCCCTCGCCCTCACCATGGCGACCGGCGAGGCGCATTATTTCTCCCGCTCGCGCGGCAAGCTCTGGAAGAAGGGCGAGACCTCCGGCCACACCCAGAAGGTGCGGCAGATGCTGATCGACTGCGATCAGGATGCGGTGGTCATCAAGGTGGAAATGGGCGGCACGGGCGCCGCCTGCCACACGGGCCGCCGCTCCTGCTTCTACCGGTCGGTCCCCATCGGCGCGGCGCCTTCCGAGGCGACCCGCCTCGCCTTCACCGGCGACACCCCGCGCTTCGATCCCGCCGCCGTCTACGGCAAGGGCCACGACGGGCACGACCACTGACCGGGCAAGATCACTGATCTGGCACGACCACTGACACTGCCACCCGAACAGAAATAGCCGGCACAGTGCCGGCCCGCCGCCTGCGAGAACGCGGCAACGGAAAAAGCACTGCACCGGCCGCGGAGGTTTTCAGGCGATCGCCCTGACGGAAGCGCTGAAACTGTGGTCCGCTGCTTCTTATCCGCCACTCCCGGCCGCGTTGCTCGGCATTACGCGCACTCCCCCTGTGCAAGGCGCGAAACGCGCCTCTTCCGGTGCAGAAAATGCGGGCCACAACCGCGCCGCGCGCGCCCGGGACATTGACGCGGCAAAGCTTCCCCTGCATTCCTTTGCGACGGCAAGTCGTCGCCCGCTTCAGGCAGGCGATTGCCGCAACCTCTTCGACGGCACGTGGGACAGATGACCCCGGTCGCCGATCGGACCAGATTTCAAGCTCCGTTTCGATGCCCCAAGCCGCTGAACAGGCCGCTGAAAAAGCCGCGGACACGCCCCCCGATCACGCCAGTGCCTTTGCACCCGTGCGGTTCAACACCGCCGACGTGCCGGCAGCGGAGCGGATGGCCTATGTCCGTGACTTTTACGGCCCCGTGCTGATCGGCCTCGACCTTGTGCCAAGCTCCGGCGACCCCTTCCACATCTCGGGGCACTTCCTCAACCTTCCCGGCGTCCTGGTCGGGCAGGGACACACCAGCGCCATCGTCTCGAGCCGGACGACCGCGCTGCTCTCGGACGGCATCGACGATCTCACCATCTGCCGTTCCGAACGCGCCTATCGCGTCACCACGCCGGACGGCCGCGAGATGGAGGTCGGCGCGGGCGAAACCGGCGTCTGGAACCTCGGCCAGCGTTCGTCCGCCGACATCCAGTCGAGCACGACGTTCCGCACCGTGCAGGTCTCGCGCGCCCGGCTGCGGACCCTGGTGCCGCACATCGACGACCTCGACATGCTGCGTTTCGCGGCCGGCGATCCGGCGCTCGATCTGATGTTCGGCTATGCGGAACTGCTCGAACGGCAGCACGTCGGCTCGGAAGAAGGCGGCCGGCTGGTGGCCGCGCAGCTCGCTGAACTCGCCGCGCTGGTGCTCAAGCGCAGCGCTCCCCCGCGTGAAGCGCCCGGACGCAGCGCCGTGAAGGCCGCGCGCCTCGCCACCGCCAAGGCCGCGACCCTGGCCGCCCTCCACCGCCACGATCTGTCCGCGACCACCATCGGAACCCAGCTCGGCATCAGCGCACGTTATGTGCAGGTGCTGTTCGAGGAAGGCGGCGAGACCTTCTCCGCTTATGTCGCCCGGCTCCGGATGGAATGGCTGCGCCGGATGCTCGACGATCCGCGCCACGCCCACCGGCGCATCTCCGACCTCGCGTTCGAGGCCGGCTTCCGCGACCTCTCCACCTTCAACCGCCAGTTCCGCCGCCATTTCGGCGAGGCGCCCTCTGCCGCCCGGCGCCGAGAGGTGCCATAGGGTGCCACGCTTCGGACACCAGACCTTAGTAAACGTGACGCCATAGTAGCGGTGCGCCGGAAACGCTTCGGTGCCGATGGAGGCTCTGCTTCCACGGCGCCAGAAGCGGGCGGCGCGACGGGAGGCGTCGATGTTTCAGTCCCTCCACTGGCGATCCGGCCCCACCGCAGCGGCCGCCCCCAAAACTGCGGCCTCCAGTTCTGCGGCCTCCAGTTCCGCGGCCTCCGAGGCGAAGAATCCCGCGTCGCAGCCGCCCGATGCCGGCCCGCCCGATCTCGGCACGCCGGCGCACGCGGCGCCGCGCACGTCCGTGCCCAACGGCCCGGCCATCGGCCTTGCGCTCGGCGGCGGGGCGGCGCGGGGCTTTGCCCATATCGGCGTGCTGAAGGCGCTGGACCGCGCCGGCATCCGCCCCTCGGTGGTGGCGGGCACCTCCATCGGCGCGGTGGTGGGCGGCATCTGGGCCGCCGGCAAGCTCGACACGCTGGAGGAGTGGGCGCTCAGCCTCACCAAGCGCAACGTGCTGAGCCTGCTCGATTTCAATCTCGGCGCCGCCGGCCTCATCGGCGGGCGCCGGCTGGTGGAGCTGATGCGCCGCAACGTGGGTGGCATCGCCATCGAGGACCTGCCCATCGTCTTCGCCGCCATCGCGACGGAGCTGGGCACGGGCCACGAGATCTGGCTCACCCGCGGCGATTTCGTGGACGCCATCCGCGCCTCCTACGCCCTGCCCGGCATATTCACGCCGGTAAAGGTGGGCGGGCGCTGGCTGATGGACGGGGCGCTGGTGAACCCGGTGCCGGTCTCCGCCGCCCGCGCCATGGGCGCGCGCATGGTGATCGCGGTGAACCTCAATGCCGACGTGTTCGGCCGCGGCACGGTCATCCAGGACCATGGCGGGGTGGTGGAGCGCGTCGCCGAGATGGCGGTGGCGGAGAAGAAGGACGGCCTCGCCGGCATCCTCAGCCCCGACCGGCTGCGGCGGCAGTTCTTCGCCGGTCCCTCGGGCGACGGCCCGCGCGGGCTGACCACTGTGATGATCGACGCCTTCAACATCACCCAGGACCGCATCGCCCGCTCGCGCCTCGCCGGCGATCCGCCGGACGTGATGCTCTCCCCCAAGCTCGGCCGCATCGGCCTGTTCGAGTTCCAGCGGGCGAAGGAGGCCATCGCCGCCGGCATGGAGACGACCGAGCGGGCGCTGGAAGACATCACATCGACCATGCTGGCGCTGGGCTGAGGCCCCGCACCATGCATCAGTATAGCTGCCGCCCGGCGGGCGGAGCGGCTATGGTCCATGATCTCCCGGATCAGGATCTGCCCCGCAATGTTCTACGAGCCGTCCAAGCGCAATCACGGCCTGCCCTTCTCGCCACTGAAGGCCATCGTGGCGCCCCGCCCCATCGGCTGGATCTCCTCGCTGACGCCGGAGGGCGTGGCGAACCTCGCGCCCTATTCCTTCTTCAACCTGATCTGCGAGGCGCCGCCGCTGGTGATGTTCTCGTCGGCGGGCCACAAGGACAGCGCCGCCAACATCGAGGCCACCGGCGAGTTCGTCTGCAACCTCGCCACCCTCGACCTCATCGACGCGGTGAACCTCACCTCCGCCCCCGCGCCGCGTGACGTGAGCGAGTTCGACCTCGTGGGCCTCGAGCGTGCGCCCTCGCGCCTCGTGAAGCCGCCCCGCGTCGCCGCCAGCCCGTGCGCGCTCGAATGCGTCTATGTGGAGACCTTCCGCCCCAAGGGGAAGGACGGCACGCTGCCCGACCAGCACATGATCATCGGCGAGATCGTCGGCGTCTATGTGGACGATGCCGCCATCGTGGACGGGCGGGTGGACATGCGGGTCATGAAGTCCCTCGCCCGCTGCGGCTATCTCGACTACTCCTTTGTCGATGAACTGACCGAGCGCGAGCGCCCGCCGGGCGGCGGCATGGACCTGAAGGCGCGGACGCCGAAGGGCTGAGCCTCGCGATTTTGAGCAGAAATCCGCGCACTGCGCCGTCATCCCCCGGCTCGTCCGGGGGATCCACGGTGTGGCTGATTCCCATCGTCGGCCACGGCACAAGCGGAACGGTGGATCGCCCGCACGAGGGCGGGCGATGACAGCAGTGAAATGGAGCGGCACGCTCCTCACTCCGCCGGTGTGCCCTTGCAAGGCATCGCCCGTTCGGTGGGCGCGTAGATGAGGATGTCGGGCTTGAAGCGCTCGACGGCGCCCATCTCGAAGCGGCAATAGCGGTGGTGCATCCACGCATAGGCCGATGCCTGCGACACGCCGAGGCCGCGCCAGGAGCCCTGCGAGAAGCTGTCGCCGATGACCATGATGCGCGGGCCGGCATGGCCCGTGTCGATGGCATAGGGCTGGAACGGATCGTTGTCCGGCACCGGCTTGAAGATGCCGGGGATGAGCTTCGGGTCCTTCGGCGCCACCATGGGTCCCTTGGGCGGGAACATCACGTCCGGCGGGTTCGGCACGGGCGCGCCCGTCGCGCGCAGCAGATCACCGGTGAGGCGCGGCTCCGGCGGGCCGAGGGCGTCTTCCGGCTTCACTTCCAGATCGGGGCGGCCGGCGGCGGCCATGGCGGCGTTGAAGCCGAGGAGCTGGCCGCGCTGGTTCCAGTGGGTGTCGTAGCGCCAGTGGACCGGCCCGGTCTTCTTCGCCTCGGCGAGGATGGGGCGCATGTCCACGAAGGTGATGCCGGCCGCCTTCATCTTCTCCGCCACGAGATCATACTCGGTGGGCGAGACCTTCAGGCGCCGGGCATAGGCGGGCAAATTCTCGAAATTGGTGGTGTGGCCGTTGGGTGGAATGAGCACCACGAAGCGCCCGCCATGGGCGGTCATGTAGGCGTTCATGCGCTCGGCGAGCGCGACGATGCCCGTCACCGCCTCCGGCCGCACCAACTGGCCCAGCGACTGCTCCAGCGCGTGCTCGTCCTTGAGAAAGAGCGAGCCGTTCTCGCCCTTCAGCGCGAGGTCGCCCTGGGTGTCGCCGATGAAGCGCACATAGGAGCGGTGGGCGGTGAGCACCGCGCCGCGGAAGCCGAACACGTTGTTGATGTAAGGGTCGAGCCGGCGCGCCGCGTCCTCCCACCAGCGCGCCTCGGGGGCGGCGACGGTGCGCAGCGGGGCCGGCAGGTCAGGGGCGATCAGGCCGATGGTGGGCAGGGTGAGGATGGCGAAGAAGATCACCGCCCACCAGCGGCGGAAGGACATCAGAAGCGGCATGGCGTCCCTCCGTATCTAGAAGCGGAAGTACAGGAACGGCGAGTAGGTCGCCGCGCCCACCGAGAGCACGCAGAGCACGAACAGGCCCCACACCACCACACTGTCCACCGCGCCGAACACGGCGAGGCGCATCTTCGGTGCCATGCTCCGCCCGCCCGGACGCGGCAGGCCGAACATGGCGAGCGGCCATGCCAGCACGAGGATGGCCAGCGTCACCGGCTTCAGCTCCACCTCCAATTGGGTGGAAAGATAGCCGGCGCCGTTCATGCCCACGAGGCCCTGGAACAGCTCCAGCGCCTGGGGCAGGCTGTCGGCGCGAAACCACACCCAGCCGGTGAGCACCACCAAGAGCACGTAGAGGTGGGAGAGCACGCGCGGCGCCGTCTTCATCCAGGCGCCGAAGCGGGTGCGCTCCAGCACCAGGAAGGTGCCGTGATGGGCGCCCCAGATCACGAAGGTCCAGCTCGCCCCGTGCCACAGGCCGCACAGGAGGAAGACGGTCCAGAGATTCGCCGCCGTGTGCCAGTGGCCGTGCCGGTTGCCGCCGAGGGGGATGTAGAGATAATCGCGGAACCAGCTCGACAGGCTCATGTGCCAGCGGCGCCAGAAATCCGAGATGGAGCGCGCGCCATAGGGCAGGTTGAAGTTGCGCGGGAACTTCAACCCCATGGCGATGGCGAGGCCGATGGCCATGTTGGAATAGCCGCCGAAGTCGAAATAGATCTGCAGCGCATAGGCGGTGACGCCGAGCCACGCCTCGCCGAGATTGGGCGTGGCCGTATGGTCGAACACCGCGCTGACCACCGGGGCCACCTCGTCGGCGATCAGCACCTTCCAGGACAGGCCGATGACGAAGATGCGCAGGCCCGCCGAGACCCGGCCGAGCGTGGTGCGCCGCTGCCGGATGCGGCGGTGGATGGTGGAGTAGCGGACGATGGGTCCCGCCACCAGCTGCGGGAACATGGTGATGTAGACCGCGATCTCCTCGAACCGCCCGTTGGCCGAGGCTTTCCGGCGGTACACGTCCACGAGGTAGGAAATGGCGTGGAAGGTGAAGAAGGAGATGCCCAGCGGCAGCGCCGGATGCACCACCGGCAGCGCGAGGCCCGTCGGCGCCAGCAGCACGTTGAAATTCTGCGCCAGGAATCCGGAATATTTGAAGGCGATGAGGCCGCAAAGGTTCGCCGCCACCGCGAGGCCCAGCACGCGCAGCCGCCAGCGTTCGCTGCGGCCGTCGATGGCGAGGGCGAGGAAGTAGTTGCCGACGATGGAGGCCGCCAGCACCAGAACGTTGGGAAGGCCGCCCCAGGCGTAGAACACCAGCGAGAAGGCGAGCAGCACCATGTTCTTCGCGCGCACGCCGGGCGTCGCGAAGTAGCACAGCAGGAATGCCGGCAGGAAATAGAACAGGAAGGTGACGGAGGAGAAGACCATGGCTCGCCGGCGCCCGGGGCGTCAGTAGACGAACTGCTCGCGCAGGATGCGTTCGTCGAGACCATGGTCGGGGTCGAACAGCATGTCCACGGAGGAAGTGGTATCGAGCCGGGCGGAGACGGCGATGATGTCGCGCACCTCGAAATGGTCGGCCGCCGCGCTCACCGGGCGCTTGTCGGCCTCCATCACGGCGATGTCGATGCGCGCGCGGTCCGGCACCAGCGCGCCGCGCCAGCGGCGGGGGCGGAAGGGCGAGATGGGGGTGAGCGCCAGCAGCGCCGTACCCAGAGGCAGGATCGGCCCGTGGGCGGAGAGGTTGTAGGCGGTGGAGCCGGCCGGGGTCGCGACGATGACGCCGTCGCAGATCAGCTCCTCCAGCCGCATCTTGCCGTCGATGGAAATGCGCAGCTTCGCCGCCTGGTAGGACTGGCGCAGCAGGGACACCTCGTTGAAGGCCGGGGCGCGGTGGCGCATCCCGCTGGAGGTCACGGCTTCCATCATCAGGGGATGGATGGTCACAGACTGCGCGGCGCTGAGGCGCTCGACCAGCCCCTCCTCGCGATAGGTGTTCATCAGGAAACCCACCGAGCCGCGGTGCATGCCGTAGATGGGCAGGTCGCGCTCGCGGAAGCGGTGCAGGGTCTGCAGCATCAGGCCGTCGCCGCCGAGGGCGACCACCACGTCGGCCTCCTCCTCCGCCACCATGCCGTAGCGGGCGACGAGGCGCTCGCGCGCGGCGTCGGCCTCGGGCGTCTGGCTGGAAACGAAGGCGATGCGCTGGAAACGGGGTTCGCTCATCGGTGCGTCGGTCAGGAGGATCGTCCGGTCGGCGGGCCGGGAGCGGAAGGGGCCGGGAACGGTCTAGCCCTCCCGCCGCCGTCTGTCGAGGCGCCGGGAGGGGTGGTAGGGTCGCGGGGCAAGCGCATCGCCCGGAGGAACCCATGCCCGCGCGCATCGTCTACGCCACCTTCCCCAGCGTCGCGGAGGCCGAGGCGATGGCCCGCACGCTGGTGGAGGCGCGCCTCGTCGCCTGCGCCAACATCCTGCCGGAGATGGTCTCCATCTACCGTTGGGAGGGACAGATCGAGCGCGGCACCGAGGCGGTGATGATGCTCAAGACCACCTCAGAGCGCGCCGCCGAGGTGGTGGAAGCGGTGCGCGCCGCCCACCCCTATGACGTGCCGGCCATCGTCGTTCTGCCGCTGGAAGGCGGGCTGCCCGCCTATCTCGCCTGGATCGCCGGCGAGGTGGCGGCGGGCTGAGGCGGCGGGGTGTGGGGGCTGGCTGCGACGGGGGCGATTTCGCTTGGCCCTGGCCACCCTAAACCCGTCATGCCCGGGCTTGTCCCGGGCATCCACGTCGGGCCGATTGGGCGATGGCCGAAGACATATTCCCGGCCGACCCACGTGGATGGCCGGGACAAGCCCGGCCATGACGGCGGGGATAATGGCGGCGGGGAGCTGACGCACCCGCCGCCTTGCGCTCAATGGCTCACAGCACCGGGCGCCAGTAGACCGGCTGGTAGCGGTAGCCATCGCCCTGCTTCTCCAGAAAGGCCGCGCCGGGGAACGGGAAGTGATAGCCCGCCACCATGATGCGCTCCGCCGCGAGGCGATCGTATGTCCTGCGCCGCACCGCCTCGGCCGCCACGGGGTCCATGTCGAACGCGGCGTGCCAGCCGGGGTTGGCCACGAACAGGGCCGGCAGATTGGTGAGGTCGGACTGGATGAAGAGGGTGTCGAAGCCCGACTCCAGCTCGAAGGAGGTATGCCCCGGCGTATGGCCCGGCGTGCCGACCGCCTTCAGGCCCGGCGCGACTTCCTTGTCCCAGGCATAGCGCTCCACCTTGCCCTCGAACGGCTTGAACACCCGCCGCACGTTCTGGAACCCGGCCTTGAGGCCGTCCGGCGCGCGGCTCATCTGGCCGTCGTCCATCCAGAACGCCCATTCCTTCTCCGGCACCATGAGCTGGGCCTTGGGGAAGGCGGGCGTGCCATCGGCGAGGACGAGGCCGTTGATGTGGTCCTGGTGGAAGTGGGAGATGACCACCTGATCGATGGAGGCGGGGTCGATCTCCAGATCCTGAAGGGTGCCGCGCACGAGGCCCACGGGGCCGGCCTGCCCGCCATTGCCGGTGTCCACGAGCACCTTGCGCCCGCCGATGTCGAGCAGCAGGACGGTGAAGGAGATGGGCACCTCGTTCTCGGGCAGGAAGGCGCCCTTGAGGGCCGCGTTCACCTTGTCCTTGGGCTGGTTGCGCACGAACGTGTCGGACAGGGGGATGGTGCGCATGCCGTCGGAGATGGCCGTCACCACCACGTCGCCCACCTTGTAGCGATAGACGCTGGGGACCTGCGTCGCGCCGGCCGCCTTGGCAGCATCGGGATTGGGGGCGGGGGTGGATTGGGTGCCGGCGACGGGCGGGGCGGCATTCTTGGTGGGGGCTTGCTGGGCGGCGGCACCACCCACTGCGCCGGCGAGCGCACCGGCCATGCCGGCCGTACCGGCCAGAAGGGTCCGACGGGAAACCTCGGTCATCCAATTCTCCTCGGGGCGTGACGCGCCGGGAGATTAGGACACGCCTTCAAGGCAGGTCGATGCCGGAACGAAAACGCCGCGCTCACATCCCTGCGAGCGCGGCGTTTCGAATCGTAAGCGGGACCAAAAGCTTAGCCGCAGGGATCAGCGCACCGCCGATCCCGGCACCCGATCAGCGCACCGGCGGCGCGTACTGGATGCCGCCCATGCTCCAGAGCTGGTTGATGCCGCGCGGGATGCCCAGCTTGGAGGCGGCGCCCACGTTGCGCTCGAAGCTCTCGCCGTAATTGCCCACCGCCTTGACGATGCGCACGACGAAGTCCTTCGTCACGCCCAGCTCCTCGCCGTAATTGCCCTCATTGCCCACAAGGCGCTTCACCTCAGGCTTCTGGGACTTCAGCGCGGCGTCGATGGTGTTGGTGGCGACGCCGAGCTCCTCGGCGTTGATCATCGCGTACACCGTCCACTTCACCAGATTGAACCACTGGTCGTCGCCCTGGCGGACGACGGGGCCGAGGGGCTCCTTGGAGATGACGTCGGGCAGCACGATGTGGTCACCGGGCTTGGCCATGGTGAGGCGCAGGGCATAGAGCTGCGACACGTCGGTGGTGAGCGTGTCGCACTTGCCGTCCTCGTAGGCCTTCACCAGCTCGCCGGAGGTGGGCAGCGTCACCAGCTCCAGCGTCATGCCGTTGGCGGCGAAATAGTCCTTGGTGTTGCTCTCGGCGGTGGTGCCCGCCTGGACGCAGACCTTGGACTTGTCGAGCTCGAGGGCGGACGTGACCTTGCGGGCGTCGCGCACCAGGAAGCCCTGGCCGTCATAATAGTTGATGGCGGCGAAGAGCAGGCCGAGCTTGGCCTCGCGCTCCAGCGTCCAGGTGGAGTTGCGCGAGAGCACGTCGATCTCGCCCTTGGTGAGGGCGGGGAAGCGCTCGTCCGCCGTCAGCGGCACGTACTTCACCTTGTTCGGGTCGTCGAAGATGGCCGCCGCCATCGCCTTGCAGACGTCGACGTCGAAGCCGGTCCACTTGCCGGAGGCGTCCTGGGCGGAGAAGCCGGGGAGGCCCTTGGAGACGCCGCAGACCAGTTCGCCGCGGTCCTTCACGGTCTTGAGGGTCTGCGCCGTTGCCGCCGTTGCGCCGAGCGCAAGGGCCGCGCCGGCCAGTAGGGCCAGGATCGTCTTCATGAAGTCCCCCAGTGAAAATGTGTCGGAAAGGGCCGCTCTCAGAGAGCGGCCTGCTGGCGAACCACGACCTTCGTGCCCACCGGGACACGGCTGTAGAGGTCGATGATCTCGCTGTTCACGAGGCGGAAGCAGCCCGAGGACACGGCGTAGCCGATGGTCTGCGGCTGGTTGGTGCCGTGGATGCGGTAGACAGTGCCGCCGATGTAGAGCGCGCGGGCGCCCATCGGGTTGCCGGGGCCGCCGGCCATGAAGCGCGGCAGGTAGGGCTGGCGCTGGATCATCTCGGACGGCGGGGTCCAGTCCGGCCACTCGGCCTTGCGCTCGATGGACTTGAGGCCCGACCACTGGAAGCCGTCACGGCCCACGCCGATGCCGTAGCGCATGGCGCGGTTGTCGCCCTGCACCAGGTACAGGAAGCGCTCGTTCGTGTGGATCACGATCGTGCCGGGCTTCTCGGTGGTGCGGAAGTACACCGGCTGGTGGCGGAACTGCGGGTCGAGCTGGGCGACGTCGTCATCCGGCGCCGTGAGGCCCGGCTGCTCGTCGATGTCCATCACCGCGCCGGGGCCGCCGCGCGGGCCGACCTGGGCGCTGGCGCCGGTCGCAAAGGCAAACACGCCCACCTGAAGCAGGGCGGCGAAGGTCAAGGTCTTGATCGTCACAGGCATCATGCCGGCCTCTTCTAGACGCATCCCGGGCTATGAACCCGGTCGAGCGGTGTCCTCCCGATCGTGCCGCCCCCAAAGGCGCCCCGACCGGTTTCCCACCCCGCGTGACCCGCCCTGCCTTCCGAAAAAAGGCCCTCCCTGGACCTTTCCGGAACGACGCCGGCATGGCGAACACTCACGACCCCGCATTCCGATTAGCCGAGGCCGCGCGCGAGGGAAAGGGGGGACGCAGCCGAAGCACTGAAGCATTTTGGTCCTGAAGGATTGCTGAACGGTATCCGGAGCGTGGATCGCGCGTTTTTCCGGGTCCGGAGCTGTCGCCGGCCTTGCAGGGGCGCCCGGTTCGGCCCCGGCGTCGGGCGGCGTGCTTTACGCGGCGCCATGGCCTCGCCTAAAAGGGCGCGCTTAACGAAAAGGCCTACCTGCGAGGTGCGCAGGAGTGGGCCGCAAGGAGCTTTGACATGATTTCCCTGACCTTCCCCGACGGCGCCAAGCGCGATTATGCCGAGGGGACGTCCGGCGCGGACATCGCCGCCGCCATCTCCAAATCCCTCGCCAAGAAGGCCGTCGCCGTCACCCTCGACGGGGAACTGGCCGACCTTTCCCAGCCCATCACCCGCGACGCGAAGATCGAGATCGTCACCCGCGACGATCCCCGCGCGCTGGAGCTGATCCGGCACGACTGCTCGCACGTGATGGCGGAAGCCGTGCAGGAGCTGTGGCCGGGCACGCAGGTGACCATCGGCCCGGTGATCGACAACGGCTTCTATTACGACTTCGCCCGCAACGCCCCCTTCACCTCGGAAGACCTGCCGGTCATCGAGGCGAAGATGCGCGAGATCATCGCCCGCGACCGCCCCTTCACCAAGGAAGTGTGGACCCGCGAGGAGGCCAAGCGCGTGTTCGCCGCCAAGGGCGAGAACTACAAGGTCGAGCTGGTCGACGCGATCCCCGAAGACCAGGACGTGAAGATCTACAAGCAGGGCGAATGGTTCGACCTCTGCCGCGGCCCGCACATGCCCTCCACGGGCAAGATCGGCACCGCCTTCAAGCTGATGAAGGTGGCCGGTGCCTACTGGCGCGGTGATTCGAACAACCCGATGCTTACCCGCATCTACGGCACCGCCTGGCAGGACGAGAAGGAGCTCGGCGCCTATCTCCACCGCCTGGAGGAGGCCGAGAAGCGCGACCACCGCCGCCTCGGCCGGGAGATGGACCTCTTCCACTTCCAGGAGGAAGGCCCCGGCACGGTGTTCTGGCACCCCAAGGGCTGGACCCTGTTCCAGGAACTGGTGGCCTACATGCGCCGCCGGCTGAAGGCCGACTACAGCGAGGTCAACGCCCCGCAGGTGCTCGACCATTCGTTGTGGGAGACCTCCGGCCACTGGGGCTGGTACAGGGAGAACATGTTCAAGGTCCAGTCCGCCGGCGATGAGACCAAGGACGAGCGCGTGTTCGCGCTGAAGCCCATGAACTGCCCCGGCCATGTGCAGATCTTCAAGCACGGGCTGAAGAGCTATCGCGACCTGCCCATGCGCCTCGCCGAGTTCGGCGCGGTGCACCGCTACGAGCCCTCCGGCGCGCTGCACGGGCTCATGCGCGTGCGCGGCTTCACGCAGGACGACGCCCACATCTTCTGCACCGAGGAGCAGATGGCGGCAGAGTGCCTGAAGATCAACGATCTCATCCTCTCCACCTATGCCGATTTCGGCTTCGAGGAGATCGTGGTGAAGCTCTCCACCCGGCCGGAGAAGCGCGTCGGATCGGACGCCGTGTGGGACCACGCCGAAGAGGTGATGACCCGCGTGCTGGCCGAGATCGAGGCCCAGTCGGGCGGGCGCATCAAGACCGGCATCCTGCCAGGCGAAGGCGCCTTCTACGGTCCCAAGTTCGAATACACGCTGAAGGATGCCATCGGCCGCGAATGGCAGTGCGGCACCACGCAGGTGGACTTCAACCTGCCGGAGCGGTTCGGCGCCTTCTATGTGGATGCGGACGGCCAGAAGAAGACGCCTGTCATGATCCACCGCGCCATCTGCGGCTCCATGGAGCGCTTCACCGGCATCCTCATCGAGCACTTCGCCGGGCACTTCCCGCTGTGGCTCGCCCCCACGCAGGTGGTGGTCGCCACCATCACCTCGGATGCGGATGACTATGCCGCCGAGGTGGTGGACGCGCTGAAGGCGGCCGGGCTCAGGGCCGAGCTCGACCTGCGCAACGAGAAGATCAACCTCAAGGTGCGCGAGCACTCGCTGGCCAAGGTGCCGGTGCTGCTGGTGGCGGGCAAGAAGGAGGCGGCCGAACGCACCCTCTCCATCCGCCGCCTCGGCTCCAACGCCCAGACCTCCGGGTCTCTGGACGAGGTGATCGCCGCGCTGGTGGACGAGGCCGTGCCGCCGGACCTGAAGCGCAAGACGCTGGCCGCCAAGGCGGCGTAAGCTGGATCGCGCGGGCGGGGCTCAGGCTCCGCCCGCCGCACGCCCTGCCCGCCGCACGACCTGTCAGAACTTGTAGCCGATGCCCATGCGGATGGCCTGCTGGTTCAGGTCCTGCAGGATCGTGGAATTGGTGCCCACCGAGTTCTCGGAGCTGTCGAAGCCGGTGTAGCGATATTCGAGGCGGGCGGTGAAGTGGTCGGAGAGGGCCTGCTCGACGCCAGCGCCCACGGTCCAGCCCGGACGGGTTTCGCTGTAGGAGTGGAACGATTTTCCCAGCCGCCACAGATTGTTGAAGACATCGGCATAGGCGACGCCGCCCGTCACATAGACGAGCGTGCGGTCGAATGCATAGCCAAGGCGCGCGCGCAGCGAGGCCTGCCAGCTCTCGTCCACCGCATGGCCGTAGAGGTAGTTGGTGAAAGGGCTGGAGAAGGCCGAGGTGCCGGTGACTGCGGACCCTTCGATATCGCCCTCGATGCCGAGCACGATGTGGTCCACCTGCCAGTTGAAGGCGGCATAGGCACCGCCCACGATGCCGTCGGCCCCGGTGGAATAGGCCGGGCATTTGTTGCGGCCCCAGTTGCAATCCTGCCCGCTCGCCTGCGCCCAGGCATATCCGACGTCCAGACCTACAGTGAAGCCGGTCCAGGAAAAGGCCGGCTGCTCCACCGGCGGCGCCGCCAGGGCGCCATGGGGGGCACCGAGGATCAAGGCGAGCGCCGCGACTACGGCGGCGGAAGAACGAGCGCGCATGGGGCGACCTCAAGCGGGGAGACCAACGGGGACTGGAAGACACTGCTGCAACGCAGCGCGTGCAGCATGCGGCCCCACCCGCCCCCCCCGCAAGGCGGCAGGGAACTTGAGCTGAACAGTTTCGCTTGTGTGTCTTTTGGGAAACGCACGCGCCGGCCGAGGGGCCGATTATTTCTTCAGCGTCGCGAAATAGGCCGCGAGGTCCGCCGCCTCGGTGCGGGTGAGGGAGACCTGCGGCATCTGCGGATGCGGCTTCAGCAGGCGGAAGGCCAGCCAGGAACCAGACGGAGCGCCGGAGACGTCGCCGTCACGGGCGGCGATGGCTGCGAAGGTGGGGGCATCGCTGGCGGCGCTCTGGGGCGCGGTGCCGACCACATGGCAGCTGGCGCACCAGCGCTCGGCGAGGCGCTTGCCCTTCGCCGGGTCGGCCGGCACCGGCGGCGCGGCGAGGGCGGCGGTGACGAGAAAGAGCGCGGCCGCGAGGCCGACGGCCGAACCGAAGATCGCCGATCGCTTGGCTCCGAACATGCGGTTTCCTCTCCTCGATGTCGTCTGCTTCGTTTCGCCGAGCATAGGCCGGCGGACGAGACGGCGGAATCG
>NZ_JAYRPE010000004.1:0-131002 GCF_041911315.1 Xanthobacter sp. | reverse complement strand
GGCGGGTCCATGTTGGGATCGAAGGCGTCGGAGCGGCGCACCGGAGCGGCTGGTGCTGCCGCCGGACGGCCGGAGGGAAGCACCGCCGGCGCCTGGACCGGCGCGGCCACGGGCGCCGCGGACGGGCCGCCGGACGGACGGCCGCCGCCGGCCTCCTCCAGCCGACGTACCTGCGCCTCAAGCTGCTGGTTGCGATACTGCAGTTGCTCGACCTGTCCGGTGAGCTGACGCAGGGTCGATTCCAGCCGCTCCATCCGCTCCATCAGCTCCGGATCCTCGCGCGGAGCTTCCTGCGCGGGCTGGGGCGGCTTGAACAGATTGCCGAAGAGGTTCCCGTCGTTCTGAGCAGCCGCGGGCGCTGCCGTGCCGAGGGCCGCAGCAAAGGCAAGGCCGAAGAGGACGGCATAGGTGCGAACAAGAACACCGACCGGGCGCAGGCGCATCTTCATGGGACTTTTGCTTGGGGCTGGTGGCGAGGAGCACGTCCGGAACAGTGCCGGTTCGAGCCATGCGACTTTACCCCGCCGATCGCGTCCAAAGTGTGACCCGGCAACGACTTGCCGTGGACCGATCAAGGCTCTGCGGTCGCTGGACGCGCAAAGGCCGGCACCCGTGGGCGCCGGCCTTCGCGAGACATTCGGAAGCAGGATCAGGCGCCGCCGCCGTTCAGCACCGTCACCGCGCGGCGGTTCTGAGACCAGCACGAGATGTCGTTGCACACCGCCACCGGGCGCTCCTTGCCATAGGAGATGGTGCGCATCCGGGCCGGGTCGATCCCGCGGGAGGCGAGGTAGTCACGCACGCTCTGGGCGCGCTTGGCCCCCAGCGCGATGTTGTATTCGCGGGTTCCGCGCTCGTCCGCATGACCTTCGATGGTGAAGGTGTAGCGGTTGTACTGCTGGAGCCACTGGGCCTGACGGTCCAGGGTGGCGCGGGCCTGCGGGGTGAGATCGGTCTGGTCGCTCTCGAAGAACACGCGATCGCCGACGGCGACCACGAACTCCTGAGGGGAACCGGGAGGGCCACCCGCGCCGCCGACGCCGGCATTCTGGTTGGGATTGTTGGCGCACGCGGCAAGCGCCAGCGCGAAGCCAAACAGAGCCGCGAACCGGAAGCCGCGAGCAAGGCTGAGGAAACGCATCCGGTAACTCCCTTCTCAACGCTGCACCGGAGGCTTCGGGTCTAAAGCCGTCCGGTTAAGCGAACGTTCCGTACGCGGCCTCTTGGCCGCTCCGAGAGCCGAAAACCGGAGGATGCGGACCACTCCCGCTCGCCATGGTTTCCGGGCCGTTATCATCGCCTTTCGGGCGGGTACGCGCCTCCCTCTCCCGCGTGCAGAAACCAGCACGGCAGGTGAATGAGGTGTTTGCCCGAAAGGCCGGGAGAGGCGACGACGCCCCTCGTCCGACGCGTCCTTCACTGATGCCGGGACGTGGCGTCATCATGGCGCGGAGGTGCAGGGGTGAAGGCAGCGCAACGGCGGTGGCGGGCGTTGCAAAAGGGCCACAACCGAGCCCTTGCTCGGCCCCTCCCCTGATCGCTCCGCCTTCAGGAGCGGCCAGATTCCCAGCGGGCGGCCTGCGCCTGCGCCTTCTTGTGGTCTGCCTCGGGCAGCTTGGCCACCACGTCGTCCAGCATCGGGTCGCCGAGGCCACGGCTCTTCGCAAGGAGGTGCCAGGCAGCCGCCTTCGTCTTGTCCTCCGGCACGCCGCGTCCAACCGCGAGCAGCCGCGCATAGCGGTTCTGGGCGATGGCATTGCCGGCCAGCGCCGCCTTGCGGAACATGGCGGCAGCGGCGGCCTCGTCCTTGGGCACGCCGGTGCCGTTGAACTGCATGATGGCGAATTCCACCTGCGCCGTGACGTGACCGAGGCGCGCCGCGGCGCCCATCATGCGGGCGGCCGCAGCGACATCCTTGTCGACGCCATTGCCCTCCTTCAGCAGCACGCCGAGGGCATACTGGGCATCTTCCACGTCCTTGGCCGCGGCGATCTCGAACCAGCGCGCAGCCTCCGAAGGCTCCTTGGGGACTTTTCTGCCCTGGAGATAGAGCAGGCCGAGATTGTATGCGGCGCCGGCATTCCCCTTCTCCGCCGCCTGACGGAACAGCTGTGCCGCCGCGACCTCGTCCATGGGCACGCCCCGGCCGGCGAGGGTCATGTTGCCGAGCGCGAAAAGCGCTCCGGTCGAGCCGGCATCCGCCGCCTTGCGATACCACTCGATCGCCTTTTTGGGGTCGAGGGGAACACCGAGGCCTTCGGAATAAAGCTCGCCAAGCAGCGTCATGGCCGCCGGATCGGTTCCGGCGCGGGCGCGCTTCAGGGCCTCGTTGAAGGCGGAAACGTAATAGCCGCGCTGGTACGCGCCATAGGCGAGATCCCCCGAGCCGCCCGGCGTATCGAGGCTGGGATAGGAGATCTGCAGGCCCAGGAGTGGCATGGGCGCGGGTTCGCGCGGACGCTGGGCGGCCTTTGGATCCGGCTTTGCGGACGGCTTGTTGCCGGCCTTCGCATCGGGCTTGGCCGGCTTGGTCGCAGGTTTGGCCGCAGGCTGAGTGGAAGACGCGGCCCCGCCGGGCTGCTGGGCCTGCGCATACGCCAGGGACGGCGCCACAGCCACCGCGAGGGCGAGCAGCACGGCGCTGCCTGGAATGGCGAACCTTAGCCTGCGGAATGGCGCGCGGACGGCCGACATCATTGCGCGTCGTCACCCGATACAAGGCGCGCCTGCGCGGCCGCCACCACCTTCGGTGCTTCGCCGGCAGACGCCAGAAGCGTCTCCGACAGGGCGATGAAATCAGCTCCGGCTTCGGCCAGCGCCGTCACCTCGTCGAGGGAAGAGGCGACGCCGACGCATGGCACCTCGAACAGTTCGGCCCACCATTCCACAAGATCGCGCACACGGAAGAACTCGCCGGGCTCCGGGGCGAGCGCGCCGAAAGCGACGTAGTCGGCCCCGCTCTCCCCTGCGATCATGGCTTCATGGCGTGTCGCAAGCCCAGCGGCGCCCACAATGGCCGCAGGCTTCAACAGCCTCAGAGCCGAATCGAGCGCCGGTCCGGCCGCAACGTGCACGCCGTCGAGACCGGCGCTGGCGACGAGCCCCTCGGAGCCTTCGAGGAGTACGGCCGCATCATGCCGCTGCGCCGCCCCCGCGATCTCGGCGAGCCGCGCCGCATCGAGCTTCTCGCCGGCAGGGGTGCGCAGCACCACGCAGGCCACGTCGCCCGCGCGCACCGCGGCCTCCACCATGCGCGGGTCGAGCGCAGGCGTGACGGTGAAGACGAGCATGAGGCGGGCGCCGGTGGCGGGCGGAGGATTGGCCATGGGTCTGATCGGTCTGCCAAGAAATCGGCGAATTGGGGGCACGGACGCGGAATGTCGTCGGCTTTCGCCAGACCATAAGAAAAGGGCCGGCGCAAGCCGGCCCTTCCTGAACGTGATGCGCCCGATGCTCAGGCGGCCTTGCGCTCCTCCTCGGCCGACCACTTGCCGAGGGCCGCGAGGGAGTTCATGTGCGCGCGGTGGGCGAAGGCGGCCTGCGCCTTGGCCACGTTCTCCGGCTTGCCGGACCACGCCTTCTGCGGCGCGGCCTGCAGGGCGCGGCCGTAGGAATAGGTGAGCTTCCAGGGCAGGCCGCCCAGCTTCACCATGGCGTCGAGGTGGGCGGTGGCGTCCTCGTCGGACTGGCCGCCGGAGAGGAAGGCGATGCCGGGCACTGCTGTGGGGACGCAGGCCTTCAGCACGCGCACGGTCTTCTCCGCCACCTCGGCCACCGAGGCCTGCACCGGGCTCTTCTTGCCGGGCACGATCATGTTGGGCTTGAGCACCATGCCTTCCAGGCGGACGCGCTGGTAGTACAGCTCCTCGAACACCGTCTTCAGCGCCCATTCGGTGACGCGGTAGCAGGTGTCGATGTCGTGGGCGCCGTCCATGAGCACTTCCGGCTCGACGATCGGGACGATCTTCGCTTCCTGGCACAGCGCCGCATAGCGGGCGAGCGCGTGGGCGTTGGCGCGGAGCGAGGTGTAGGACGGAATGTGCTTGGTGGTGTCGATATCGATCACCGCGCGCCACTTCGCGAAGCGGGCGCCGAGGTCGTAATACTCCTTGAGGCGACCGGCGAGGCCGTCGAGACCCTCGGTGATGGTCTCGCCGGGGCAGAAGGGCTGCGGCTTGGCGCCGGCGTCGACCTTGATGCCGGGGATGGCGCCGGCCTTCTCGATGACGGAGACGAGCGGCGTGCCGTCCTTCGCCTTCTGCCGGATGGTCTCGTCATAGAGGATGACGCCGGAGATGTAGTCCATGCCCTGCGAGCGGAACATCAGCTCGCGGTAGTCGCGACGGTTCTCCTCGGTGGATTCGACCCCGATGGCATCGAACCGCTTCTTGATGGTACCGCCGCTCTCGTCTGCCGCGAGGATGCCCTTGCCGTCGGCCACCATTTTCTGCGCGATCGCGTCGAGCTCCGCCGTCATGTTCTTCACCTGCCTTGTTGCCGCCCCTCGGCGGGCATGGACGCCGGAGCGTGGCACTCCGGCAGATTGATTGTCGTTTGCGCGCCCGAACCGCGGCGCATCTGTCTGCGCGCCTGCAAGTCCCGGAGCCGGCACCGGGTTCCCGACCGATGCCCTACCCGAAAAGCGCCCGCCGCGGAGGGCCGGGCGGGCGCAATCTTCGTCATTTTATCCCGCAGCGCAATATCAGCGCCGCAGGGCCTCCACGCCCGGAAGCGCCTTGCCCTCAAGCCACTCAAGGAAGGCACCGCCGGCCGTCGAGACGTAGGAGAAGCGCTCCGCCGTCCCCGCGTGGTTCAGCGCGGCCACCGTGTCGCCGCCGCCCGCGACCGACAGCAACCGCCCGTTGTGGGTGAGGTCGCCGACATAGCGGGCCACGGCCACCGTCGCCGCATCGAACGGCGTCATCTCGAACGCGCCGAACGGCCCGTTCCAGACCACCGTCTTCGCCCCGTCGAGCTTCTGCTTGACGATACCGACCGTCTCCGGACCGGCGTCGAGCATCATCTCGTCGTCCTTCACGTCATCGACGCTGGTGACGCGGTGCGCGGCATTGGCCTTGAACTCGGTGGCGACCACCGCGTCCACCGGCAGGACGATCTCGCATCCAGCCGCCTCGGCCTTCTTCAGGATGTCCCGCGCGGTGTTGGCCAGGTCGTGCTCGCAGAGCGACTTGCCCACCTTCTTGCCGAGGGCGGCGAGGAAGGTGTTGGCCATGCCGCCGCCAATGACGAGGATGTCCACCTTCTTCACGAGGTTGCCGAGCAGTTCGAGCTTGCTGGAAACCTTGGAGCCGCCGACCACGGCGAGCACGGGGCGCTGGGGCGCCTCGAGGGCCTTGGTCAGCGCCTCGATCTCGCTTTCCATGGAGCGGCCGGCATAGGCCGGCAGCTTGCGGGCCAGCCCCTCGGTGGAGGCGTGCGCGCGGTGGGCGGTGGAGAAGGCATCGTTGACATAGATGTCGCCGAGGCTCGCGAGGGCTTCGATGAAGTCCGGCGCATTCTTCTCCTCGCCCGCATGGAAGCGGGTGTTCTCCAGCACGATCACCTCGCCGGAGGCGAGGCGGGAGACGGCGCTCTTCGCCTCGTCGCCGATGCAATCGGAGGCGAACGCGACCTTGCGGCCGAGTTCGCCCTCGAGGGCCTTGGCGACGGGGGCGAGCGACTGGCTTTCGTCGCGGCCCTTGGGCCGCCCGAAGTGCGCCAGCAGGACGGCCTTGCCGCCCTTGCCGGTGATGTCCCGAATGGTGGGCAGGATGGCCTTGAGACGGGTGGCGTCGGTGACGCGCCCGCTCTCCATGGGAACGTTGAGGTCGACACGCACGAGGACCCGCTTGTCGGCGAGGTCCACAGCGTCATCGAGGGTGCGGAAGGCGATCATGATGGCGCCCCCTTTTCCCGGTCAGCCCAGCTTGCCCATGGCGACGGCCGTGTCGCTCATGCGGTTCGAGAAGCCCCACTCGTTGTCGTACCACGACAGCACCCGCACCAGCGTGCCTTCCATGACCTTGGTCTGGTCGAGGTGGAAGGTGGAGGAGTTGGGATTGTGGTTGAAGTCGATGGAGACGTTGGGCTGGTCAGTGAAGCCGAGGATGCCCTTCAGCTGCTGCGAGGCAGCCGCGATGATCGCCTCGTTGATCTCTTCCTTGCTGGTCGCGCGCTTCGCGACGAACTTCAGGTCGATCACCGAGACGTTCGGGGTCGGCACGCGGATGGAGGTGCCGTCCAGCTTGCCGGCCAGCTCAGGGAGCACGAGTCCCACCGCCTTGGCGGCGCCGGTCGAAGTGGGGATCATGGACATGGCCGCCGCGCGGGCGCGGTAGAGGTCCTTGTGCATGGTATCCAGCGTCGGCTGGTCGCCGGTGTAGGCGTGGATGGTGGTCATGAAGCCCTTCTCGATGCCGACGGCATCGTTGAGGACCTTGGCCACCGGGGCGAGGCAGTTGGTGGTGCAGGAGGCGTTGGAGACGACGAGGTGCTCGTTCGTGAGCTTCTCGTGGTTCACGCCATAGACCACGGTGAGGTCCGCGCCATCGGCCGGGGCCGAGACCAGCACGCGCTTGGCGCCGGCGGCGAGGTGCGCCGCAGCCTTGTCTCGCGAGGTGAAGATGCCGGTGCATTCCAGCGCGATGTCCACGCCCAGCTCCTTGTGGGGCAGCTCGGCGGGGTTGCGCACTGCGGTGACCTTGATGGGGCCGCGGCCCACGTCGATGGTATCTCCGGCGACCTTGACCTCGCCGGGGAAGCGGCCGTGCACGCTGTCGAAGCGGAAGAGGTGGGCGTTCGTCTCCACCGGGCCGAGGTCGTTGATCGCCACCACCTCGATGTCGGTGCGGCCCGATTCGATGATGGCGCGCAGCACATTGCGACCGATGCGACCGAAACCGTTGATGGCCACCTTGACGCTCATATTGGGTCCTCCTGAGCCGGCTTGAAGCCCGGCCTCCCTGAATTGCGTTGCGCGCCCGCGGTTCACCCGCGGCGCGGTCCTCTCGCGCCCGCCGTGCGCCGAACCTCAGGCCTGCCGGAGCTGATCGAGCGCGCGCGCCGCGACCTGCTGGGCAGTAATGCCGAAATGGGCGTAAAGCTCCTTTGCGGGCGCGCTGGCGCCGAACGATGTCATTCCCACGAAGGCGGCGTTCGAACCGACGATAGCGTCCCACCCCATGCGGATCGCGGCTTCCACCGCAACCTTGGCCGGAGCGTCCCCGATCACCTTTGCCCGCTCTGCGGCGGGCCTTTCGAGGAACAGTTCGAACGAGGGGATGGAGACGACGCGGGTGGGAACACCCTGCGCCTCCAACAGCTTGGCGGCTTCAACCGCCAAGGACACTTCCGAGCCGGTGGCGAACAGGCTCGCCTGCGCCGGCCCGGACGCAGCGAGGATTTCGTAGGCGCCTTCCGCCGACCGGTTCACGGCCGTGGCGTCGGTGCGCAGGAGCGGCAGGTTCTGGCGCGACAGGATGAGCGCCGAGGGCCTGTTGGTGGACTGTAGCGCAATCTGCCAGCATTCCGCCGTCTCCACCGTGTCGCAGGGGCGCATCACGAGGAGGTTGGGGATCGCACGCAGCGCCGCGAGGTGTTCCACCGGCTGGTGGGTGGGGCCATCCTCACCGAGGCCGATGGAATCGTGGGTGAGCACGTGGATCACCCGCTCGCCCATGAGGGCCGCGAGGCGGATGGCCGGGCGGCAATAGTCCGAGAACACCATGAAACCGCCGGAGAAGGGGATGAGCCCCTTGTGCAGCGCCATGCCGTTCATGGCGGCGGCCATGCCGTGCTCGCGCACGCCGTAATGGATGAAGGAGCCGGAGAAGTCGTCCGGCGTCACGGACTTCGCACCCTTGGCCTTGGTGTTGTTGGAGCCGGTGAGGTCGGCCGAGCCGCCCACCATCTCGGGCACCGCCGGGGTGATGAAGTCCAGCACCATCTCGGACGACTTGCGGGTGGCGATCGCGCCGCCGTCCTTCACCGCCTTTTCCTTGACGGCGACGATGGCGCCTTCCAGCGCCGCGGGCAGCGTGCCGGCGACCCGGCGCTCGAATTCGGTACGCTCCTCGGCCGGGCGGGCGGCGAAGCGGGCTTCCCACGCCTCGCGGGCGGAACGGCCTGCGGCACCGGCGGCACGCCAGCCGTTGAGCGCATCCTCGGGCACCACGAAGGCCGGCGCTTCCCAGCCGAGGGCGGCGCGGGTGGCGGCGATTTCCTCGGCGCCCAGCGGCGAGCCGTGGACCTTCTCGGAGCCGGCCTTCTTGGGCGAGCCGAAGCCGATGGTGGTGCGGCAGGAGATCAGGGTCGGACGGTCGGAGGCCTTCGCGGCCTCGAGCGCGGCGAGGATGGCCTCGGGATTATGCCCGTCCACGGCTGCCGTCGCCCAGCCGGAGGCGGCGAAGCGCGCAAGCTGGTTGGTGGAGCCGGAGATGGAGGTGGGGCCGTCGATGGAGATCTTGTTGTCGTCCCACATGACGATGAGCTTGGACAGCTTCAGGTGGCCGGCGAGGTCCGCCGCCTCCTGGCTGATGCCCTCCATCAGGTCGCCGTCGGAAGCGAGGACGTAGGTGTAGTGGTCCACCACATCCGAACCGAAGCGGGCGGCGAGCAGGCGCTCGGCCATGGCCATGCCGACGGCGGTGGCGATGCCCTGCCCCAGCGGGCCGGTGGTGGTCTCGATGCCTTCGGTGACGAAATTCTCGGGGTGGCCGGGCGTCAGCGAGCCGAGCTGCCGGAAGCGCTTGATCTCGTCGATCGTCACCTTCTCGTAGCCGGCGAGGTGCAGCACCGAATAGAGCAGCATGGAGCCGTGGCCGGCGGAGAGCACGAAGCGGTCGCGATCCGGCCAGAACGGACGCGAGGGATCGTACTTCAGCACCTTCGTGAACAGCACGGTGGCGATGTCCGCCGCGCCCATGGGCAGGCCCGGATGGCCGCTGTTGGCGGCCTCGACGGCATCGATCGCGAGGAACCGGATGGCATTGGCCAGACGGTCGTGACTCGTGACGCTGTCGCTCGTGCGGCTGGACATGTTCCCGTATCTCCGGTGCCGGCGCTCATGGCAGCCGGCCGGCTAGAGGCAGTAGGGTTTCACGGGCCCGGCGGCCCGGGTCCGTCGGCAATGCTGGCACGACCACCCGGACCCGGGGCCGGCCTTTGAGCCGCCTTGTACCAAGGCTCACTGCGCTGTCAAACCTGCCTGATCTCCTCGCGTCAAGGCGACGGGCATGGAGCCACCCGCGCTGCATCGTCGCGGCGACGCAACATAAGGGATGAGCGCGCGTGCGCCGCGCGGGCCGGCTCGCGCCTCGGTTGCGGGTTGCCTCGTCACGGCGCCGCATTCATGTTGACAGACTGGAAAGAGCGGCGTTCCGCCGCCCGTCCGACTCGGTTAAAGTCTCGTCATGTATGCGCTGAAGCAACGCCCGCCGCTGCAGGACGCCCCCATCGAGGCGGCGACCCGGCGCCTCCACGCCGCGCTCGACGCGCTGACCGACGCCATCGATCGCCGGCGCGACGCCGATCGCCATCAGGAGGCTTTGCTGGCCCAGCTCCACGCCCTCGGCAATGACCGCGCCCGGCTCGCCGCCGAGCTGGACGTGGCCCAGGCGGAGGCCGGCGAGGTGGAAGAGGCGGGGCGCGAGATCATCCGCCGCCTGGACGTGGCCATGAGCACCATTCGCGACGTGCTCGCGACCCACGGCGGCTGAGGCGATGCCGCACGTCTCCGTCACCATCGCGGGCCGGCAATACAGGATGGCCTGCGACGAGGGGCAGGAAGAGCACCTCATCCGCCTCGCCCGGGACATCGACGACCGCATCACGCAATTGCGCGGCGCGTTCGGCGAGATCGGCGACCAGCGCCTCGTCGTCATGGCCGCCATCACCATCGCGGACGAGCTGGCCTCGGCGCGCGGCCGCATCCGGGCGCTGGAAAGCGATATCGAGAGCCAGCGGGACGCCCGCGCCTCCGCTATGGCCCGCATCGAGGCCAGCGAGGAGGAGGTCGCCCGCACCATCGACGCCGTGGCCGAGCGCATCGAGCGCCTCGTGGCGGAACTCGCCCCGAAGGAGCGCGGAACGGTGGGGATGGGCTGAAGCTTCAGGCCGAAGGGACTGGCGCCGCGTCCTTTTCGTCCCTACATTGGCAATGCGGGGCTGCGGGGCTCGTTAGGAGACATTTCCCCGGGGCCTTATCGATCCTTAAGGGAGCTGTCCCTGACCTTGCCTCCGGGCTTGGACATATGGCGCCCACCTACGTTGTAGGTTTCCCGGGATCGACCTCCGACGGCTTTTGTGGCTCCGCACGTCTTCCCTTCATCGACACGCTTCAAACGACATGGCCTGTGAAGATGCGGCCGGCGAAAGTATGGCCGCCGAGAAGAAGCGCCTGCGCCTCCTGGCCCTCGGACGGCGCGCGGCCCTGGGGCCTCAGGCCCGCGCCGCGGCATCCGAAGCCGCGGCTCGGCAGGCCTCCGCCGCTCTGGACGACATCTCGGGCCTGACCGTCTCCCTCTTCTGTGCCTTCCGCGATGAGATCGACACCGCCCCGCTTGCGGCCGAGCTGCGCGCCCGGCGCGCACGGCTCGCCTTGCCTGTCATCCTCGGCCGCGACCGACCGCTGCTGTTCCGACTGTGGCGCGCCGAAGACGCGCTGATCCCCGCAGGAGCTTTCCGCATCCCCGAGCCGCCCGCCGATGCCGAGGAGGTGGTTCCGGACGCGCTGATGGTGCCCCTCGCCGCCTTTGACCGGCGCGGCTTCCGCATCGGCTACGGCGCCGGCTTCTATGACCGTACCCTTGCGCTCCTGCGTGCGCAGCGCCCTGTCCGGGCTCTGGGCTATGCATTTGCGTGCCAGGAGGTCGAACAGGTTCCCGCCGAACCCCATGACGAGCCGGTGGACATGATGATAACGGAAAGGGAAGCTTTCAGCGTGACGGCGCGCCCCTGACGCCCGTCCGCTGCCCCTCGATCGTGCCTGCCGGAAAAGTTCATGCGCATTCTGTTTCTTGGCGACGTGGTCGGCCGCTCGGGCCGCGAATGCGTCGTGTCGCACCTGCCGGGCCTCGTTGCCCAATGGTCCCTCGACCTCGTTGTGGTGAACGGCGAGAATGCCGCCGGCGGCTTCGGCATCACCGAGGCGATCTATGACGAGCTGCGCGCCGCCGGCGCCGACGCTATCACCCTCGGCAACCATTCCTTTGACCAGCGCGAAGCACTCGTCTTCATCGAGCGCGCCCCCGCTTTGGTCCGGCCGCTGAACTATCCGCCCGGCACGCCCGGCCGCGGCGCGGCTCTGGTCGAAGCGCGCAATGGCGCGCGGGTGCTGGTGCTGAATGTCATGGGCCGCATCTTCATGGACCCGCTCGACGATCCCTTCGCCGGCCTCGACCGCGCGCTGGACGGCGCCACGCTGGGCGAGATGGTGGATGCCATCGTGGTGGACGTTCACGCCGAGACCACCAGCGAGAAGCAGGCCATTGGCCATTTCTGTGACGGCCGCGCCTCCCTCGTAGTGGGCACCCACACCCATGTCCCCACCGCCGACTACCGCATTCTCTCCGGCGGCACCGCCTACATGACCGACGCGGGCATGTGCGGTGCCTATGACGGCGTGATCGGCATGGACAAGGAAGAGCCGCTGCGGCGCTTCACCCGCAAGCTTGCCTCCGGCCGGTTCGAGCCGGCGTCCGGCCCTGCGGCGCTGTCCGGCGTCGCGGTTGAAACCGACGACCGGACCGGCCTTGCGGTGAAGGTGGCGGCCGTGCGCCTCGGCGCCGGGCTTGAGCCGTCCCGGCCGACCTTCTGGGACTGACGCCCCCTGCCCTAGCGGCAGGAAAAGCCCGGCAGCGCCATGCTGCACCCGCTTCCTTGCCCTTTTCCCGTCGGCCCGCCTATAAGGCCGGCTCCAGTCAACAGGATCGGTCCGGGCGGCGCCGCTTGCGCGGCGCGCGGGGCGGGTCCGCACAACGGGACGGTGGCCATGGCCGGGCATTCACAATTCAAGAACATCATGCACCGCAAGGGGCGGCAGGACGCGATGCGTTCCAAGCTGTTCTCCAAGCTGGCGCGCGAAATCACGGTCTCGGCCAAGATGGGCCTGCCGGATCCCAACATGAACGCGCGCCTGCGCGCCGCCATCCTCGCGGCCCGCGCCGAGAACATGCCCAAGGACAATATCGACCGCGCCATCAAGAAGGCGGCCGGGGCAGACACCGAGAATTACGACGAGATCCGCTATGAGGGCTACGGCCCGGGTGGCGTCGCCGTGATCGTCGAGGCCCTGACCGACAACCGCAACCGCACCGCCTCGGAAGTGCGCTCCTATTTCACCAAGTCGGGCGGCAACCTCGCCGAGACCGGCGCGGTGTCCTTCATGTTCGACCGGGTGGGGCGCATCGAGTATGCCCCCGGCAAGGCCGATGCCGACACCATGATGGAAGCGGCCATCGAGGCCGGGGCGGACGACGTGACCTCCAGCGAGGACGGTCATGAAGTGATCTGCGCAGCCGAGAGTCTGGCGGAAGTGCAGCGGGCGCTGGAGCAGAAGTTCGGAGAGCCGAACAAGGCGGCCCTCGTCTGGCGGCCGCAGAACACCGTGGCGGTGGACGATGAGACCGGCGAGAAGCTGATGCGCCTCGTCGAGACCCTCGAGGACAATGACGACGTGCAGACCGTCACCGCCAATTTCGAGCTGTCCGACGCCCTGCTGGCGAAGTTGAGCGCCTGATCCGGCGCCGGTTTTTCGGAAAATGAGCGCCCGGCAAGGCCGGGCCGCTCGCATTCAGGTACCCTGAGAGGCGGCACGGCCGCCTCTCCTCAGGCTCAGGCGGCGAACGCCGTGGCCATGGACTTCAGCTCGGCGATGGCGGTGTCGATCTCGCCGCGCTGACGCTCAAGCTGGGCGATCTGCGACAGGCAACGATCGCGCGACAGGGACAGCTCGCTCTCGCCACCCTCATGGGCCGCCACCAGCGCCCGGATCTCCGCCAGGGTGAAGCCGAGGTGCTTGCCCTTCAGGATGACCGCCAGACGCTTGCGATCGGATTCGGAATAGAGCCGGGTCATGCCGTCGCGGCGGGGCGAGATGAGGCCCTTGTCCTCATAGAAGCGCAGGGCGCGCAGGGTGATCCCGAACTCACGGGAGAGGTCGCCGATGGTGAAGACCACGCCATCGCGGTAGGCCTCAGCAGCCACATGAGCCTGCGAAGGAACGACGGATCCCAGTCCGTGGTCGAAAGTCTTCTCGAACGTGTTGGCGTCCATGCCTCAATTCCCCTTATCGCGATCCTGTCCGCGGCACGGACGGATGGCCTGTGGCGACCTGTCGTGGTTGCAGCGCCCCCCACGCACGCAGCGTGCGCTTCCCCAGGAGCGGAACCGGCTATCTCGGGCAGGCTGGAATGAACCAGACCGGACTGGAGGTGCCGCTGCGCCACTATGCCTACCGTCGTGATGACGGACTGGGGAGGTTCTGAGGGATACCGTAGGGGAAAGTAACAGTTACAACTCAATTAAATCATATACTTATGCGACCACACCAAATGCGGTAATGGTGAAGGTCACGCTTCGCGAGGTTGCCGCTGCGGAGGGTGCGGCAGACGTATGGGGGACGTTAGGGCGTGCTACCTGACCGAGGTGGAGCCCTGCGCAGCCTGCTCCAGGGACAGGCGCTCCTGCCACGACAAGCTGGACGACCTCGCGTGGCTGCCTTTCCCCGCGATTTCCACCACCGCGCCGCAGCGGTGGTAATTAACCGGCGATTTACCTTGATCCGAAATTCTGTGCTGAGGACATCACCGAATCGGGGCATGGTACTTTGACACCTCAAGGTCATCCGTTCGCCCCGCGGGAGGCCGGAATGGAGCGTTTTGAGCGCACGGCCCGGACACGCAAGGGCTTCGAGGGCCATCACGGCTTCGATCCCTATGCGCAGGCCGAACAGCCGGACGTCCCCGCATGGGACGTCTTCGATCTTCCCGCTTCGGCAATCGAAGCTCTCCGGGGGGAAATCGGCATTCTGCGCGAACGTCTGGCGACGGCCGCCCCCAAGCGGGCCGTCACCGAGATGGACCGCGCGATCACGCTTCTGTCTCGCCGCGTCGACGATTTGCGCGAGGCTGGTGCGACCCGTGAGGGATCGGACCAGGCCATCCTCGACGAACTCGCCTCCATTCGTGGCAGCCTTGGCGACGTTGGGCGCAACGAGCGCTTTGCCGAGCGCTTCAAGGTGGTCGAATCAGGCATCGATGCCCTCGGCCGCAAGATCGATCTTCTGGGCGCCCGTGCCGTGGACCCGGTGGAGGTCGCCCGCCTGCAGAGCCAGATGGGGGAAATGCGCGATCTCGTGCAGCGCCTCGTCACCGGTCCGCAGGGACAGGACGCCATGGCGAAGCTGGCCCAGCGGCTCGGCGCCTGCGCCGAGAGCGTTGCCTTGGCCGGCGAGCAGGCAGCACAGCGCCTGACCGACGCGGCCGGCGATTTCGAGCGCAATGCCGATGCCCTGCTGCGCCGCTTCGCGGACCTGGAAGCCCGCGGCCGCGCCGGCGATGCGGAGGCAACCGAGCGCCTGCGCGCCTCGCTCCTCGAATCGGTCAACGGCGTTCATGCCCGGCTCGATCGCATGTCCGGGCAGATCGCCGATCAGGCGGCGAGCGTCTCGCCCGCACTCGGCCTTGAAATCTCGCAGCGGCTCGGAGCCATCGCGGCGCGCCTTGCCGCAGCGGAGGAAAGCGGCCGGTCGGGCAGCTCCGTCGTCGATGCGATGGAGCGGCACCTGTCCGGCCTGTCGGACCAGCTGCGCCAGACTCACGACCGGCTCGGCCGCCTCGACGAGATCGAGACGGGCTTGCGGCGCCTGAGCGAGGAAGTCCGCAACGTCCGCGAGGATACCCGCTCGGTCGCCAACGAGGCCGCCGCGGCCGTCGCGGCCAAGGTGTCCGACAATCCGGACGGCGCCGCCGTGCTCGGCTTGAAGCGCGGCCTGGCCGCCCTCGAAGCCCGTCAGGACGAGATGGAGCGCCGGGCCGGTGAGCTTATGGCCGCCGAGCTGGAGCAGCAGCTGGACAGCATTTCCGTTGCCCTCGCCCAGGAGGGAGACGGCACCTACGCCCCCCGGTCCGCCGCGGGACGGGCGCCGGCCCAGGAAGCGGTCCATGAAGCGGCCTATGAGGAGGCCGCCTATCAGGAGGCTGCGTACCAGGACGCGGGGTATTATCAGGAGCCGTCCTACGAGGAGGCGCCCCAACCCCACGCCACCTATCAGGAGCCGGAATTCCAGCCAGCTCCCGAGATCCGCGCCGAGGATGCCGCGCCCCAGCCGCAGCGCCGCGCCGCGGGTGACGCCACCGAGGCCGACGCCCTCGAAAGCGCGCTGCGCGCCGCCGCGACCGACGTGCCGTGGCCCCGCCCGAACCGCCGCGTCGATTGGGGCACGCCCCCCGCGCACGCAAAGGAAGCGGAGGAGGAGCGTCCGCGCCTCGAAAAGCGCGCCCGCAAGGCGGAGAAGGCCCGCGAACGCCGTCCGCACGCGCCGGGTGTGTTCGCCGGCCTGTTCGCGCGGCGCCGTCACATTGCCATGGTGGCCCTGATCGCGGGGGCGACCACTGTCTTCACCGGCCTCAGCGTGGGCATGGCCGTGCGCAACGGGCCGGAGATCGTCACCGGGCTGACCGAAGCCCTGCGCCGGCTCGCCGCACCTGCCATCGCCGGGGTGGCTCCGACAGAACTCCCGCCGGCCATCGGCCCGTCCGCCTTGCAGACCGCCGCCCGCGACGGCGATCCCGCCGCCGCCTTCCTCGTGGCCGGCCGCTATGCGGAAGGCCGCGGCACGGACGTCGATCTCGATGCCGCCACCAAATGGCTCGGCTATGCGGTGCAGCGCGGGTCCGCCCCGGCCGCGCTCAGGCTCGGCGCACTCTATGAGTCGGCCGGCAAGGACATGGGCGAGGCGAGGCGCTTCTACACCTGGGCCGCCGAGCAGGGGAACGTGCGCGCCATGCACGCCCTCGCCATGCTCCTGTCCGAGGGCACCCTGCCCGACCTCAACGGCAAGCCCGACTGGGCCGGGGCGCTCAAGTGGTTCCGCACCGCCGCCGATCTCGGCCATCGCGACAGCCAGTACAATCTCGGCGTCATCTATGCCCGCGGCCTCGGCGTGAGCGCCGACGCGGCGGAAGCCTGGAAGTGGCTCGATCTCGCCGCCCGGCAGGGCGACGAGGACAGCGCCCGCAAGCGCGACATCCTGAGCCGAGACGCCGATCCCGCCGTGCTGGCCAAGGCCCAGCAGGCCTCCGCCGCCTTCGTTCCCGCGACGCCGGTCGCCGCCGCCAATACGGTGACCATCAAGCCGGAATGGCAGGAACAGGCGCCCGACGTCGTGGCCAGCGCCACCCCGGCCAAGGCCGCAACGCGGGTCGCAAGCTCCGCCGGCACCGCGCACTGAGGGATGGGATGCCGGTCTGCGGCATCCCCTTTCCCCGGTCCGCCCGCTGGCGCACCTTGGCCCCATGGACCTGAACGCGATTCGCATCCTCGGCCTCGACCCGGGCCTTCGCCGCACGGGCTGGGGCGTCATCGACGTGCTCGGCTCGCGGCTCTCTTTCGTCGCCTGCGGCACGATCCTCCCCCCCGAGGCGGGCGAGATGGCCGAGCGGCTGGCCTTCCTGCATCGCGGCCTGGTGGACGTTCTCCTACGCTTCGCCCCGGCCGAGGCGGCGGTGGAGGAGACCTTCGTGAACATGAACCCGTCATCGACCCTGAAGCTCGGCCAGGCCCGCGGCGTCGTCATGCTCGCCCCGGCGCAGATGGGGCTGCCCGTTGCCGAATATGCGCCCCTGCTGGTGAAAAAGAGCGTCGTGGGCGCCGGGCGAGCGGAAAAAGCGCAGGTGCGCATGATGATCGGCATTCTCCTGCCGAAGGCGACGCCCGAGACCGACGACGCCTCCGATGCCCTCGCCATCGCCATTACCCATGCGCATCATCGTGGCGCGGCTGCGCGTGCGCGCGCGGCGCTGTAAACTCCCCCGCGAGCCCGGGGGATATTCGCCATGATCTATGGACAGCTTGCGCTCGTCACGGCGGCCGTCTTCACCGGCGCCGCCTTCTATATCAATGCGGTGGAGCAGCCGGCGCGGCTCATGCTGCCGGACGGCGCGGCGCTCGCCCAGTGGAAGCCGGCCTATCGGCGCGGCTTCGCCATGCAGGCGACGCTGGCCCTGGCCGGCGCCCTGCTGGGCGCCGCTGCCTTCGCCACGGACAACGACTGGCGCTGGCTCGGCGGCGCGGTGCTGATGCTCGCCAACTGGCCGTTCACGCTGGTCGGCATCATGCCCACCAACCGGGCGCTCATGGGCGCGCGGGAAGAGGAAGCCGGGCCGCACACGCGCCGGCTCATCGCCAACTGGGGGCAACTGCACATGGTCCGCACCGGCCTCGGCGCCCTCGCCACCTTCGTCTTTTTCACCGCAGCCACGGGCTGAAGGGGCGCACATGATCGGGAAGCTCAAGGGCGTGGTGGACGAACTCAACGAGGACCACGCCATCATCGACGTGCATGGCGTGGGCTATCTCGTCCATTGCTCCGGTCGCACCCTCTCCGCCCTGCCCCGGGCGGGCGAGGCGACGGCGCTGTTCATCGAGACCCATGTGCGGGAGGACGCGATCCGCCTGTTCGGCTTCGCCTCGGCGGCGGAGCGGGACTGGTTCCGCCTGCTGCAGGGCGTGCAGGGCATCGGCACCAAGACGGCGCTGGCGGTGCTCTCCACCCTCACCGCCTCGGAGCTGACCCAGGCCATCGCGCTGGGCGACAAGACCACGGTGGCGCGCGCCCCGGGCGTCGGCCCACGGGTGGCCACCCGCATTGTGACCGAGCTGAAGGATAAGATGCCGGGCTTCGGCGCAGGCTCGGTTTCCCTCGCCGACATCGGCGGCGCCCCGGCGGCGGCCCCGGTCGCCGGTGGCGCGGCAGCGGATGCGATGTCCGCCCTCGTCAATCTCGGCTATGGCGCACCCCAGGCCAACGCCGCCATCGCCGCCGCCTTGCGCTCGGCCGGTGAGGACGCCAAGACCGAGACGCTGATCCGCCTCGGACTGAAGGAACTGGCCAAGTAGGACGCTCACGGCATCCGCGAGGCGATCTTCAGTTCCTCGCCATCGACCGTGAAGGTGCCGTAGCCTCGGTGATGAATGGTGCGCGGCGCCTTCTGCGCCGGGTCGCGCCACGCCTTCACCACCTCCAGCACGAACAGGTTGAAGCGGTTGACGAGGCGCGTCTCCACCACGCGGCATTCGAGGTTGGCGAAGCACTCCGCCACCAGCGGCGCCTGAACCAGCGCTGCGGAAACGGGCGTGAGCCCGACCGTGGAGAACTTGTCCACCTCTTCGCCGGAGCAATTGCCCACGGCCACCACCTTCTCCGCCAGCGCCACGGCGGGAATGGCGATGACGCATTCCTTCGTGGCACACAGGGCCGTGAAGCTGAAATCGGCGGAGGAGACGATGCAGGCGATGAGCGGCGGGGTGAACTCCACCATCATGTGCCAGGACATGGCCATGACGTTGGCCCGCCCCCGCGCCGCCGTCGTGAGCAGGACCACCGGCCCCGGCTCGATCAGCTTGTAGACCTCCGCGAGCGGAAGCTCCTTCATGGCACGGCCCATGGCGACCTCCTGAGGTGGAGGTGGCAGGTTTCCACATGCGGCCCGCGCCCGCATTAATCCAGATCACGCCCGGGAGGTCCGTTCCCCTTCCGTACCCGGCCGGCAGGCACTACAGTCGCGCGAGTCGCTGGTCCCGAGGCGCGCAAGGCTCTCGTCATGAACACCCGCCTCCTCTCGGGCGAAAAGCGCGGCGATGATGCCGCCGATTCCACCCTGCGCCCGCAGCTCCTGTCGGAGTTCGTCGGTCAGGCGCAGGCGCGCGCCAATCTGGAAATCTTCATCAAGGCGGCGCGGGCGCGCGGCGAGGCGCTGGACCACGTTCTGTTCGTGGGGCCGCCCGGCCTCGGCAAGACCACGCTGGCGCAGATCATGTCGCGCGAGATGGGCGTGGGCTTCCGCTCCACCTCCGGGCCTGTCATCGCCAAGGCGGGGGATCTTGCCGCCATCCTCACCAATCTCGAAGAGCGCGACGTGCTCTTCATCGACGAGATCCACCGTCTCTCCCCCGCCGTGGAGGAAATCCTCTATCCGGCTATGGAGGATTACGAGCTGGATCTCGTGATCGGCGAGGGGCCGGCGGCGCGCTCGGTGAAGATCTCGCTGCCAAAATTCACGCTGGTGGGCGCCACCACCCGCTCCGGCCTCCTCACCACGCCACTGCGCGACCGTTTCGGCATTCCCGTGCGCCTCCAGTTCTACACGGTGGAGGAACTGGAGAAGATCGTGGTGCGCGGGGCGCGGGTGATGGGCATCGCCATCGCCCCGGACGGCGCCACCGAGATCGCCCGCCGCGCGCGTGGAACCCCGCGCATCGCCGGCCGGCTGTTGCGGCGGGTGCGCGATTTCGCTCTGGTGGCCGAGGCGGAACGGATCGATCGCAAGATCGCCGACCGCGCCCTCCTCGCCCTGGAGGTGGATGCCGCCGGCCTCGACGCCATGGACCGGCGCTATCTCACGGTGATCGCCGAATTCTACGGAGGCGGACCGGTGGGCGTGGACACGCTGGCCGCTGCCCTGTCCGAGCCGCGCGATGCCATCGAGGAGATCGTCGAGCCCTTCCTCGTTCAGCAGGGCTTCATCCAGCGCACGCCACGCGGGCGGATGCTGACGGGCGCCGCCTTCCGCCACCTGGGGCTTGCGGAGCCACCCTCCGTCAAGCAGATGCCGCTGTTCGACGAAGGCGATTGAGAGGGGCGACTGACGGACGAGTCGACGGCAGCGCGCGTGGAATGTAAAGCACATTGACATGAGCTGGACCCGGAACGGCGAAACGCGCTCCTACCATCACGGCAACCTGCGGGAAGCCCTGATGCAGGCCGCGCTCGACCTCGTGGCCGAGAAAGGTGTCGCCGGCTTCACCTTCGCCGAGGCGGCGCGTCGCGCCGGGGTCAGTCCCGCCGCCCCTTACCGGCATTTTCGCGACCGAGACGAACTGCTCGCAGCCGTTGCCACCGCAGGGTTCGACCGACTGACCGAGACCTTGCAGGCCGCCTGGCAGGGCGGCCGCCCCAAGGCGTCGGAAGCGTTCGAGCGGGTCGGCCGCGCCTATCTCGCCTTCGCCCGCAGCCGGCCGGCAGAATATGTGGCCATGTTTGAATCCGGCCTTTCTCCCGATCGTCACGAAGGTTTGAAGCAGGCGGGAGACAAGGCTTTCGGCGCACTGCGCGAGGCCGCCGAAGTTCTGGTCTCTCACATTCCCGGCCCCGGCCGCCCGCCCGCTCTGATGGTGGCGCTGCACACCTGGTCCCTCGCCCACGGCGTTGCCTCGCTGTTTGGCCGCGCCGATGGCGGACGGCGCAAGCTGCCCATGGACCCGGACGACCTTCTTGAGGCCGGATTCCTCGTCTACTTGAAGGGCCTCGGCGCCCCCTCCGAGTGAGGCGTCGGCAGGCGCCCATTGACAAGGAGCGTCCTGCGACCTATCTATGTAAATGTTATTTACATTAACCGGGAACGACAGCCATGGAGCTCGCTTACAAGCTCGACAGCTACGGTAAACCGGCGTGGATCGCGCTCACGGTACTGGGCTTCATGGCCTGGTGGCCGCTGGGCCTCGCCATCCTCGCCTTCGCCATCGGCAGCGGACGGTTCGGATGCGGCAAGCGTAGCTTCGCCCGCTGGCAGGAACAGGGAGGAGAGACGATGAAGGGCTTCGGATGCTGGACCCGTTCGGCTCCCTCCAGCGGCAATCGCGCCTTCGACGAATATCGCCAGGACACCCTGCGCCGCCTCGAGGAGGAGCAGAAGGAGTTCCGCGACTTCCTTGATCGCCTGCGTCAGGCCAAGGACAAGGCCGAGTTCGACCAGTTCATGGCCGAGCGCCGCCGCCGCGCCGACGAGCCGCAGCCGGACGCTTCCGGCAACGGCTGACCGCCTGACCGGCAGGACTGTCGGTCAAGAACGTCGGTACGGTCGCCAACGCCCCCCAGGTTCCGTACCGGCCGAACCGCGCCCTTTGTTCACAAGGGGCGCGGTCTCGTTTATGGGAAGGCGCCATGATCGAGCGTCCGACTCCCTCCCCGTCCGACAAGAACCTCCACCTCGCCGGCCGTCTCATTCCCGGCGGCCATGCGCTGGACGTGCGCGTCTATTACGAGGACACGGATTTCTCCGGCATCGTCTATCACGCCAACTACCTGCGCTTCATGGAGCGCGGCCGTTCCGACTACATGCGGCTTCTGGGCGTGGTGCAGGGCGAACTCTTCGCGCAGGCCGCGGAGGAAGCGCCCGGCTTCCATTTCGTCGTCCGCGCCATGCAGATCGACTTCCTGAAGCCCGCGCGCATCGACGACGTGCTCCAGATCGTCACCCTGTCCAAGGATGTGGCCGGTGCCTCCATCACCCTGCTTCAGCAGGTGAAACGCGGCGACGAGTTGCTGGTCTCCGCCACCGTGCGGGTGGCCTTCGTCTCCGAGGGCCGCGCCAAGCGCATCCCTGATTCCCTGCGGCAGGCGACCCTCGCGGATGCGCGTGAGGCGGAGGCGCTCGGCGAAATCCGTCGCTGACGCTTGGGAAGGCGCGACTTTCGTTACCGCCACGGCGCTGCGCTAACGCAGCATTAAGCGTGTTCATGCACAGCTTCATCCGGCTGCGGCGCTTTCGCACCGCAGCGCAGACCGGCACGCCCGTCAAAGTTTGGACAGTTTCGCCCGGTCAAAGGGCCGCCAAACTTTGAACGCGACGTCCGGCGCTCGAAACCCGCGCGGCCTCAAGCCGGGGCGGGAGCCGGATGCTCCGGGCGGGCACGCCCCCTCCCGAGCGCAGAAGCGGTCCCTCCTCAAGGAGTGCACCGCGGAGCCGAGGATGATTGATGTGACGAGCCGCACCGGCACCGTTTCCCGCCTGACGCCGGCGATCGCCACGGCGGCGGGCCTCCTCCTTCTTGGCACCCTGCCCGCGCTCGCCCAGGATCCGATCGGCAGCGCCGTGGCGCCGCCCGCCGCGGACTTTTCCTTCCTCGGCCTGTTCCTGCAGGCCCACATCGTCGTCAAGCTGGTGATGATCGGCCTGATCGTGTCGTCGATCTGGGTCTGGGCCATCATCATCAACAAATGGATGCTGTTCTCCCGCAACAAGCGCGAGATGGACCGCTTCGAGCAGGTGTTCTGGTCCGGCCAGAGCCTCGAAGACCTTTACCGTACCCTCGCGGGGCGCTCCAACCACGGCATGGCCGCCATCTTCGTCGCCGCCATGCGCGAGTGGAAGCGCACCTATGAGGGGGGCGCGCGCTCCCTCGCCGGCCTAAACCAGCGGATCGACAAGGTGATGAACGTCACCATCGCCCGCGAGGTGGAGCGGCTGGAGACGGGGCTGCTGGTGCTGGCGACCGTGGGCTCGGCCGGCCCCTTCGTCGGCCTGTTCGGCACGGTCTGGGGCATCATGACCTCGTTCCAGTCCATCGCCGCATCCAAGAACACATCGCTCGCCGTGGTGGCGCCGGGCATTGCGGAGGCGCTGTTCGCGACCGCGATGGGCCTCATTGCCGCCATCCCCGCGACGATTTTCTACAACAAGTTCATTTCCCAGACCGGGCGTCAGGCCCAGCGGCTGGAGGGTTTCGCGGACGAGTTCTCCGCCATCCTCTCGCGCCAGATCGACGAGCGGGGCTGAACCATGGGCATGTCGGGCGGAGGGGCGGCAGGATGGCAGAGCCGGCGCTCGCGCCGGCGCGCCGCCCCGGTCATGGCCGAAATCAACGTGACGCCCATGGTGGACGTCATGCTGGTGCTGCTCATCATCTTCATGGTGGCGGCGCCGCTGCTGACGGTGGGCGTGCCCATCGACCTGCCGCAGACGCAGGCGAGCGCGGTGAACCAGGACAACAAGGAGCCGATCACCCTCTCGGTGCGGCCCAACGGCCAGATCTATCTCGGCGACAGCGAGATCAAGTACGAGGATCTGGTCTCGAAGTTGCAAGCGGTGACGCAGGCGCGCGGCGGTTTCGAGGAGCGCATCTTCGTCCGCGGCGACAAGAACGCCAATTACGGGCAGATCATGCGGGTCATGGGCCGCCTCTCGGGGGCGGGCTTCAAGAAGGTGGCGCTGGTCACCGAGGTCGAGCAGGGAGGCTGAGCCATCAATCCCATGCGCAGCAGCCTCGCGGCATCGACGGCGCTCCATGTGGGCGTTCTCGTCCTGACCCTGGTGAGTTTCTCCGGGGCGAAGCCGCTTGACCCGACGTTGCAGGACATCCCCGTCGACGTCATCACCTCCTCCGAGTACACCAAGCTCACCCGGGGCGCGCTGACGGGCAAGAAGACCGAAAAGCCGAAGCAGGTGGCCGAGAAGGTCGCCGACCCCACCCCCATCGAGGATCCCAAGCTCAAGGCCAGCGAGAAGCCGCCGGTGGAGGCGACCACCCCTCCCCCGCCGCCGCCTCCCCCGCCGCCGCAGAAGGCCGAGCAGCCGACCCAGCAGAAGGCCGAGCCTGCGCCGCCGCCCAAGGAAACGGCGGAAGTCGCGCTGAAGAACGAGCCGAAGAAGCAGGAGCAGCCGCAGGAACAGGCCAAGGCCGAGGCCGCTCCGCCCCTGCCGCCGCGCAAGCCGGCGCCGCCGCGTGAGCAGCCCAAGCCCATCGAGGCCAATGCGCAGTCGCGCGAGTTCAACACCGACCAGATCAAGGAACTGATCGACAAGCGCACCCCCACCCGGCAGGTGGCGAGCGCGGGCGAGATTTCGAACACCTCCTCCATCGGCGCGCCGAGCGGTCAGGCGGCGACTCTCAGCGTGAACGAGATCGACGCCTTCAAGCGCCGCCTGAAGACGTGCTGGGGCACCATGCCGGGCAACCTCACCGCGCCGCCGCCTGTCGACGTGGACATCTTCTTCAACAAGGACGGCACCCTTTCGGCGCAGCCGCGGATCGTTCCCGGACAGGCGAACGCCGGCAACCCGGCCTTCCAGGCGGTGGCGAGCATCGGCATCCGGGCGATCATCCAGTGCCAGCCCTACACGATGTTCCAACCCGAGAAATATGCCTCTTCGTGGAAGACGCTCGGCATCACCCTCAGCGACAAGCTCTTCACCCAATAGCAGGCCGGCGCCCCCGGCGGCACGCGCCGCCGGCCCCTCGGGCGCGGCGTGACCCGAAAGAACGAGGACGAAAATGACGCGGTCCGGACGCCCGGAAGCCTTCCAGCGCCCACACGATGATGGTCACGCCGGCTCCCCGGCGGGCGGGCCCACTCAGGGCCTTGGCCGTCGCGCCTTCCTGATGACGGGCATGGCCGCCGGCGCCGCGGGGATCCTCCACGGCGGCCTCGGCGCGGCCCAAGCCCAGGCCGCGCGCATCGAGATCACCCCCGGCGCCTTCAAGCCGATCCCCATCGCCATCACCGACCTCCTGGGCGAGCCGGAACTCGGGCGCAACATCTCCGGGGTCATCACCTCGGACCTGCGCCGCTGCGGGCTGTTCGCGCCCATCGATCCGAAGGCGTTCGTCGAGCAGATCACAAATCCCGACACCCCGCGCTTCCAGGACTGGCGCGTCATCAACGCCCAGGCGCTGCTCACCGGCCGTGTGACGCGGCAGGCGGACGGCCGCGTGCAGGTGGTGTTCCGCCTGTGGGACGTGTTTGCCGGCCAGCAGCTCGCCGCCCAGCAGTTCGTGGCGCAGCCGGAGAACTGGCGGCGCATCGCCCACATCGTCGCCGATGCCATCTATGAGAAGATGACCGGCGAGAAGGGCTATTTCGACACCCGCATCGTCTTCGTGGACGAGAGCGGGCCGAAGGAGCGCCGCATCAAGCGCCTCGCCATCATGGACCAGGACGGCGCCAATGTGAGCTATCTCACCCGCGGCGACAGCCTGGTGCTGACCCCGCGGTTCTCGCCCACCAGCCAGGAAATCACCTACATGTCCTACGGGCAGGGTGATCCCAAGGTGTTCCTGCTCAACATCGAGACCGGCCAGCGGGAGATCGTCGGCAATTTCCCCGGCATGAGCTTCGCGCCCCGCTTCGCGCCGGACGGCCAGAAGGTCATCATGAGCCTCCAGCAGGGCGGCAACTCGAACATCTTCGTCATGGACCTGCGCTCGCGCGCCACCACCCGCCTCACCGACACGGCGGCCATTGATACCGCCCCCTGCTATTCGCCGGACGGGCGGCAGATCTGCTTCGAGAGCGACCGTGGCGGTACCTCGCAGATCTATGTGATGAATGCGGACGGCTCCGGCGCCAAGCGCATCTCCTTCGGCAATGCTCGCTACTCGACGCCGGTGTGGTCGCCCAAGGGCGACTGGATCGCCTACACCCGGCAGGCGGAAGGCCGCTTCGCCATCGGCGTCATGCGCACCGATGGCTCGGGAGAGCGTGTGCTGACAGAGGGTTATCACAACGAGGGGCCGACCTTCTGCCCCAACGGCCGCGTGCTCATGTTCTTCCGCGATCCGGGCGGCGCCTCCGGCCCCTCCCTCTATACCGTGGACGTGACGGGCTACAACGAGCAGCGCCTGCCGACCCCGAGCTACGGCTCGGACCCGGCCTGGTCTCCGCTGCGGTCCTGAGCTTAGCTGGCTACCTCCCATTTCTGTTGGGGCGCGGCTGAACGCGCCTTGACGGGGGCAGCCAAGGCAGGCAAACGCAGGTTCAATCGCTTTCCCTGCCCGCTGCCCCGGCGCCGGGCGCGCCGGCTTCGGCCTCACGTCAGGTACTTCATGATCCGCTCGCCCCTCATCACCGTCATGGTCCAGGCTGTCCGCAAGGCTGGGCGCACGCTCGCCCGCGATTTCGGCGAGGTGGAGCAGCTTCAGGTCTCCATGAAGGGCCCCGGAGACTTCGTCTCTGCCGCCGACCGCAAGGCCGAGGACACCCTCTTCGCCGAGCTGTCCCGCGCCCGGCCGAACTACGGCTTCCTCATGGAGGAGCGCGGCGCGGTGGAAGGCACCGACCCCGCCAACACCTGGGTGGTGGACCCCCTCGACGGCACCACCAACTTCCTGCACGGCATCCCGATCTTCTCCATCTCGCTGGCGCTGGTGCGCAACGGCGTGCCGGTGGCGGGCGTCGTCTACAATCCGGTGAGCGACGAGCTCTATGTGGCCGAGAGCGGCCAGGGCGCCTATCTCAACGAGCGGCGCATCCGTGTCGCCGCACGGCGCAAGCTCGCCGAATGCGTTGTGTGCTGCGGCGTGCCCCACATGGGCCGCGGCGACCATGCCCAGTTCAACCGCGAGCTTGAACTCGTCCAGCCGCAGGTCTCGGGCATCCGCCGCACCGGCTCCGCCGCCATCGACCTCGCCTGGACCGCCGCCGGACGCTTCGACGCCTTCTGGGAGCGCAACCTCTCGCCCTGGGACATGGCGGCCGGCATCGTCCTCGTGCGCGAGGCGGGCGGCTATGTCTCCGACATGGACGACGGCGAGAAGATGCTGGAGCGCGGCCACATCATGGCCGGCAACGAACTGATCCGCCGCGACCTGCAGAAGCTGCTGAAGAAGGCCTGAGGCGGGCGGGCTGGAAATGATCGCTCCCAAAAAAGAGCTGGCCGCCCACGGGTGCCAGCTCATTGAGGGACCGCCTCACACGGCCTGCCTTTGACTATGCTTGGCTCGCAGAGCCGGTAGCCGCGCTGAACCAATGTTCAGCCCAGCCTTGGCGCTTGACGGGCTGGAATTCCGTGAATGTGAAGGTCGCAAGTTTGGCGACATGAAACGGCTCGCTGTCGAAGAATGCTTCCAGATCAGCCTTTGATTTTGCGCGCGCGAGCAGAAACCCACCTGTCGGTGGTTCTTTAGGCCCAGAACACAAAAACAGTCCGAGTTCGTAGCCTTTCTGAAGGAAGGCACGATGATGCGGTATTGTTTCTCTTATGTCCTCAAAGGGCACGAGATACTTCGCCTCGACAACGAAGTGCTTCATTTGCAACACTCCCCTTGATAGCGACCGAGCAGGTCTGCGACTTGAGCCGATCGCGCCGACCGTTTAATTTTGATACGAACCGGTCGGTCACATTATCAAGTGTCAAGGAGGCATGCGATGCCCCGTTCTGGTAAACTTGAGGTTCCCGAGCGCAAGGCGCCGCGGGCGCGAGACAAGATTTTCGCGGTCGCGGCGGATCTGTTCTATCGGGAAGGAATCCGCGCTGTCGGCGTTGAAACCATCGTCAAGAAGGCGGGTGTCACCAAGATCAGTCTCTATCGGAGTTTTCCGTCGAAGGACGATCTCGTCGTCGCCTATCTCGAAGACCGAAGCCGGAGCTTCCTTGAGAACTGGGACGAGATGTTTGCCGCCTACCAAGATGACCCGCACGCTCAGCTCCGAGCCATCATGACCTATCTCTCCGACCGAACGACCTCGGAGGGGTACCGCGGCTGTCCCTTCATAAACTTCTGCGCCGAGTTTCCCGATCCTCAACATCCAGGGCGAAGGGTCGCGACAGCAACCAAGGCCGCGCTTCGAGAGCGCTTCCTGAGCATTGCCCAGGCGCTGGAAGTCCCAAGCCCGCAACAGCTCGCCGATGGCCTCCTGCTCTTGGTCGAAGGCGCTTATGCGATGAGCCAGACCTTCGGCGGCAAAAACGGTCCGGGCCAAGCTCTGGCCTTCGCTGCCGACGCGCTCGTCGCGTCTCAACTGCAGCGGGCATGACGCGCACCTCTGATATAAAAGCGCTGTTGCGGACATGTGGACAATCCGCACCACACGAGGGACGTACTACCGCCGCGCGAACAGCTTCTCCACGTCCTTCAATGAGAGCGTGACGAAGGTCGGCCGGCCGTGGTTGCACTCGCCGGCATTGGGCGTCTGCTCCATCTCCCGCAGCAGGGCGTTCATCTCCTCCACCCTGAGCCGTCGTCCCGCCCGCACAGAGCCGTGGCAGGCCATGGTGGCGGCGACGTGCAGCAGGCGCCGCTCCAGCGGCAGCGCATCGTCCCATTCGGCCGCATGCTCGGCGAGGTCCGTGACGAGGCGGGTCACGTCCGCGTCCTTCAGCAGGGCCGGCACCTCGCGCACCAGCACCGCGCCGGGTCCGAAGGGCTCCAGAACAAGCCCCAGAGCGGCGAGGTCGGACGCCCGCTCAGTGAGGCGGTCGGCATCGGCGGGGTCGAGATCCACCACGGCCGGGATCAGCAGCCCCTGCCGCGCCACGCCGTCCCGCTCCATGGCCGCCTTGAGCTTCTCGTAGACCAGCCGCTCATGGGCCGCGTGCTGGTCGATGAGGACCAGCCCCTCGCGGGTCTGGGCGACGATATAGGTCTCGTGCAGCTGCGCGCGGGCCGCCCCCAGAGGCCGGTCGAGATCGACGGCAGAGACCGGAGCGGCGTCGGCGCGGGCATCGGCCGAGGGCTCGGCGATCTCGAGACGCACCTGCTCCTCGCCCGACCGGAAGGGCTCGGGGCGCGTAGGCGACTGCCGCCAGTCGTAATCGAGCCGTGGCGCCGGGCGGAAGCCGGCGAAGGCGCCGCCGCGCTCCGGCTCCCCAAGGCCCGAAGAGGTGCGGGACGGAAGACTGGGCGTCTGCGCCAACGCCACGAGGCGATCCGCCATGCTGGCGGCGGTGGACGGGATGCGGGCGGCGAGCGCATCGGAAAGCGTGCGCACGATGAGCGCCCGCACATTGCCCCCGTCGCGGAAGCGCACCTCGGTCTTGGCGGGATGGACGTTCACGTCCACGTCGCGGGGATCGAGGGTGAAGAACAGCGCCAGCACGGGATAGCGATCGGACGGCAGAAGGTCCGCATAGGCCGCGCGCACCGCCCCCATCAGCAGCTTGTCGCGCACGGGACGGCCGTTCACGAACAGGTACTGGCTCAGCGAATTGGCCTTGGAAAAGGTCGGCAGGCCGGCAAGGCCATCGAGCCGAACGCCTTCCCGGATGCCGGAGACGGCGATGACGTTACGCCCCGCATCGGCGCCCAGCACATCCGCGAGCCGCTGCGCCCGGCCGGCCTCATCGTCCGCTCGCGCGGGAAACGTGACCGGCGCGCGCTCGTCGGTGGCGAGGGTGAAGGCCACGTCCGGGCGGGCCAGCGCCAGACGGCGCACCACGTCCGCCGCGGCCGTCCCCTCCGCCCGATCGGACTTCAGGAACTTGAGGCGCGCGGGCGTCGCGTAGAAGAGATCGCGCACCTCCACCCGCGTTCCGCGTCCGAGCGCCGCCGGCCGGGGCGGCGTCACCACGCCGCCATCCACACGCACCTCGAAGGCATGGGCGGCCTCCGGCGGACGGCTGGCGATGGCAAGGTGCGCCACCGCGCCGATCGAGGGCAGCGCCTCGCCGCGAAAGCCGAGGGTGGCGATGGCGAGCAGGTCCTCGCCGGACAGCTTGGACGTGGCGTGGCGCTCCACGCACAAGGCAAGATCGTCCGGCCCCATGCCCGAGCCGTCGTCGCTCACGCGCACGAGGCGCCGGCCTCCGCCCTGAATCACCACCTCGATGGAGCGCGCGCCGGCGTCCAGCGCGTTCTCCACCAGCTCCTTCACCACGGCAGCCGGCCGCTCCACCACCTCGCCGGCGGCGATGCGGTCGATGAGCACGGGCGGTAGGCGGCGGATGGACATGGCACTCATCGCGATTCGGATGGGGCGATCTTATCGGCTCCCGCCAGCCGCACGAAATCGCCGCAAACCCGCCCAAGGCCGCGCTTCTGCGAGGCCGGGACGACGACCAAGCTTGCTTTGACGCCGGCAAGGACTAATTGTGTAGATTGAATTCCGAGATTGAGGACGGCTCCGCGCGTCGTCCGTGAAGGCAGCGTCATGAACTATGTTGAGGCGGCAAACGCGCCGCTGCGCAAGACCGGCCATATCAAGCTCTACGGGCCGGAAGGCTTCGAGGGCATGCGGCGGGCCGGCGCGCTGACCGCCAAGGCGCTCGACGCCGTGGCGGAAATGATCGGGCCGGGCGTGACCACCACCGCCATCGACCAGCTCATCTTCGACTTCGCCATGGACCATGGCGCCTACCCCGCCACGCTGATGTACCGCGGCTACCGCTACTCGGTCTGCACTTCGGTGAACCACGTGGTGTGCCACGGCATGCCAAACGCCCGCCCTCTGCGCGACGGCGACATCGTGAACGTGGATGTCACCCTGGTGCTCGACGGCTGGTATGGCGATTCGAGCCGCATGTTTCCGGTGGGCGCCATTCCGCGCCGGGCGGAGCGGCTGCTGGACGTGACCTATGAGTCGATGATGCGGGGCATCCGCGCCATTCGCCCGGGCGCGCATGTGGGCGACATCGGCGCCGCCATCCAGGAATTCGTCGAGCCGCAGCACATGAGCGTGGTGCGCGACTTCTGCGGCCACGGCGTTGGGCAGGTGTTCCACGACGAGCCGAATATCGTGCATGTGGGCCGCCGCGGCGAGGGGCCGAAGCTGGTGCCGGGCATGATCTTCACCGTGGAGCCGATGATCAACCTCGGCCGCCCGCACGTGAAGGTGCTCTCCGATGGCTGGACCGCGGTGACGCGGGACCGCTCGCTCTCCGCGCAGTTCGAGCATGCCGTTGGCGTGACGGAAACCGGCGTCGAGATCTTCACCCTGAGCCCCAAGGGCTATCACAAGCCGCCTTACATCACCGCCTGAGGGAGCCGGATGGCCGAAGCGCCGGAAGACGGCCTGAACGAGGCGCCCCACTTTCACGGGCATCGCGACCGGCTTCGCGCGCGCTTCCGCTCGGCCGGGTCGCAGGCGCTGGCCGACTACGAGCTGCTGGAGCTGGTGCTGTTCCGCGCCGTGCCGCGGCGGGATGTGAAGCCGCTTGCCAAGGCGCTGGTTGACCGCTTCGGCTCCTTCGCCGAGGTGGTGGCCGCGCCGGTGCAGTTGCTGGCCGAGGTGCCCGGCGTCAAGGACGCCATCATCACCGAGCTGAAGGTGGTGGAGGCGGCAGCCCAGCGCCTCGCCAAGGGGCAGGTGAAGCGGCGCCCGGCGCTCTCATCCTGGAGCGCGGTGATCGACTATTGCCGCACCGCGATGGCCTATGCCGACCGCGAGCAGGTGCGGGTGCTGTTCCTCGACAAGCGCAACCAGCTGATCGCCGACGAGGTGCTGCAGACGGGTACCGTGGACCACGCGCCGGTCTATCCCCGCGAGGTGGTGAAACGGGCGCTGGAGGTGTCCGCCTCCGCGCTCATCCTCTGCCACAACCACCCCTCGGGCGACCCAACCCCCTCGCGCGCCGACATCGACATGACCCGCCGCATCATCGATGTGGCGAAGCCGCTGGGCATCGAGGTCCATGACCACATCATCGTCGGCAAGGATGGGCACGCGAGCCTGAAGGGCCTTCGGCTGATCTGAGGCTTCCGGGTCCTCCCCCGGATCAATGGCCCTCGAAGGCCACCAGCGTGCGGACCGCCACGCCCATCCCCCGCAGCTTCTCGGAGCCCCCGAGGTCTGGCAGGTCGACGATGAAGCAGGCCGCCTCCACCACAGCGCCGCAGGTCTGAAGGAGCTTCACCGCGCCGCTGGCAGTGCCGCCGGTGGCGATCAGGTCATCCACCAACAGCACCCTTTGGCCGGGGGTGATGGCGTCCACATGCATCTCGATCTCGTCCTCGCCGTATTCGAGGGCGTAGGCCATCCGCACCGTCTGGTGGGGCAGCTTGCCCTTCTTGCGGATGGGCACGAAGCCGGCAGAGAGCTGATGGGCCACCGCGCCGCCGAGGATGAAGCCCCGCGCCTCGATGCCGGCCACCTTGTCGATCTTCGCGCCGGCCCAGGGCTGCACCAGCTCATCCACCGCCCGGCGGAAGGCGCGGGCGTCGCCGAGCAGGGTGGTGATGTCGCGAAACAGGATGCCGGGCTTGGGGTAATTCTCGATGGTACGGATGGAGGCGGCGAAATCGGCAGGGGTCATGACAGGCTCCGGTTTGGCGGAGAAGCTAAGGCGGCGGCGGCGCGGGGGAAAGCAGCACAGCGGCCAAAAGCGCCGATGCCGCGCAGTCGTGATCGGCGGGGCGCCCACATGAAAAAGGGCCCCTGACGGGGCCCTTGATCGTTCTGCGGACTTACGGTCAGCGCACCTGATCAGTGCGCCACGTTCGACCAGACCTTCTTCTTGGTGAAGTAGAGAAGGCCGCTGAGCACGATCAGGAAGATCATGACCTGAAACCCGATGCGCTTGCGCTGGTCGAGGTGCGGCTCTGCCACCCACATCATGAAGGCCGCCACATCCTGGGAATACTGGTCGACGGTCTGGGGCGAGCCGTCCGTGTATTCCACCTGGCCGTCGCTGAGGGGCTTCGGCATGGCGATCTGGTGACCGGGGAAATACTCGTTGTAGTTCAGACCCGGCTGCACATGGACACCGGCGGGGGCATCCTCATAGCCCGTGAGCAGAGCGTGGATGTAGTCCACGCCGTGCTCCTGGTACTGGATGAAGGCGTCGGTGATGAAGCCGGGGAAGCCGACGTGGTAGGAGCGGGCCTTGGCCAGCACCGAGAAGTCCGGCGGCAGGGCGCCACCGTTGGCGGCGCGGGCGGCGTTGTCGTTCGGGAACGGCGCCGGCCAGTGATCGGACAGGCGGCCCGGACGCTGGAACATGTCGCCGGCGTCGTTGGGGCCGTCGGTGATCTGGTACTCGCCCGCAACCTGCTTGGCCTGCGCTTCAGTGAAGTGCGGGCCGCCTTCCTGGGCGAGGTTGCGGAAGTACAGGTAGTTGGCCGAGTGGCAGGCGGCGCAGACTTCCTTGAACACCTTGAAGCCGCGCTGCAGCTGCGCCGGATCGTACATGCCGAAGGGACCCGCGAAGGACCACGACATGCGATGCGGACGCGGCTGGGCGTGCGCATCCTCGGCACGGGCGCCGGAGGCGCCCGCTGTCAGGAGCAGTGCCGCCGCGACGGCACCGAAGAGAGAGCTACGAATGGTCATTGCTGTTCTCTCCGCGCCGATCACTTGGTCTCGGGACCGGCCGCCCCGGCGACCACCACCGCTCCGCCCTTCGACTTCGCGAGCACGGCATCCGCGATGGAGGCCGGCACGGGCTTGGGGCGCTCGAACAGGCCGAGCAGCGGCAGGATGACGAGGAAGTGGATGAAATAGTAGGCCGTCAGGATGCGCGAGACGATGAGCGCGCCGCCCTCGGCGGGCTGGGAGCCCATGTAGCCGAGGAGGACCGCCACCACCGCGAACACCCAGAAGAACTGGCGGAACAGCGGACGATACTTCGCCGAGCGCACCTTGGAGGTGTCGAGCCAGGGCAGGAAGGCCAGCACCGCGATCGCCGCGAACATGGCGAGCACGCCGCCGAGCTTGTCCGGGATGGAGCGCAGGATCGCGTAGAACGGCAGGAAGTACCATTCGGGCACGATATGCGCCGGCGTGGCGAGCGGGTTGGCCGGGATGTAGTTGTCCGAGTGGCCGAGATAGTTCGGAATGTAGAAGATGAACCAGGAGAAGAAGATCAGGAACACCACCATCGCGAACGTGTCCTTGATCGTCGCGTAGGGGGTGAAGGGCACCGTATCCTTCGCCACGCTCTTGATGTCCACGCCGTCCGGGTTGTTCTGGCCCACGTGGTGGAGCGCCCAGATGTGGAGGCCGACCACGCCGGCGATCATGAAGGGCAGCAGGTAGTGCAGCGAGAAGAAGCGGTTCAGCGTGGGATCACCCACCGAATAGCCGCCCCACAGCCACTGCACGATGGTGTTGCCGACCCACGGAATGGCCGAAAACAGGTTCGTGATGACGGTGGCGCCCCAGAACGACATCTGGCCCCAGGGGAGCACGTAGCCCATGAAGGCGGTGGCCATCATGAGGAGGTAGATGATGACGCCGAGGATCCACAACACCTCGCGGGGGGCCTTGTAGGACCCGTAGTACATGCCGCGGAAGATGTGGATGTACACCGCGATGAAGAACATCGAGGCGCCGTTGGCGTGGATGTAGCGGATCAGCCAGCCATAGTTCACGTCGCGCATGATGTGCTCGACGCGGGCGAACGAGACCGGGGCATAGGCCACGTAGTGCATGGCCAGCACCACGCCGGAGACGATCTGGCAGACGAGCATGAAGCTCAGGATCGCGCCGAAGGTCCACATGTAATTGAGATTCTTCGGCACCGGATAGGCGATGGCCGAGGAATGGATCAGCCCGACGATCGGCAAGCGGCTCTCGAACCACTGCGCGACCTTCCCCTTGGGCTGGTAGGTGGAATGTCCTTCCATGAGTCCAACCTTTTTGAAAGCGGCGACGATGCGCGCGTCAGCCGATCACGATCTTGGTGTCGGTGGTGAAGGCGTAGGGCGGCAATTCGAGATTGAGCGGCGCCGGTCCCTGCCGGATGCGGCCGGAGGTGTCGTACACCGAGCCGTGGCAGGGGCAGAACCAGCCGTTGTACTGGCCCTGGTGGCCGAGCGGCACGCAGCCGAGGTGGGTGCAGATGCCGATCACCACCAGCCACTGGTCCTTGCCGGCCTTCACACGCGCCGAATCGGGCTGCGGGTCTTTCAGGTCAGACAGGGGGGTGTCCACCGCCGACTTGATCTCCGCCGGCGTGCGGTGGGAGATGAAGATCGGCTTGCCGCGCCACTGCACCGTGACGATCTGGCCTTCAGCGATGGGGGAGAGGTCCACCTCGGTGGTGGACAGCGCGAGCACGGACGCATCGGGCTGGAGCTGGGAGATGAAGGGCCACGCCATGGCGGCGGCACCGACGGCGCCCACGGCACCGGTTGCGATGTAGAGGAAGTCCCGACGCGTCGTCGTGTCCGACGTCTCCGTATGTGCCACGGCGCAGTCCCCGATAGTGTTGTCGTCCCGACGCACGTCCCGCAACCGCCGGCCGCGCGCAATGCTGCGGCCGCACGGACCTGCGAGCCGCCAATTTCAAGCGCCTCTAATTGCACCCTAGCCCCATCTTGTCCAGATCATGGCGATGCGGCACGCGGTCCTGCACTGCGACAGATCCATGTCGTTGCGCAAGGTCACGTGGGGAACGACGCCGGGCAGCCCGCCGGGCGGTCGCGCTCCAGGATTGCGCCCGCGGATATAAAGCGGCCCCAGCACCCGACTTATGGCTAAGATCAAGCATTGCGCGACGTTCGGCCGACCGGTAGCTTGGCAGTGCTTTCCGTTTGCGCACTCTGCCTCGTCCCGCCCGCGTCGGCCCCACCCGCCCGGACCGCGAAAGCGAGTGTGCCCTGCGCACCGCACAACCATATGATCCGGGGGAGAAACTCATGACGAAACGTATTCTGGCTTGCCTGGCGGCAGTGGCCGGCATCGGCGCGGCGGGGGCCGCCCATGCCCAGACGGTCCCGGTGACGATCGTCAACAACACCGGCATTACCGGTAAGATGTACATCACGGTCTATGGCCAGGACCCGGCCAACCCGACCTCCTATCTGGTCAGCGACGCGACCGGAAAGACCAAGCCGCTGAACACCCAGAACAACACGCCGACCGACTATGGCTTCAATACTGCGTCGACCAGCACATATACGTTCAACGTTCCGCGCCTGAATTCCGGGCGGATCTATATTTCCTTCTGCCAGCCCTCCTATCTCACGGTCACTCCGACGGGCAACGGCAGCGGCCCTCTGGCGCCCAATTCGCCGGCGCCCTGGAACACGTCCAGCAAGAACCACACCTCGGTAATCGACTTCGCCGAATACACCTGGGGGCCGGACAACAATTTCAACGTCAACACGACGCAGGTGGACTCGCTGGGCATCCCCATGAAGATGGTCCTGCAGAACGCGTCGCAGACGGTGACGGCCGGCTTCACGGATGCCAACTCGTCGCAAACGGTCGTCAAGACGCTCGTCGCCACCCCGCCATGGAGCACGCTTCTAATCACGGACAGCAAGGGGCGCCCGACCCAGGTGCTCAGCCCCAACCATGGCATGGAAGCAGGGTACAAATTCCCCACCAATTACTGGGACAGCTACGTCAACCTGGTCCTCGCCACCTATTCCAAGGCCGGGAAGAGCTTCACCCTGAACAACCAGATCGGGAGCGTCACGACCCCGTACACTGGAACGACCTCCGCCACCCAGATCACGCTGACGCCCACGGGGGGCGCCAACAAGACGGTCTTCAACAAGCCGACGTCCAAGGACCTCTGGCAGAATGGTCCCACATTCGCCAGCGGCGATGCGGGGCCGGTTCCGAGCCTGCAGCGGTGGATGCAGGCGGCGTTCCTCCGCTCGACCTTCATCAACAGCACCAACAGCATCTCGAACTGCTCTGTGAAGCCGTACCAGGGGCTGCCGCAGAACCTCTATTCCCAGACCATCCACGCCGCATCGCTCAACGGAAAGGCCTATACCTTCCCTTATGACGATGTGTGCGAGCAGAGCAGCTACAACTCGGTCCCCGCGCCGACCAAGCTGACGCTCACCCTGTTCCCGCTCAATTCGACGTGGAACAAGATGACCTGCAGCAACTGACCTGACGACCCGCTCCGGCGGCGTCACCGCCGGAGCCACTCCTTGACCCTGCGTATCGCCCTCTATTGCCCGGACATCGCGCAGAATGCCGGTGCCATCCTGCGCACCGGCGCCTGCCTCGGGGCAGAGGTGCACATCATCGAGCCCGCAGGCTTCCCGGTGGGCGACGCCGGCTTCCGCCGTGCGGGGATGGACTATATCGACCAGGTGGTCTGGCGGCGGCACGCCTCTTTCACCGCCTTCGATGCGGAGCGGCGTGCCGAGGGCCGACGCCTCGTCCTCCTCACCACCACCGGTGCCGAGCCGCTGTTCGGCTTTTCCTTCCAGCCCGACGACGTGATCCTATTCGGCCGCGAGTCCGCCGGCGTGCCGCCCGAGGTTCATGCCGCGGCGGATGCGCGCGTGCGCATTCCCATGCGGCCGGGCGTGCGCTCGCTCAATGTCGCTGTCAGCGCCGGCATCGTCCTCGCCGAAGCACTCAGGCAGACCGGTGGCCTGCCCGCCTGAGCTTTCTTCCGCCGCGGGGAGGCGATAGAAGCGCCGCCAGCCAGAAGAACATCGGAGGCGGAACGCCCATGGAAAACCCCGTGCCCCCCGTTTCCGCCCCCGCCGAGGCCGGCGACGCGCTGCTCGATGCCCGCCGTGCCGAGGCTCGCGCCTGGTTCGAGGACTTGCAGGGCCGCATCATCGCCGCCTTCGAGGCGCTGGAGGACGCCGCCGATCCCGCGCTCTACGGCCCCTCCCCTGCCCGCTTCGTCCGTACCCCCTGGGTGCGCACCGATCACACCGGTGCTCCAGGCGGCGGCGGCACCATGGCCCTCATGCGCGGCCGGCTGTTCGAGAAGGTGGGCGTGCATACCTCCACCGTATTCGGGGAGTTCGCCCCCGAGTTCCGCGCCCAGATCCCCGGCGCGGCGGAGGACCCGCGCTTCTGGGCCTCGGGCATTTCGCTCATCGCCCACATGGCGAACCCGCACGTGCCGGCCGTGCACATAAACACGCGCTTCGTCGTCACCACCAAGGCATGGTTCGGCGGCGGGGCGGACCTGACCCCGGTGCTCGCCCGCCGGCGTACGCAGGAGGATGAAGACACCATCGCCTTCCACAAGGCCATGGAAGCGGCGTGTACCGCCCACAAGGTGGCGGACTATGCCCGCTACAAGGCGTGGTGTGACGACTATTTCTTCCTCAAGCACCGCAACGAGATGCGGGGCATCGGCGGCATCTTCTACGATTATCTCGATTCCGCCGCTGCCGGCACCGGCCGCTGGGAGGATGATCTCGCCTTCACCCGCGACGTGGGCCTCGCCTTCCTCGACGTCTATCCCCGCCTCGTGCGCGCCAACATGGCGACGCCGTGGACTGAGGAGGACCGCGAGGAGCAGCTCATCCGTCGCGGGCGCTATGTGGAATTCAACCTGCTCTACGACCGCGGCACGATCTTCGGCCTTAGGACGGGCGGCAATGTGGATTCGATCCTCTCCTCCATGCCACCGGTGGTGAAGTGGCCGTGATCCGCCCGTCATGAATGCGCATTAAGGCTGCTGCTGCGCTGGCCCGTTCGCGGCCGGCCCGGAGACACACAGCCATGGCGTTCGCCCCCGGAGATATCGTCCAGCTCAAGTCCGGCAGCCCCGCCCTTACCGTCGTCACCGCCTCCGAGACGGAGATTTCGGTGGTGTGGTTCGCCGAGGACGTGAGCGAGTTCCGCAAGGACACCCTTCCCGCCATCGCGGTGGAGAAGCTCGAGATCGCCGATTTCGAGGAAGAGGACGAGGAAGAAGACGACGAGGACTGAGCCTTACAAAGGCCCTTCATCCACGGCGATCGCCGCCCGCAGCAGGGCGGCGATGAGGCCGGGCTCCTCGGGGAAGCCGGCGTCGATCCAGTCCGCCTCCGCCCGCCGCAGGGCGGCCCCGAGCGCCCGTCCCGGCTTGAGGCCCAGCGCAATCAGATCCTCCGCGCGGAACGGGGCACGCGGCACCGCCCATTGAGCGGCCAGCCGGGCGATCCGCTCCATGCCCGGCCGTCCGTGCGCTGCCGCCAGCAGGGCGCGTTCGCGCGCCGCTTCCGCCCCGGTCCGGTAGATGAAGGCCTGCGCCGCCGCGTCGTCGGCCATGTCCGGCACAGGGCCGGCCATGAGGGCGAGGCGCCGCCCCTCGGCATTGGACAGGCGCAGCTTTCCGCGCAGCCGCTCAGCATCGTCCGGCACCCGCACCGCAAGGACGGCGAGACGGCGGATGGCATCGGCCGGCACGTCCCAGCCCTCCGCGCGCCACAGCGCCTCGATCTCCACCAGCCGCGCAAACGCACGGGCATCGGCGATGCCGCCGATCAGCGGCTGGATCAGGCCCGCGTCGCTCATGACGGCAAGGGTCGCCGCCGCCCCCGGCGCGAGGAGCAGCTTCAGCAGTTCCGCCCGCACCCGCTCGTGGGACAAGGCGAGCAGGCCCTGACGCAGACGCACGGCACCGGAGAATGCCGCCTTGTCCACCGCGCCGGTGCCATAGGCCGCGTGAAAGCGGAACAGACGCAGGATGCGCAGGTAATCCTCGCGGATGCGCGCGTCCGGCGAGCCAATGAAGCGGATTTTCCGCGCCTCAAGGTCCGCAAGGCCGCCCACGAGGTCCACCACCGTGCCGTCTGGCGCCGCATAGAGCGCGTTCAGGGTGAAGTCCCGCCGCTCGGCATCGTGCTGCCAGCTCCGGCCGAAGCGCACCACCGCCCGCCTGCCGTCCGTCTCCACGTCCTCGCGCAGGGTGGTGACCTCGTATCCGTGATGGCCGGACACCACGGTGACAGTGCCATGCTCGATACCGGTGGGCACTGCCTTGAGGCCGGCGCGGGTGGCGCGGGCGGCGACCTCCTGCGGCAAGGCGGTGGTCGCGATGTCCACGTCGATCACCGGCAGGCCGAGGAGGGCGTTGCGCACCGCACCTCCAACCACCCGCGCCTCCTCCCCGCCGCCATTCAGCACGGCGAGCAGGGGCGAAAGGCCCGGTGTGGTCCAGAACGGCGCGCCGGCAACGCTGACAGTCATTCGAAATGCCCCGGCACGAACGCGCCATCCTTGGTCTGGGCGGGAACGTAGTGGGCGCCCGGCGGGGCCACGCGATCATGCTCGAATAGGAACAGGCCCAGCGCCACCAGCCCGACAGCCGCGACCGCGGCCACCGCAAGGGCGCGCGGCGACCAGTTGGCCGGCACGACCGACCCCTTGGTCGCGAGCAGCAGGGCGCCGTAGAGCAGAAACGGCGTGAGAAAGAGAGCGAGTTCGATGAGCAGGCTGCGCGCCATCAGGCGTAGACCTTCTCGTAGAGATTGCGCAGCATGCCCGCGGTTGCGCCCCAGATGTTATGCCCCTCGAACGGCATCACATAGAAGTGCCGCAGCGTGCCCTTCCATTCCCGCGACTGGCGCTCGTGGTTGCGCGGGCTCATGAGAAAGCCGAGCGGCACCTCGAACGCCTCGTCCACCTCGGCGGGATTGAGCGTGAGCGTGTAGGCCGGGTCCACCAGCCCCACCACCGGAACGATCCAGAAGCCGGTACCGGAGAGGTAGCCGTCCAGAAATCCCAGGGGCCGCACCAGCGCCGAATCGAGCCCCACCTCCTCGCGCGCCTCCCGCAGGGCCGCGTCGATCTCGTCCTTGTCACCGGGGTCGATACGCCCGCCGGGAAAGGCCACCTGCCCCGCATGCTGTGAGAGGTGCGACGATCTGAGCGTGAGCAGGATGGTCGGCTCCGGCCGGGCGATGACCGGCACGAGGACGGCGGCGTGCCGCGGGCGATCCTGCGGAATGAGGCTCACCTTCTCCGGCTGCAAGGCATGGTCGCCGTTCAGCGCGAGAAAGTCGCTTTCCGAATAGAAGGGAGGCGGCTCCCGCGACAGGCGCTCACCCGCACGGCGCAGGAAATCGGCGAGGCTGTCACCGGCGCTGTTGGCCTCGGAAAATGCATCATCGGACACCCGCATCAGTCCAGTCCCAGTTCGGCTGCCGGAAGAATGGGGAAGAAGAGCCCGCCCGACGCCACGCCGAACATGGGGACGCCGCCCTCCTCCCGCACCTCCCCGAGATCCATGAGGTCGAGATGGACGGCGCGCGACAACCGCGCCTCCAGCCCCCGCCGGACATGCAGGTAGGGGACCACCTCGCCCACCCCGTCGCCGCGGGCGAACCGCAGCTCGTGGCCCGGCCCGCAGCGCACCACGTCGTCCAGATTGGTGCGGAAGACGAGGGTGCGATTCGGGTCGCGGCCCCCGGCCGCATCCGGCTCTGGCGCCGATTCCACCGCCAGATCCACGGCAAGAAACGGAGCATCCTCGACCCGAATGCCCACCTTCTCCACCGGCGTCTTCAGCACGAAGCGCTCGCCCTCCCGTGCCAGCACGGAGGCGAACAGCTTCACCAGCGCCGGGCGGGTGATGGGGGTGCCCATGTAGGTCCAGCTTCCATCGGCGCGGATCACCATGTCCATGCCGCCGCAATCGGGCGGGTTCCACAGCTCCACCGGGGCCGGACCTTTCCCGCCGCCGGCGCGCGCAGCCGCCATCAGCGCCTCCAGCCGGCCCGACGCAGATGGCGCCTCGGAAGTGGAGGGCGTGAGAGCTGGCGTGTCTGGCGTTGGGGCAGGCATCTGGTCTCCTTGGACCCTGTCACGCCGCAAAAGGCGGAAGCCTCGCGATGACGTGAGTGCGCCGCACCCCCACCACCTCCGCGGGGGCTCGACGGGCGCGCATCATATCGTAAGCTCTCTGTCCGGGTGGCGCGACGTTTGCAAGACTTCGCGAGACGGGCGTGTTCCGCTCCGTCCCAGACCGACGCGTGGACCGGCCCGCCCGATGCCCGTTAAACAGGCAAAGGGTGGATCAGACCAGCGGATGGGAGCTGGAGGCGTTTTGTTGCCGCTTTTGGCAGCAAGCTTGCGGTGCGTGTCCGGCGTGCAGGCAATTATGGCGTGCGGTTCGTGTTTGGCGTGCGGTTCGTACTTGGCGTGTAGGAGATGAGCATATGTCGGCTGCCGGCGAGACCTTTGACCTCGACCAGATGATCATCCGCAATGCGGAAGCCGCCGCCGCCCATGTGAAGGCTGCCCGCGCGGCCATATCCAACGTCATCTTCGGCCAGGAGACGGTGGTGGAGCGCGCGCTCATCACCATCCTCGCCGGCGGCCATGCGCTGCTCGTGGGCGTGCCGGGCCTCGCCAAGACCAAGCTCGTGGACACCATGGGCACCGTGCTGGGCCTCGATGCCCGCCGCGTACAGTTCACGCCGGACCTCATGCCCTCCGACATCCTCGGCGCCGAAGTGCTGGAGGAATCGGCCGGCGGCCGCCGCGCCTTCCGCTTTATCAAGGGGCCGATCTTCGCCCAGCTCCTGATGGCGGACGAGATCAACCGCGCCTCGCCGCGCACCCAGTCGGCCTTGCTGCAGGCCATGCAGGAATACCATGTCACCGTCGCCGGCGAGCGGCACGATCTGCCCAAGCCCTTCCACGTGCTCGCGACTCAGAACCCGCTGGAGCAGGAAGGCACCTATCCCCTCCCCGAGGCGCAGCTCGACCGCTTCCTGATGGAAATCGACGTCGATTATCCCGATCGCGACGCCGAGCGGCGCATCCTGTTCGAGACCACCTCGGCGGAGGAGCAGAAGCCTCGCGCCGCCATGACGGTGGACGATCTCGTCGCTGCCCAGCGCCTTGTCCGCCGCCTGCCAGTCGGCGAATCGGTGGTGGAAGCCATCCTCACCCTCGTCCGCTCGGCCCGTCCCGGCGCCGAAGGGCCGGAGCAGGCCTATATCGCCTGGGGCCCCGGCCCGCGCGCCAGCCAGGCGCTGATGCTGGCGGTGCGCGCCCGCGCCCTGCTGGATGGCCGCTATGCCCCCTCCCTCGACGACGTGGTGGCCCTCGCCGAGCCGGTGCTGAAGCACCGCATGGCGCTGACCTTCGCCGCCCGCGCCGAGCGCCAGAGCGTCACTGGCATCATCCGCCGCCTCACCGAGCGGCTCGGGTGAGCGCGGACCGGCCCGCGCCCATGGCCGCTCCCATGGCCAACGCCCCACAAAAAGGCGCGCCCGAGGACGCGCAGCGTCACGCCGTTGAGACGTCCGCCCTCGCCGCCGCAGACCTCGCGGCAGCCATGCCGCGCCTCGTGCTGGAGGCGCGCCGCATCGCCATGAGCGTGCAGCACGGCCTGCACGGGCGTCGGCGCTCGGGCACGGGTGAGAATTTCTGGCAGTACCGCCGTTTCGTGGACGGCGAGCCGGCCAATCGCGTGGACTGGCGCCGCTCCGCCCGCGACGATCATCTTTATGTCCGCGAGCGCGAGTGGGAGGCGAGCCACACGGTGTGGATCTGGCCGGATCTCTCGGCGTCCATGGACTATGCCTCCCGCGGACAGCCGCCGAAGCGCGAGCGGGCGCTGGTGGTGGCGTTCGCCCTCGCGGAGCTTCTGGTGAAGGGCGGCGAGCGCGTGGGCATTCCCGAATTGATGCGCCCCTCCGCCAACCGCCGCATCGTCGAGCGGATGGCCGAGGCCGTGGTGCTGGCGCCGCGCCTGCCTGCGAGCCTGCCGCCCGAGTTCGGCCCCTCGCCGCTCTCCGAGATCGTGCTGCTGAGCGATTTCTGGAGCCCGGCCGAAGAGGTCTCGGCCCGGCTTCACATGCTGGCCGCCTCGGGCGCCCACGGCCATCTGGTGCAGATCGTGGACCCGGCGGAGGAGACGTTTCCCTTCTCCGGCCGCATCGAGTTCCGCGAACCGGAGGGCGGCGACCGTCTCACCGTCGGCCGGGCCGAGAGCTGGAAGGCAGACTATGACGTGAAGCTGGCGGACCACCGTGCCCGTCTCCGCGCCGCCGCGGAACGGCTCGGCTGGAGCTTCGCCATCCACCGCACCGACCGGCCGGCGAGCGAAATGCTGCTTGCCCTGCACCAGCGCATGAGTGTGGGGGGCGGCCCGTCCGCCTTCCCCAAGGACGGCGGCCATGCCTTCGTCTCTGGAGGACCGGCCTGATGTTCGATCTTCCCCTCGCCTTTTCCGCGCCGCTGCTGCTCACCGCCTTCCTGGCGCTGCCGCTGCTGTGGTTCCTGCTGCGCGTGGTGCCGCCGAAGCCGCGCGAGGTCAGCTTTCCCCCGTTGCGCCTGCTCCTGGGCATCACGCCCAAGGAGGAGAGCGCGGCGCGCACGCCGTGGTGGCTCACCGCCCTGCGGATGCTGCTGGCGGCGCTGGTGATTCTCGCCGCCGCCGGCCCCATCTGGAACCCGCCCGCGACGGCGCCGACCGGCTCGGGGCCGCTTCTCATCGTCATAGACCAGGGCTGGCCAGCCGCCGCGAGCTGGGAGGCCCGCCGCAGCGCCGCGGCCGCCCTCATCGACGAGGCAGAGACCAACGGACGCGGCGTCGCCCTCATTCCCACCGGCGACGTGCCGCGCGAGGCGACCCTCTCCACTCCCGCAGCCGCGCGTGACCACCTGCGCTCGCTGGAGCCCGTGCCCTATGCGCCCGCCCGTAAGGAGGCGCTGGCGATGGCCGGGCGCCTCCTCGGCACCGAGCCCAGCGCCGGCATCGTCTACATTTCCGATGGCGTCGACCTTGGCGCCGATCCCGACACCGCCCGCGCCTTCGCCGATCTCGGCGCGGGCGCACGCCTGCTGGTGGTGGGCGGCGGCGTCGCCGCGCCGCTTGCCTTGGCCGGCGCGGAAAACGCTGCCGAGGCGCTCACGGTGAAGGTACTGCGGCCGACCTCCGGCGCCCCGCGCTCCGGCCGGGTGACGGCGCGTGACATGCGCGGCCTCGTGCTCGCCGAAGCCCCCTTCACTCTGCCGGAGGGCGCGAGCGAGGTGGATGCCCGTTTCGACCTTCCGGTGGAACTGCGCAACGAGGTGGCACGGCTGGAGATTGCCGGCGAGCACTCGGCCGGCGCCGTGCAGCTTCTCGACAAGCGCTGGCGGCGGCGCTCCGTGGGCGTCGTCTCCGGCACCTCCACCGACACCGGGCAACCCCTGCTGGCGCCGACCTATTACCTCTCCCGCGCCCTCGGCCCGTTCGCCGACCTGCGCGTGGCGGAGACAGGATCGGCCACCGAGAACATCAACCGCTTCCTCGACCAGCGCCTGCCCGTGCTGGCGCTGACGGATGTGGGCACCATCCCGCCCGCCACCCGCAACCGCCTCGCCAAGTTCGTGGAAGACGGCGGCGTGCTCATCCGCTTCGCCGGGCCGCGCCTCGCCAATGCGCAGGACGATCTCCTGCCGGTGCGCCTGCGCCGCGGCGGCCGTGTGCTCGGCGGCTCCCTCTCGTGGGAAACGCCGCAGAAGCTCGGCTCCCTCACGCCGGAAGGTCCCTTCCGCGACATCAAGCCCGCCGACGACGTGACGGTGAACCGGCAGGTGCTCGCCGAACCGGACGGCACGCTGGGCGACCGCACCTGGGCGACGCTGGCCGACGGCACGCCCCTCGTCACCGGCACACGCCGGGGCAAGGGCGCGCTGGTGCTGTTCCATGTCACCGGCGACACGTCCTGGTCGAACCTCCCCCTTTCCGGCACATTCGTTGAGATGCTGCGCCACGTGGTTGCCCTGTCCGATGCCCCGCCCCCGCCCGAGACGGCACCGGCGGACACCGCCATTCATCCTGCCGGTCGGCCGGATGTGGCGGCGCTGCCCCCCGCCCGCGTTCTCGACGGCTTCGGCGCGTTCCGCCCCGCCGGCCCCACCGCCCGCGCTTTGCCCGCCGACTATCGCGGCCGCTCCACCGCCGATCATCCGCCCGGCTTCTACGGCCCGCCGGACGGCCTCGTGGCGGTCAACGCCCTGCTCCCCGCCGACCGGCCCAAGACGCTCGACCTTGCGGCGCTGGGAGGACGCACGGAGCCGTTGCAGGAGAGCGCGCCGCGCGACATGCGCGGGCCGATCCTCATCGGCGCGATGCTGCTGTTGCTGCTGGATGCGCTGGCGGTGCTGTTCCTCGCCGGCGGGCTCTCCCGCATGGGCGGAACGCGGCCCCGCCGCGGCGCCACCGCCGCGCTGCTCGCCGCCGTGATGCTGGGCGCCGCCGCCGGCGCGTTCCTGCCCGTCCCGGCCCGCGCGGACGACAGCTTCGCGCTGAAGGCCACCACGCAGACCCGCTTCGCCTATGTGGTGACGGGCGACAGCGAGGTGGACGACATCTCCCGCGCCGGCCTCGACGGCCTCGCCACCTTCCTCGCCCAGCGCACCGCGCTGCAGGCCGGCGAAGCCATGGGGGTGGATATCGGGAAGGACGAGCTCGCCTTCTTTCCCGTGCTCTACTGGCCCATCCTCGCCAATACGCCGGTGCCCGCGCAGCCGGTTCTGGCGCGCATCGACGCCTACATGAAGCAGGGCGGCACGGTGATCTTCGATACCCGCGACGCCATCGAATCCCCCGGCGGACCCGGCGCGCCGCTCACCCCGGCGCAGGCGCGGCTGAAGGAGATCCTCTCCCGCCTCGACATTCCTGAACTGGAGCCGGTGCCGCGCGACCACGTGCTCACCAAGGCCTTCTATCTCCTGAAGGATTTCCCCGGCCGCTTCACCGGCGGCACCACCTGGGTGGAGGCGCTCCCCGCCGCCCGCGACGATGCCGACCGCCCCGCCCGCGCCGGCGACGGCGTGTCCCCCGTCATCATCACCTCCAACGACCTTGCCGGCGCCTGGGCCGTCTCGCGCTCGGGCGAGCCCATGCTGCCGCTCACCCCCGGCGAACCGCGCCAGCGGGAGATCGCCTTCCGGGCCGGCGCCAACATGGTGATGTACGTGCTGACCGGCAACTACAAGGCGGACCAGGTCCACGTGCCTGCTCTTCTGGAACGGCTGGGGCAGTGAGGAAGACATCCATCCGATGAGCTACGGCCTCACCTTCTCCCCCTTCCTGCCGCTGCCGGCGCTGATCGCGGTGGCGATCGCGGCCGCTGTGCTGGCGGGGCTGCTGGTCTATTCCCGCACCCGTGGCTCGGTGTTCCGGGCGCTGGCGCTGGCGGTGGGCCTGCTGGCGCTCGCCAACCCCTCCTTCACCCGCGAGGAGCGCGAGCCGCTGTCTTCCGTTGTGGCGCTGGTGGTGGACAAGAGCCAGTCCCAATCCTTCGGCGAACGCACCCAGCAGACCGAAGCCGCCCGCGCCCAGCTCGCCGAGCGCCTGGGCAAGCTCTCCGCCGTCGAGGTGCGCACCATCGAGGCCGACGCGGGCGACGGCTCGGTGGACGGTACGCGCCTGTTCTCGGCCCTCTCGGCCGGCCTTGCCGACGTGCCGCCGGAGCGGGTAGCCGGCGCCATCATGATCACCGACGGGCGGGTTCACGACACGCCGGAGAATGCCGGCGCGCTGGGCTTTTCGGCCCCCGTCCACGCCCTCATCACCGGCCGCGCCGGCGAGCGGGACCGCCGCGTGGCGCTGGAGAAGACGCCGCGCTTCGGCATCGTCGGCCAGAAGCAGACCATCACCTTCAAGGTGACGGACGAAGGCGCGCCGGCCGGCGCCCGCGTGCCCGTCACCATCCGTCGCGACGGCGAAGTCATCGGCCGCCCCACCGTCACCACCGGGCGCAGCGCCAGCATCGACGTGGATATCACCCACGCCGGCCCCAACATCGTCGAGTTCGAGGTGCCCCCGCTCGAGGGCGAGCTGACGCAGGTGAACAACCGCACCGCCGTCGCCATCGACGGCGTGCGCGACAAGCTGCGCGTGCTCCTCGTTTCCGGCGAGCCGAACGTGGGCGAGCGCACGTGGCGCAACCTCTTGAAGAGCGATGCCAATGTGGACCTCGTCCACTTCACCATCCTGCGCCCGCCGGAGAAGCAGGACGGCACGCCCATCAACGAACTCTCGCTGATCGCCTTCCCGACCCGCGAGCTGTTCCAGACCAAGATCAAGGATTTCGACCTCATCATCTTCGACCGCTACGCCCAGCAGGGCGTGCTGCCGCAGATCTATTTCGACAACATCGTGCGCTACGTGCGCGCCGGCGGCGCCGTGCTGGTGGCAGCGGGCACGGACTTCCTCGATACCGGCTCGCTCTACAACACGCCGCTGGAGGAAATCCTTCCCGGCATTCCGCGCGGCGAGGCGACCGACGCGCCCTACCACGCCAAGCTCACGGACCCCGGCAAGCGCCATCCCGTCACTCGCAACCTGCCGGGCTCGGAGAGTGACCCGCCCCACTGGAGCCGCTTCTTCCGCGTGATCGACGCGCAGGCGCGCTCCGGCACCAGCCTCATGTCCGCGCCCGGCGACAAGCCGGTGCTGCTGGTGGACCGGGTGGGCGAGGGCCGCGTCGCCCTCCTCCTCTCCGACCACATCTGGCTGTGGGCGCGCGGCTACGAGGGCGGCGGCCCGCACATCGACCTGCTGCGCCGCCTCTCCCACTGGCTAATGAAGGAACCGGACCTGGAGGAGGAGCGCCTCAAGCTCACCGTCTCCGGCCGCGATCTGGTGGTGGAGCGCCAGACCATGGCGGATCAGGTCCCTCCCGCCACCGTCACCACGCCCTCCGGCGCGCTGCGCACCCTCACCCTCGCGCAGGTCGAGCCCGGCCTGTGGCAGGCCAAGACCCCGGCGGACGAACTGGGCCTGTGGCGGGCACAGAACGGCTCGCTGAACGCCCTCGCCAATATCGGCCCCCTGAACCCCAAGGAGTTCGCCGAGGTGACGAGCACCCGCGACGTGCTCGCCCCCATCGCGGCGGCCACGGGCGGCGGCGTGTGGCGGCTCGCCGATCTCAACGGGCAGGTGCCGCGCCTCGTTCAGGTCTCCGCCTCGGACCGGCTCGCCGGCGAGGACTGGATGGGGCTGAAGACGCGGGACGTTTCGGTGATGCGCGGCATCGGCCTGTTCCCGATGTTCGCGGGTCTCTCAGGCCTGCTCCTGCTGCTCGGCGTCATCACCGCCGCCTGGGTGCGCGAGGGCCGCTGAGGCGGCCTTCCGGGCGCGGGATGCCGAAACTTAAGGTTATGGTTAACGATTTGCTGCCACGCTCCCGGAAACTCGCACACCGGGAGCATGTTGCATGGCGTCCGCCGCCTCCGTATCCGCCGACCGCAACCGTGGGATCGCGCTGCTGATGGGCGGAGCGATGCTGGCTGGCGGCCTGCTGCTCATGGTCCAGATCGTGACCGCCTTCAGCGCCTTTGCCGCCGTCTGAAGGGACAGCACCGGGAATGGGCGCGCTGCGCGCCCTCGCGATGCCTCCCTATTGCAGCGCCGCCCGCTCCTCGGCCTCACGCTGGCTCTCGGCCCGCTTGGTGACGATGGAGGCAATGATGACCACCACCGTCACGATGGCGATGAGGATGGTGCAGACCGCGTTGATCTCCGGCGTCACGCCGAGGCGCACCTGCGAATAGATGCGCATGGGCAGCGTGGTGGCGCCGGGTCCGGTGGTGAAGCTCGCAATCACCAGATCATCCAGCGACAGGGTGAAGGCCAGCATGAAGCCGGACACCACCGCCGGCAGGATGAGCGGCAGGGTGATCTTGAAGAAGGTCTGCAACGGCGGGCAGCCGAGATCCAGCGCCGCCTCCTCCAGCGTGCGATCGAAGGTGACGAGGCGCGACTGCACCACCACGGCCACGAAGCACATGGTGAAGGTGATGTGGGCGAGCAGCACGGTCCAGAAGCCACGGTCGAAATTCACCGCCACGAACAGCAGCAGCAGCGACAGGCCGGTGATGACCTCTGGCATGACGAGGGGCGCGTAGATCATGCCCGAAAACAGCGTGCGCCCGCCGAATCGCCCATAGCGGGTGAGCGCCAGCGCCGCCATGGTGCCGAGCACGGTTGCCGCCAGCGAGGAGAAGAAGGCGATGCGCAGCGTCACCCAGGCAGCATCGATGAGCTGCTCGTTCTCCAGCAACGACCAATACCACTGTGTGGAGAAGCCGGCCCACACGGTGACAAGTCTTGATGCGTTGAAAGAGTAGATCACCAACAGAATGATCGGAATGTAGAGGAAAGCGAAGCCCAGCACGATGGACGTGACGTTGAACCAGGTGAGGCCTTTTCTCATTTGCCTGCCTCCAGTTCGCGCTGCTGGATGTTCTGGTAGATCACGATGGGGATCACCAGCACGAGCAGCAGCAGCACCGCCACCGCCGAAGAGACCGTCCAGGAGCGGTTCACGGTGAACTCGGTCCAGAGCGACTTGCCGATCATCAGCGTGTCGGAGCCGCCGAGCAGATCGGGGATCACGAACTCGCCCACCGCCGGGATGAAGCACAGCAGCGCGCCGGCGGCGACGCCGGGAAGGGAGAGCGGGAAGGTGATTTTCCAGAAGGCCTTCACCGGCGGACAGCCGAGATCGGCCGCGGCTTCGAGAAGCGTGAGGTCGAGCTTCTCCAGCGCCGAATAAAGCGGCAGCACCATGAACGGCAGGTAGGAATAGACGATGCCGATATAGACCGCGAGATTGGTATTCAGGATCTCCAGCGGCGTGTCGATAACCCCCAGCGCCATCAGCCCCTGATTGAGCAGCCCCTCCGGCGAGAGGATGCCGATCCAGGCGTAGACGCGGATGAGGAACGAGGTCCAGAACGGCAGGATCACCAGCATCAGCAGCGTCGGCTGAATGGAGCGCGGCGCCCGCGCCATGGCGTAGGCGATGGGATATCCAACCAGCAGCAGCAGGATCGTCGAGATGGACGCGATGATCAGGCTGGAGCCGTAGGCGGCGAGGAATTCGTTCGAGAAATCCAGTACATAGCCGTAATTGGCGAGGGAGAGCTGCGACAGGAAGTCGGTCAGGCCCGAAAGGCCATTGGAGAGATCGAGCTGGGGCGCATAGGGCGGCTGGGCCACCACGTCCTGCGACAGCGAGATCTTGAAGACGATGAGGAAGGGCGCCAGGAACAGCGCCAGAAGCCACAGATAGGGAACCGCGATCACGAACCAGCGGCCCCGTCCCTTTTCTCCCGCCATGGCCATGACTGCCTCCTAACGGGTCAGAAGGACGCCGGCGTCGGGATCAAACGTGACCCACACCTTGTCCTCCCAGGAAATGGGCCGCGCCACCCGGCGCGACAGGTTCGGCTGGGACACCTTGAGGCGCTGACCGCAGGCGAGCTCCACGTGATAGATGGAGAGATCGCCCAGATAGCCGATGTCCCAGATTTCCCCGGCGAAGACGTTCTCCGTCCCCTCAGGCGGCGGATCGAGCGAAATGCGCAGCTTCTCCGGCCGGATGGCGATGCAGGCCTTGCCGCCGGGTCCGGCCTCGCAGGGATGCGCCACGGTCAGCGGCGACGGCGTCACTTCGGAGGTGAGGCGCGTGGTCTCGCCCTCGCAGGCGGTCACGGTCGATTCGATCAGGTTCACCTCGCCGATGAAGTCGGCGATGTAGCGCGTGGCCGGCTGCTCGTAGATTTCCGCCGGGGGGGCCACCTGCACCAGCACGCCGTGATTCATCACCGCGATGCGGTCGGCCACGGTCATGGCCTCTTCCTGATCGTGGGTCACGATCAGGAAGGTCATGCCGAGGGACATCTGCAGGTCCATCAGCTCGAACTGGGTCTCCTCGCGCAGCTTCTTGTCGAGAGCGCCGAGCGGCTCGTCGAGCAGCAGCACCTTGGGGCGCTTGGCGAGCGAACGGGCGAGCGCGACGCGCTGGCGCTGGCCGCCGGAAAGCTGGTGCGGCTTGCGCTTGGCGAACTGCTCAAGCTTCACCAGTTCCAGCATCTCGGCAACGCGGGCGTCGATGTCGGCCTTCGGCATCTTGTCCTGCTTCAGGCCGAAGGCGATGTTGTCCGCCACGTTCATGTGCGGGAACAGCGCGTAGGACTGGAACATCATGTTCACCGGCCGCCGGTAAGGCGGCACCCCCGCGAGATCTTCACCCGCGAGCGTCAGGCGGCCGGAGGTCGGTTCCTCGAAGCCGGCGAGCATCCGCATGAGGGTGGTCTTGCCGCAGCCCGAGGGGCCGAGCAGGGCGAAGAACTCCCGCTCATAGATGTCGAGGCTGACATTGTTGACCGCAGTGAAATCGCCGAACCGCTTGACGACATTCTCGAAGCGGATGAGCGGCGTCTGGGTTGGATCCTTCCATGGGGCAAACGTGCGCCGGACGGCGCCGATGGTTTCCTTGCGCGCCTTGTCCGCTGCCATGACTTCCCCCATCCAGGCCTCGTAGCTGGAGGCTAGCTGCGCAGAAGGAAACGCTCAAGCCGCAAGCAGGCGCATTTTTTCAGCGCCCGTAGCCTGCCGAGCGCCCAACCGTGTCAGCCCGGCATGTCATCCACTGCCATCGGCGCCGAGCCCCTTGCACCGCAGCGCCGCATGTACTAGAGGAGCGCTCCTGACGACGGCACACCCGTCTCCGCGGTCCCCTCCTGGTGCGGCCGCCGGCACGCTGCGGTAGCTCAGTGGTAGAGCACTCCCTTGGTAAGGGAGAGGTCGAGAGTTCAATCCTCTCTCGCAGCACCATCCTATGGCGTTGCAGGCGCTAGAAACCCTCGCGAATCCTCACCTCTTGTCCAAGCTCCGTCCAACGATTGTCCAAAATCGGGGCGGCCATGGCTGCAAAGACCCCATATGTGCAGCAACGGGGCACCGCTTTTTCGTACGCATCGGAGTGCCGAAGGAGCTTCGGGAGATCGTCAGCAAGCGAGCTTCAAGGGGCCCTGGGCGCCAGACATGGCCATCCTAAGGCGTGTCGCACGGACTTGGCGTTAGTCAGTGGTGCAACTCGTTGCACCACGACGCGGACGATCAGGCCGACAACGCCCCGTGATCTCGGGCGACTAGGCTTGGCTCGATGGCCGACGCCGCCGCAGCAATTGCCCCAATAGCCGCGGCTTCCCCTTTCGCGGAATAAGGTCGATGTCAGTCACCAGCTTCGCCCCGCCCTTGCGCCGCTCCAGCACGATCTTGCGGCTGTGGAAGGCCTCCAGCTCGGCGCGGTGGGCGACGCTGACGATTGTCGCGTCCGGCAGCTCGGTGGTCACAAGCTCCATCATCCTGTCCTGGCTCTTGTCGTCGAGGGCGGAAGTGGCCTCGTCGAGTACGATGATGTCGGGGCGATGCAGCAGCAGGCGCGCGAAGGCCAGGCGCTGCTTCTCGCCACCGGACAGCGTCTGGTCCCAGGGGGCCTCCTCCTCGATCTTCTCTTTCAGATGCTCAAGCCCGACCGCCTGGAGCGCGGCGCAGATCTCCTCGGCCGACCAGTCCTCGGCCCCGCCCGGATAGGCCGCCGCCCGCCGCAGGGTGCCCGATGGCACATAGGGCTTCTGGGGCAGCATGAAGAGGCGCGCATCGGGATGGAAATTGATGCTGCCGCCGCCCCAGGGCCACAGCCCCGCGATGGCCCTGACCAGCGTGCTCTTGCCGCTTCCGGAAGCACCCGAAACGAACAGCCGCTCCCCCGGCTCGATCACTACCTCGGCCTGCTCCACCACCGCCGTGCCGTCATCCAGCGACACGGAAAGGTCGTTCAGGGTAAGCATGGCCTGCCCATCCGTCTCGCCCCGCTGGATGCGCCCCACGCCATCGCCGTTCTCTGCGCGCTCCAGCGCGTCGAGCGACATCATCAGCGAGGCGATGCGGCGTGCGCAGGCGTTCCAGTCGGCAAGCCGGGGATAGTTGTCGACCAGCCAGCCGAAGGCCGTCTGCACGATGGTGAAGGCGGAGGCGGCCTGCATCACCTCGCCGAGGGACATCTGGCCTTCAAGAAATTTCGGCGCGCACAGCAGCAGCGGCACGACCGGAGCGATGAGGCTGGATCCTTGCGACACGAGCGTCGTGCGCATGTATTGGCCGGCGAGGCGCGACCATTGCCGGAGGACGCCGGAGAAGGTGGAATTGATACCATCCCGCTCCTCCTGCTCTCCGCCCAGCAAGGCGATGCTTTCGCCATTCTCGCGAACGCGGGTTAGCACATAGCGGTAGTCGGCCTCCGACTGGTTCTTCTCCTCCGACACTTCCACGAAGCGCCGCCCGATGAACAGGATCGATCCGGACGCGATGAGGGCATAGATCACGGCTGCCACGACGAGGAAGCCGGGAATGGTGATGTCCGTGCCGCCCAACGTCACGGTCAGCGCGCCGCCGATGGTCCACAGCACGACGATGAAGGTGGCCGCAGAGAGGAACGCCGATGTCACGCCGGCGAGGAAGTCCACGGGGGCTTCGGTCGCCACCCTCAGATCCTCGGCGATGCGGTATTCCGGGTTCTTGTGATCGCCGCTGACCAGATTGAGCTGATAGTAGCGCCCCCCCGTCAGCCATCGTGAGACGACCGCATTGGTCAGCCACGCGCGCCAGCGCCGCTGCATGCCCATGCGCGCATAGACCTGGGCGACGCCCAGCGCCACGCTGCCCACGGCCAGCGGGAAAAAGACAGCGGTGAGGAAGAAGACGGTGGAGGCGTCTCGCTTCTCGATGCCGTCGAAGATCGACCGGTTCCAGACGTTGATGGCGTACTGAAACCCCACGTTGGTAACGATCAGCAACAGAAGGCCGATGGTGAAGACCCAGGCCAGCTTGTCGCCCTTGGCGCCCCAGTATCCGCGCGCGCTGATCCAGAAGCGCTTCAGCAGATACGATTTGCGGAGCCGTTCGACCTCTTCCGAGGAGAGGGAGGGGTCAGGCTCGATGGCCTCGGGCGGAGGCGGCTCGACCACCTTTCCGTTCTCCGCGATCACGCTGTCCAGTTCGGACTCTGCGGTCGCATCTGGCTTTTCGGTCGGTCGAGCGGGGGCTTCGGCGGTCGTCATGGCGCGATAACTCGCCGAGATTTCGAATGTTCCTGAGACGCCCCAGCTTACGCAGCGTGAATATTGAGAACGGTATCCAACTCATGGCGAGCAGTCTCCCCCCGCCCAATAAGCGTGTTGGGCACGCCTCCGGCGACCCGGGAGAACATGCCGCCGGGATCGATCTCTCCCGTTCCTATTGACGCCCGTCTGCAGCCACTGTTTTGGCTGTGAGTGGCGCTGCCCTGTTCGGCGCGTCTTCAGCGGGTCGAACGCTTCGCGGGAAAGATCCCCGTGTCAGACATGCGGCATGGCGAGTTCCAGGCCGTCCAGTTCCGGCCCCACGCGCAACTGGCAGGAAAGACGCGATCCGGCGCGCGTGTTGAAGGCGCAGTCCAGCATGTCCGCCTCCGCGTCCTCAGGTTCGGGGAGGCGCGCGATCCAGGCGGCATCCACCCACACGTGGCAGGACGCGCAGGCCGCTGAGCCCTCGCACTCTCCTGCGATGCCGATGCCGAGCGGGCGCAGCGCCTCCATGACGGAGAGGCCGTCCTGCGCCTCCACGTCGTGGCGGCTGCCGTCGCGGGCGGTGACGATGAGGCGTGTCATGGGCCGAAGGATTCCTCAGACGTTTGCAGCGCGCGCGGCCGGGTCGCCACGGCTGGTGGAATGCTCGAAGTGGCGCACCGCGGCAGGGCGCAGCAGGGCGAGCGTGCTGTGGGCGGCCCGAGCGGCCTCCGCGAAGCCGGTGAGGATCAGCTTCAGCTTGCCGGGATAGTCGGCGACGTCCCCTACGGCGAATACGCCGGGGCGCATGGTCTCCATGCTGGCGGGAGCCACCGGGACGCCGGCGGTACCCGCGGCGATGCCGAAGCCGGCGAGCGCCGAGAGATCCTTGGCGAGGCCGTAGAAGCACAGGAGCGCATCGGCCGCCACCTCTTCCTGTCCACCCGCGCCGTCGGCGAGCCGCACGGCCTCGATCCGCGCGCCGGTTCCAGACACGCCCGCAAGGGTACGGGGCGCGCAGATGCGGATGCGCCCCTCCTGCACGAGGCGCTCGATCGCGGCGAGCGTCGCAGGCGCCGCCCGGAAGACGGGCCGCCGATGCACAAGCACCACCTGAGCGGCGATGCCGGCGAGGATCACCGCCCAATCGGCTGCCGAGTCTCCGCCGCCCGCGATCACCACCATCCGGCCGCGAAACCGCGCGGGGTCGTCCACCGCATAGAAAAGGCTGGTCCCCTCGAAGGCCGCAAGATTGGGGATCGGCGGACGGTTGGGGCCAAACGCCCCGGCGCCCGCCGCCACCACCACGGCGCGGGCGCCCACCTCGCTTCCGTCGGAGAGGGCGATGCGGAACTGTTCCTCCTCCTGCCTGAGGCCGATGGCGCGGCGGCCGAGGAGATAGAGGGGGTCATAGGGCGCCGCCTGTCCCACCAGATCGGCGACCAGCGCGCCCGCCGTCACGGAGGGCCGGCCGGGAATGTCATAGATGGGCTTTTCCGGGTAGAGCGCCGCGCACTGGCCGCCGGGCACGTCGAGCGCGTCCACCACCAGGGCGTCGAGCCCCGCCTGGCCGAGGGCGAAGAGGGTGAACAAGCCCACTGGCCCCGCGCCGATGACCGCCACGTCCCGCACGGCGGCCATCCGCAATGGGCTCATTCTGCGGCCTCCGCGCGTATCAGGCGCGCCTCCGTACCGTGGACGGTGGTGCTCTCGGCGATGTCGCTCTTGTGGCCCGGCACCAAGGCGTTGACGTTGGCATCGCCCGGCGAGAGGCTCGGCCAGCGGCCCTTGTGCATCAGGACGACGCCCGGAAGGGTGCGGTCCGAGATGGCGACCGTGACCGGCACGCGGCCCTCGCCGTTGGCAAGCACCACCTGATCGCCCTCCGTGAGGCCTTCGCGCGCCGCGTCGTCCGGATGGAGCGCCACGGTCGGCGGTCCGAGCCGGCGCCGGATCACTGGATCATTGCCGTAGCTCGAGTTCATCTGCCATTGGGAGGCGGGGGAAAGGATGCGCATCCTGCCATCCGCGGGCGGCGCGTCGACGTGGGCCATGGGCAGGCGCGGCAGGCCGAGGGCGACCGCCTGCCCGCTCGCAAGCTCAATTCGTCCCGACGGCGTACCGAAGGCGAGGCCTTCGAACTGCACCTTCGGCTCGGGGAAGACGGTGGCCGTACCCACGGCGGCCAAGTCGGCGAAGGTGCCTTCAAAGGGCGTCTGGGCGAGGAGCCGCGCGATGAGGTCGGCATCGGTCTCGAACAGCTCCGGCTCGGCAAAGCCCATAGCCGCCGCGAGCCGGCGGAAAATTTCCGAATTCGGCAGCGCCGTGCCGGGGGGATCGCCCGCCTTCACCTGCGCCGAGACGGTGAGGTCAAAATAGGACAGCACCAGGTCGTCGCACTCGAGAAAGCTCGCCGCCGGCAGCACGATGTCTGCATAGGCGGTGGTGTCGGTGTGAAACAGGTCCACCGCCACGTGGAACAGGTCCTCGCGCTTCAGTGCCCGGCGCAGGCGGGCCTGCTCCGGCGAGGAGGCGGCGGGGTTGTTGTTCCAGTTCACGAAGGCACGGGCGCGCCGCGGATCCTCCAGCGTGGCCGCGAGGTCCATGTGGCTTATGGCGGGCGGCATGTTCGTCGCAAGCTCGGGGCAGGTCAGCGTCGCCATGTCGATGCCGCGCCCGCCGGGGCCGTTCATGTAGAGAAACCCGGCGCCGGGCTTGCCGAGATTGCCGGAGAACGCCACCAGCGCCGCCAGCGCACGGAAGGCGTTGCCGCCATACGGCTGGCGCTGCACGCCCTGCCCGAGCCACAGGAGCGAGGGGCCCGCTCCATAGGCGCGCGCGGCCTCCTCGATCAGCTCCGCGGGCACACCGCAGAGCGTCGCCGCGCGCTCGGGGCTCATGGCGGCGATGGTTGGGGCAAGGTCTTCCGCCCCCAGAACGTGGGAGCCCAGGAAATCCCGGTCGTCGAGCCCGTCGCGCCGCAGCACATGGATGAAGGCGAAGGCGAGCGCCGCATCGCTGCCGGGCCGCAGTTGCAGATGCAGGTCCGCGGCGCGCGCCGTGTCGTGGGCGACGGGATCGACGACGATGACGCGCGTGCCCGCGGCCTGCGCATCCGCGAGCCAGCCCTTGTTCTGGTGCGGCGCCGAGAAGGAAGGGTTGGCGCCCCATACGAGTATGGTGCGGGCATCGCGCGCGGTGCGCGGGTCGAAGCCTTCTAGGGAGTTGCCGAAGGTCATTTCCAGCGCGACATGCCCCGCCTTGTTGCAGACGGTGTCGGGATCGACCTCCGTGGCACCGAGGCGGTTGAAGAAGCGGATGGGATACCAGCCGCCCACCAGCCCCACCGTGCCGGTGTAATGGGTATGGAGGATCGTGCGGGCCTCGCCTTCCGCGCTGAGCGTGCCGAAACGCTCGGCGATCAGTGACAGCGCCTCGTCCCAGCCGATGGGCTCGAACGTCCCTTCGCCCTTGGCCCCCACGCGCTTGAGCGGCGTCGCCAGCCTGAAATCCGGCGCGCGCCAGCTGCCGTTGTAGGCGATGGCGCACTTGCCGCAGAGGGCGCCCCGGGTGACGGCGTGGTCGGGATCTCCGAGAACCTTCCGGATCATGCCGTCGCGGCGGCCCACGACGATCCCGCAGGCGTCGTAGCAGTCCCTCGGGCAAGTGGTCTTGATGAAGTCCGCGTCCGCCATGGCGCTGGTCGGCCTCGTTCTGGTGAAGGGAAGAGCGGTCACGGCCGCCCACATCGGCCGGCTCGCATGGAAAACTTATGCGAAGGGCCTCCCGCCCCGAAGCCCTCCCTGAGCTGGTCCTATCGATTTTTCCCAAAGCGGAACCATCGCACGCCTTGTGAACCGGACATCCCGGGCTCAGGCTTCATAGTGAAGACGGGGAGCCGAGGCATGACCAGAATGAATATCGAGGGTGTTGTTCTGTTTTCAGTGACGCCGGTCGCGGCGGATGGCTCCATCGACTACTCACGGTGGAAGAAACATCTTGATGATGCACTCGCGGCCGGCATCCACAGCGTCACCCTGTTCGGAAGCACGGGCGCGAACGGCTACTTCACCGAAGCCGAGAAGATGAAGGCGCTGGAAGAGGTCGCCACGCATCTGGGCGGCCGGGTGCCGGTGATGACGGGCATCGGTGCCATGACCACGGCGGAAAGCGTCCGCCTTGCAAAGCACGCGGCCGACCATGGCGCGGATGCGGTGCTGGTGGTGCCGCTCAACTACTGGAAGCCGACCGAGCGGGAGATCGTCACCCATTACGAGACGGTCGCCGCGGCCAGCGATCTGCCCCTGTGGCTCTACAACAACCCGCCGCTCGCCGGCATCGACCTCACCTCGACGCTGGTGAAGACGCTCTCCTCCATCCCGACGCTGGTGGGCATGAAGGACTCCTCCGGCGACCTGTCGCGCGCCTTCATGGTGCCCAAGATCACCGGCGGAAAGGTCCAGGTGGGCATCGGCCAGGATACGCTCATCCTGGAGCCGGCGCTGGCCATCGCGCCGGCTTGGTTCACCGGTCTTGCCAACATTTGTCCGGCCGAGTGCGTCGCCTTCTGGAACGCAGCCAAGGCCGGCGACGTGGCGGCGGCCTATGCCGCCGCAGCCCGTCTCTTTCCCCTGAGCGAGATCGGCAGTCGTTACGGCATCATCCGCGTCGCCCATGAGGGGTTGGCGCTGATGGGCAAGAGCGCGGGGTATCCGCGCCCGCCGCTTCTGCCGCTGGAAGCTGCGGCCGCCGCCGAGGTGAAGGCGGCTCTCGATGCGTTGGCCGCCTGAGGCGGACCGCAAGGCCATTCATAGGCAAGGCCCATTCATAAAAGCATAGAGCGCCAAAGGCGCCGCTTCTCCAAACCTTCCGGAGATCGACATGGACCCGAAATCAGGTATGGACCCGAAATCAGGTATGGACCCGAAATCAGGTATGGACCCGAAATCAGGTATCGACCGTCGTGGTGTCCTCAAGGGCATGGCGGGGCTGGCGGCGGGAAGCGCCGTCGGCGCCTTTCCCATGCCCGCCCTCGCCCAGAATACGCCGTTGAAGGTCGGCATCATCGCGCCACGCGCCGGCACAGCGGCCTACATCGGCGCCAACGGCCTGCGCGCGGTGGAGTGGAGCACCGAGAAGATCAACGCGTCCGGCGGCATCGCCGGCCGCAAGGTCGAGCTGGTGGTGGAGGAGGAGACCAACGCCAAGGAGACGCTGGAGCGGGCGCGGCGCCTCGTGCTCCAGGAAAAAGTGGACTGCATCCAGGGCGGCTATTCCACGGGCGTGACCCTGCCCATGGCGCCGACGCTGGAGGACATGCAGGTTCTCACCATCTTCTGGGACGGCACCACCCAGGACGGCGTGAAGGAGACCATGCCGTCGCCGAAATACGTGTTCAAGAGCACCGACAACGAGTGCGAAGCGGTGATGGCCTCGCTGATCGCGCTCAAGCATCTGAAGGGCCAGTTCAAGCGCATCGCCGCCATCAGCCCGGACTATACCTACGGGCGCAACGTGTGGACTGCCTTCAAGGCGCTCAACAAGAAGTTCGGCATCGACGCCGAGGTGGTTTCGGAGCAGTGGTCGAGCTTCAGCCAGCTGGACTTCACCGCCAACGTGGCGGCGCTGAAGGCGGCCAAGCCCGATCTCATCTATTGCGTGCTGGGCAATGCGGACCTGCCCATCTTCATGCGCGCGGCCACCAGCGCCGGCCTCACGGATACCGCCCGCATGGTGCTGGTGCAGGCCGGCCACCAGCACGGCCAGCTGAAGAAGCCCTTCACGCCGGTCGGCACGCTGCTGTGCTACAATACCATGTACTTCGCGCGGCCCAATCCCTCTGCGGCGCAGAAGGAATTCGTCGAATACTACATGGACAAGTACAAGGACTATCCCCACTGGGAAAGCGACCGCGCCTTCTTCGCCATGAACGTCTACAAGGCGGGCGTGGAGAAGGCGATGGCCGCGAAAGGCGGGTCCTGGCCGAAGCCGGAGGAGATCGCCCAGGCGATCGAGGGCATCAAGGTGGAATCGTTCGGCGGGCCGGCCGGAATGCGCAAGGATCACATCGCCGAGGAGATGTTCTACGGCGGCTTCGCGACCCACGACAATCCCTATGACGTGTGCACCCTGAAGGACACCTACAGCTACGACGCCTCCGTGCTCCAGAAGCCGCCGGGCGCCGATTTCTGGGGCTGGCTCGAAACGGCCAATTTCCCGGTCTGACCGGCCGGGAGCAAAGACGCGACATGGCCACGGTCGACCTTCTGTTCGCCGCGCTGTTCAACGCTGCGGTCCTGTTCCTCGTCACGGCGGGACTGCAGCTCATCTTCGGTGTCCAGCGCATCGTCAATCTGACCGCCGGCTCGCTCTATGCCCTCGGGGCCTATTTCGGAGCCTCGGTGTTCGAGTGGTTCTCGGCGCAGGGCGGCTCTCCCGTCCTGCTCCTGCCGGTGCTCATCCTGTCCGGCCTCCTGGCGGGACAGGTGGGCTTCGTGATCGAGCGGGTGCTGCGCACGGTCTACGGCCGCGACGAAGCCTTCCAGCTGCTCATGACGTTCGCCTTCGTGCTGATGTTCCAGGATGTCCTGCGCTACGTCTGGGGCGCTCAGCCGCGGCTGCTCGGCGATCTGCCATCGGTCTACGGCACACTCGTGGTCGGCGAATTCACCTTCCCGGTCTACAACCTGCTGGTGATGGCGAGCGCGCTGGTGGTGGCCGGCCTGCTCTACTGGCTCATCGAACGCACAAGTCTCGGCCACGTGGTGCGGGCCACCGCCGAGAACGGCCGCATGGCGGAGGCGCTGGGCGCCAACACCCGCCGCATCAACATGCTCGTGTTCGTGCTCGGCTCCATGCTCGGCACGGTCGGCGGCGCGCTTGTCATTCCCACCACGGCGGCCTCGCTGGAAATGCCCATCGCGCTCATCGTCGAAGCCTTCGCGGTGGTGGTGATCGGTGGGCTGGGCAGCATCCGCGGCGCCTTCCTCGGGGCCATCATCGTCGGCGTGCTCAGGGCGCTCTCGCTCACCTATTTCCCGGAGCTGGAGGTGATGTCCATCTATCTTGTGGTGATCGTCGTCCTCGTGGCGCGACCCTACGGACTGTTCGGGAAGGCCGAGGCATGAAGACCATCGTCGCCTTCCTCGCCGTGCTCGCGGCCTTCGTCGCCGCCCCGTTCGCGCTGGGGCCCTACTACACCACACTCATCATCCCCATCCTCGCCTACGCCATCGCTTTGACCGGCCTCAACCTCCTGTTCGGCTACGGCGGGCTCTTGTCCTTCGGCCACGCCATGTTCCTCGCCATCGGCGCCTATGCGAGCGCCGTGATGGGGGCGAAGCTCGGGGTTCGCGCATTCGAGGCGCAGCTCATCGTGGCGATGCTCGTGAGCGGCACGGTGGCGGCCCTCATCGGCCTCCTGTGCCTGCGCTATACGACCATCTTCTTCTCCATGCTGACGCTCGCCTTCGGCATGATCTTCCATTCCTTCCTGTTCAAGTTCTACGACCTGACCGGCGGAGAATCCGGCATCTCCGTGCCGCGCCCCAGCCTGTTCGGCGCCAGCTTCGCCTCCATGAGCAAGACCGCCTTCCTGGTGGGGCCGTTCTACTGGTACGCGCTCGGGCTGTTCTCGGTCATGTTCCTCCTCATGGCGCTGATCGTCTCCTCACCCCTCGGGCTCGCGCTCAAGGCGGGGCGGGACAACGAGCGCAAGACGTCGTTTCTCGGGGTACCGGTGTTCAAGGTGCGCTACGTGGCGTTCATCCTGTCCGGCATCTATTGCGCGGTCGGCGGCGCGGTGCTGGCGGTCAGCATCGGTGCCGCCGATCCGGAGCTGTCCTACTGGACGCAGTCCGGCAACATGATCTTCATCATCATCCTCGGAGGGCTCGGGCAATTGTTCGGCCCGATCGTCGGGGCCGTGTCCTTCACCCTGCTGCAGGACACGCTGATGGCCAATACAGAGTACTGGCGCTTTGCCCTCGGCGCGATTCTCGCGCTCATCATCATCTTCGCCCCGCGCGGTATTCTCGGCCTCATCACGCTCGCACTGGAATGGAGGCGGCGATGACCGAGATGCTGCTGCGCGCGTTGAACATCACCAAGCGCTACGGTGCCTTCACCGCGCTCGCGGGGGTGTCGTTCGATATCTCGAAGGGGGAGGTGGTGGCGGTGGTCGGCCCCAATGGCGCCGGCAAGACCACGCTGGTGAACACGCTCTCCGGGCTGTTCATGCCCGACGAGGGCGGCGTGATGTTCGAGGGGCGCCCGGTGGCGGGGCTCGGGGCCAGCGCGCTCGCGTTGCGTGGGCTGGCCCGCTCCTTCCAGCTCGTCACCATCTATCCGAGTTTCACCGTGGCCGAGATGATCTCGGTCGGCGCCTTCGCCCGCGCCGGGCAGACCTTTCGCCTGCTCCGGCCGGCGGCCACCTGCCGGCGCGAGCAGGCGCAGGTCCGCGAGGTGGCGGCGGCCTTCGGCCTGGAGCACCGGCTTGAAACCACCTGCTCCGCCCTTTCCCAGGGCGAGAAGAAGCTGGTGGACATCGCAAGCGCGCTCACCCTGCGCCCGCGCCTGATGCTGCTGGACGAGCCGACCAGCGGCATCTCCAGCGCCGACAAGGACCGCATCATGGAGACCCTGCTCGCGGCGGCCCAGCGGCTCGGCGTCGAGAGCCTCGTCCTTGTGGAGCACGACATGGAATTGATCGCGCGCTACGCCACCCGGGTGATCGGCCTGAAGGCCGGCAGTCTCGTCGCCGACATGCCACCTGATGCCTTCTTCCGGGACCCGGCGGTGATCGAGACCCTCGTCGGCAAGGTGCCTCACAATGCTCTCGGTTGAACGCCTCAGCGTCGACATCGCCGGAACGTCGATCCTGCGCGCCATCTCGCTGGACGTGGCGGCCGGTGAGATCGTCTGCCTGGTCGGCCGCAACGGGGCCGGCAAGACAACGTTGCTCCGCGCACTCATGGGGCAGCTCGCGCCCCGCGCCGGCACCGTCCTGTGGCACGGGAAGGCGCTGGCCGGGCTTCCGCCGCACGAGGTCGCCCGGCGCGGCATCGGCTTCTCTCCCGAGGAGAGCGAGGTGTTCGCAAGCCTCTCCGTGGCCCAGAACATCGCCTTCGGCACCTGGACGCGGCCATCGCGGGAGCGTCCTGCGGCCGATCGCATCGCCTTCGCCTATGAGGTCTTTCCCAAGCTCCTCACCTACATGGCGCGCGGCGGTGCCGAACTCTCCGGCGGCGAGCGCAAGATGGTGTCCATCGCCCGCGCGCTGGCCCTCGATCCGGATCTGCTGCTGCTTGACGAGCCATTCGAGGGCCTCTCGCCCGCCATCATTCCCACCATCGCCGCCGGCATCGCCTCCATCCGCGCCTCGGGCCGGGCGGTCCTGATGGCGGAATCCAACGTCCAGCATATTCCCGACTATGTTTCGCGCATCTATGTGATCGAGCGGGGGGAGATCATCTTCCACGGCAGCCTGGAGGCGGCGCGGGCGGATCCCCTGGTCCGGCAGGTGGCTTCGGGCCTCGCCTGACGGGGATCTGGAGGCATTGGATGGCACGTGAATTGCTTTGCTCACCCTTGGGGCAAGGATCGAGCAGGCACATGATTCCACTGCATCTGGACCCGGCCGCGGGCGTCACGCTCCAGGAGCAGGTCTACGACCAGGTCCGCGCGGCCATTCTCGCCCGCACCCTGCCGCCGGGGGCGGCACTGCATTCGACCCGGGAACTGGCCCGCACGCTCAAGGTGTCGCGCAACACCATCGTGCTTGCGTTCGAGCGCCTCGCCAAGGAAGGCTACCTGGTGATGCGCCCGGGCGCCGGCACCTTCGTGTGCGAGGTGCTGCCGGAAGCCTGCGTCGGCCTGTCGGGATCGCCCAATCCTGAGGCATCGAGCCCCTCGCCGCGCCGGCCCGAGCCCACAGTCGTGCACCCGCCGGTGCTGCTGCGTGCAGCGCCGCTGCGCATGGTGCAGACCGGCCCCACTCGCATGCAGGTGGATTTCTGGTACGGCAGCGCCAACAGCCGGAATTTTCCGATCCGTGAATGGCGGCAATTGCTGCTGGAGAACCTTTCGCGCGCGTCCGGCAACCTGTCCGGGTACGGTCCGCCGGAAGGCGCGATCGAGCTGCGCCGCGCCATCGCCAGCCATGTCTCGGCAAACCGCGCCATTCCGGCCGAGCCGGATCAGGTCATCATCACTGCTGGCGCGCAGGAGGGCTTCAACCTCATCAGCCGCCTGTTCGTGCAGCCGGGAGTGAAGATCGCGATCGAGGACCCCTGCTATGCCGGCGCGGCGCATGTCTTCTCCAGCTTCGGCGGCGCGCTGGTGCCGGTTCCGGTAGATGCGCAGGGCCTGTGCACGGAGTATCTGGCGGGCTGCGGCGCATCGCTCGCCTACGTCACGCCCTCCCACCAGTTCCCCACCGGCGTCACCATGTCGTTCGGGCGCCGCCGCGAGCTTCTGGCCTGGGCCCGCAGCAGCGGCGCCTATGTGGTGGAGGACGATTACGACAGCGACTTCCGATATGACGGTGCCCCGCTCGCCGCGCTGGCGGGCCTCGATGCCAACACCTCGGTGATCTATCTCGGCACCTTCTCCAAGTCCGTCGGCGCCGGCATCCGCACCGGCTACATGGTGGTTCCGAAGCAGCTGGTCGGTCCCGTGCGGCAGGCCAAGAGCCTCGCCAACTACGGCCATCCCTGGCTCGACCAGATCGTGCTCGCGGACTTCATCGACCAGGGCCGCTTCGCCCGGCACGTGCGGCGCATCCGCCAGACCTACAGCGAGGCGCGCCAAGCGTTGGTGGAAAGCCTGAACAGCCATTTCGGGCCCACGCGCATCTCCGGTGCCGATGCCGGCATGCACGTGATGTGGACGCTGCCGGACCACCTCCCGCCGGTGCGCGAGGTGGCGCGGATCGCGGCCGACGCGGGCGTGGGGATCTACACGCTGGAGGCGGCGGGCGCCCACGAGATCGTCCCGTTCCGCTATCCCCGCGCCGTGGTGCTGGGATATGCGGCGCTGACGCCGGAGGCGATCCGCAAGGGCATCGCCCGGCTTGCATCCGCCTTGTCCCGGGAGGGCGTTGACCTCTCCCCCCGCTTCGTGCGGCAGCGGCCGAGCGTACTGGCGGCACCGGGACCGCAGCGATAGCGCGTCAAAGCTCCTCCCGCCCGTCCAGACGGTGACCGGGTGCAACGCAAACGTTGCCCCGCCATCACCCGCGGATGGCTCCGCCGTCCCAGGCGATCTCGTAGAGACGGACGATCTCGTCTTCGGACGGAATGCGCGGATTATTCCCCGGGGTGCCGGAGGCGAGGGCCTGGCGGGCCATCTCCGGCCGCAGGCGGAAATAGGCCTCCTCATCCACGCCATAGGCCTTGGGGGTCGGAACCTCCAGGCGGGCGTTGAGCTCCCGGAAGCCCGTCACCAGGGCATGCCCGGCCTCTTCATCCCCCATGGTCGCCCGCGCCCAGCCGAGCGCGCGGGCGGCCGCGGCGTAGCCGTCGGGCGCAGCGGAAAGGGAATATTCCGTCACGAGCGGCAGGAGCATGGCGTTGGAGAGGCCGTGGGGCACATGGAAGAAGGCGCCGATGGGCCGGCTCAGCCCATGAATGAGGGCGGTGGACGTGTTGGACACCGCAAGCCCCGCATGGGTTGCCCCCAGCATCATGGCCTCGCGCGCGGCGCGGTTCGACGGTTCGCGCGCGACCGTCTCCAGATTCGCGCCGATCAGCCTGAGCGCTGAGAGCGCCAGCGCTTCAGCGTGGGCGTTGCCGTTGCGATTGATGAGGGCTTCCAGCGCATGGGTCAGGGCATCGAGCCCCGTGTCCACGGTGACCCGGAACGGGCAGGAGAGGGTCAGTTCGTAGTCAACGATGGCTGCGACCGGAAGGGCCGCGGTACCGAGGATCAGCATCTTCTCCTGCGCAGCCGTGTCGGACACGACGCAGGCGCGGGTGACTTCGCTGCCGGTGCCGGCGGTCGTGGGGATGGCCACCAGCGGCATCACCTGAAGATCCACGATGCGCGGCACTTTCAGGGCATGCACGTCCTCGCCCGTGCTCGCGAGGATCGCCGCCGCTTTCGCCGTGTCGATGGCGCTGCCGCCGCCGAAGCCAATGACGCCATCGTGGGAGCCGGAGCGGATCTCGTCGGCCGCCGCGATCACGCTGGTGTCGGTCGGATCTTCCACCACCGCCGAGAACACGCCGAGGCCCAGCCCCGCCTCCCGCATGGCGGCGATGGCCGTATCGGCGAGGCCCAGCCTGAAAATGGTGGGGTCGACGACCAGCATGGGCCGTCTCACGCCGAGGCGGCCCAGCAAAGGCACGAGCTGGGAGAGGCTGCCGCCGCCGATCAGAAGCTCGCGCGGGGTCAGGATGCGGTTGATCATGCAGCAGTCCTCAGCGCATCACGAAGGGATCGGGGATCGGGGCGTCGGACGTGTTGATCCACACCGATTTTGTGCGCGTGTAGTCGCGGATGGAATCCATGCCCGCCTCGCGGCCGAGGCCGGACATGCCATATCCGCCGAACGGCACCATGGGCGAGACGGCGCGATAGGTGTTCACCCAGACGATGCCGGCATGGATCTTCGCCGTCATGCGGTGGGCACGGGCGAGATTGGTGGTGAAGACACCGCTGGCGAGGCCGAAGACGGTGTCGTTCGCCTTGGCGACCGCCTCCTCCTCCGTGTCGAACACGGAGGCGCTCAGGACCGGACCGAAGAATTCCTCGCGGAAGCAGGGCAAGTCGGTGTCGTGGGAAAAGAGGATGGTGGGGGAGACGTAATAGCCCTGGGACAGGCCCCGGGGCCGGCTGCCGCCCGTGATGCACTCGGCCCCCTGCACGATGCTGGCGGCCACCGTGCGCTCCATGTGGGCCACCTGCCGCGCGGTCGCGAGCGGGCCCATCTCCGTCTCCATCCGCTGCGGATTACCGATGCGGATGGCGCGAGCCTTGTCTGCCAGCAGTTTCAGGAAGGGCTGTGCGACCTTCCGCTCCACCAGCAGCCGCGAACCCGCCGTGCAGCTCTGCCCGCTGGCGGCGAAAATGCCTGCAACCACGGCGTTGGCTGCGCTTTCGAGATCGGCGTCGTTGAACACCACGACGGGAGACTTGCCGCCCAGCTCAAGGGTGGTGAAAGCGAGGTTCTCCGCGCTGTTGCGCACGATATGCCGCGCCGTCGCCGGCCCGCCGGTGAACGCGATGCGGGACACGAGCGGATGGGTGGTCAGCGCTTTCCCGCACTCGGGCCCGAAGCCGGTCAGGATGTTGACCACCCCCGGCGGGAAGCCGGCCTGATGCACGAGCTTGGCGAAGGCGAGAAGCGGCGCCGGGCCATCCTCGGACGCCTTCAGCACCACGGCGCAGCCGGCGGCAAGCGCGGGGGCGAGCTTCACCGCGGACAGGAAGAGCTGGGAATTCCATGGCACGATGGCCGCGACCACGCCGATGGGCTCGGGGCGCAGCGTGACGTCGAGGTCCGGCTTGTCGATGGGCACGACGGCGCCCTGGTGCTTGTCCGCAAGGCCGGCGAAGTAACGGTAGTAAGCCGCTACATAGCCGATCTGCGCCTTGGTCTCGCGGATGATCTTGCCGGTGTCGCGGGTTTCCAGCTTGGCAATCTCGGCCGCGTTCTCCGCCACGAGGTCGCCGAGCTTGTAGAGCAGGCGCCCGCGCTCGGTGGCGGTCATGCGCGCCCAGGGCCCTTCATGCATGGCACGATGGGCGGCGGTGACGGCGCGGTCCACGTCCGCCGCGTCAGCCTGGGGCATCAGCGCCCACGCCGCCTCGGTGGACGGGTCCACGCTCTCGAAACGCTCGGTGGGATAGGAGAAGACACCGTCGATATAGTGCTCGAATGTCTGTAAGGCGTTCACGGCTCGGCCCTCGCAAGGCTCGCGGCAGGCGCCTGCGCTTCGGCCAGGAAGGCGAGCAGGCTGCGGTTGACGGCATCGGGATGGGTGAGGGCCATCATATGGCGCGCGCTGGCGAGAATTTCCGCCCGGCCACCGGGAGCGCGGGCTGCCATCTCCAGCGACATGGCCGGGGAGGAATTGGCGTCGTGCTCGGCCGTGAAGAACAGGGCCGGCGGGACGAGTTGCCGGAGCGCCTCGGCAAACACCGCATCGGAACTGGCGAATAGCCGGTAGGTCAACCGATAGCCTTCGGGCCGCACCTGCTCCAGCGCCGCGCGGGTCAGGGCCGAGGCCTCGACGAGATCGTCCGGCACGGGATCGCCGAACCAGCGGGCCAGGGTCGGATCAATGGAGGCGGCGACACCCTTTTGGTCCAGTTCGTCGGCGCGGGCCTCAACGGCGCGCTTCAGTTCCGGTGGACGGCAGAAGACGGCGTTCATCGCCACCAGCCGGGTGACGCGCGCGGGATGGCGCAAGGCCACCTGCATCGCCACCAGGGCCCCCATGGAATGCCCCACCAGTGCCGCCCGCTGGATGCCCAGCGCATCAAGCAGCCCGACGACAGCCTCGCCATAGTCCTCAAGGCGCGCCGGGTCCGGCGGCAGGGTGCTTTCGCCGTGACCGGGCATGTCCATCGAGATGACGTCGTGATGCGCGGCGAGGACACGGACCTGCGGTCTCCAGACGTCGGCATTCATGCCGACGCCATGGATCAGCACCACGGGCGCGCCCTGACCCGCCCGAAGATAGGCGACCGAGCCCTCCACGGCGCCACCGCGCAGCCGGACGGTGGCGTGGCGGCGACCTGCGTCTGCGACCTCAGCCATGGAGGTCCTTCAGGGTCTCGAGGTCCTTGTAGCGGTCGCCGATGCGATGATGCGGTCGCCCACCGATGGAAGCGCCGAGCGCAATCACCAGTTCGTCCGGCGCGGGAGCGTCGGAGATGGCGAAGTGGACCGTCAGGTAGTGCGAGCGCCGGCCCTCGTCCTGCTTGTCCATCAGCGGAATCATGATGGGGCAGCCCGGCCCGCCGCGGACGTTGGTGAAAGCGAGATAGGTCTTCGCCCCCACCGCACGGCGGAAGTGATTGCCGAAATGCAGGGTATGGATGAGCGCGGAGGCGTGCTCGATTTCGCCGGAGGTGCCGCACAAAGCGGCCTTGCCGTAGCCCTCCACAGCGTCGCCGGAGCCGACGCGGCGCAGGATCTCGTCAGTCAGGAGCGCACCGAGTTCCGGCGCGATGGCCATGATCTCCGGCTTGAGGTCGTCGACGAAGCCGCGGCCGGCCCAGGGATTGGCGATCACCGCCGCAGTACCGAACAGATGGAGGGGGGTCGGCGCCGCCTTGCCACCCTCGATAAGCACCTTCTCGTCGTAGCCGACGATCTTGCGAAGCTTCAGCATGATCTCTTTTCCAAATTCCGGATTACGGCATGCCAGGACAGGAGGCGCGCAGGGGCATGGCACCGCCCCCGGCAGCCTCAGTGAGACAGGATCTTGGAGAGGAACGCCTTCGCCCGATCGCTCTGCGGATCTTCGAAGAAACGCGCCTTCGGCGTGTCCTCGACGATCTCGCCGCGATCCATGAAGACGACACGATCCGCGACCTTTCGCGCGAAGCCCATCTCGTGGGTCACGACCATCATCGTCATCCCCTCCTGGGCGAGGGAGACCATCACGTCGAGCACCTCGGTGATCATCTCCGGATCAAGCGCCGAGGTCGGCTCGTCGAACAGCATCGCGATGGGGTCCATGGCGAGCGCGCGGGCAATGGCGATGCGCTGCTGCTGGCCGCCCGAGAGCTGGAGCGGATACTTGCCCGCATGGGCCGTCATGCCGACGCGCGCGAGCAGGCCCATGGCCTTGTCGCGTGCCTCCTCGCTCTTGCGCTTCAGCACCTTCTCCTGGCCGATGCACAGATTCTCCAGCACGCTCATGTGCGGGAACAACTCGAAGTGCTGGAACACCATGCCGACGCGGGCGCGCAGCTTCGAAAGGCTGGCCTTGCCGTCGGTGATGGAGGTCCCCTCGATGAGGACCTCGCCCGTGTTCACCGGCTCCAGTGCGTTCACGCACTTGATGAGGGTGGACTTGCCCGAGCCGGAGGGCCCGCACACCACCACCACCTCGCCGCGCGCCACCGAGAGCGAGCAGCCTTTCAACACCTGAAAGGTGCTGTACCATTTGTCGACACCGCGGATTTCGACCACGGGTGTGGTGGCGCGGGCGGATGTGCCGTCAGCTGCATTCATGGCGCCCTCACCTCTGCTCGACCAGGCCGGCCTGGGGATCGTAGGCCCGGCCGAAGCGGCGCTCGATGCGGCGCTGGATGAACTCCCAGGCGGTGGTCATGATGAGGTAGTAGATCGCCGCCACCACGAAGAGTTCGAGCACCAGGAACCGCTCCTGAATGAGCACCTGCGTGCGCCGGAGCAGTTCCTCCATGGAGATGATGGAGGCGATGGAGGTGGTTTTCAGCACCCCGTTCACCGAGTTGCCGAGCGGCGGGATGATGATGCGGAAGGCCTGCGGCGCCACCACGTAGCGCATCACCTGGAACGGCGTCATACCGATGGCCCGTGCTGCGTTCACCTGGCCCCGGGACACCGCCGCGATGCCGGCGCGCACGATTTCCGAGAGATAGGCCGCCTCGTTCAGCGTAAGTCCGATGAGGGTGGATTCCACCACGGTGAACTTGATGCCGAGCTGCGGCAGTCCCGTGTAGATGATGATGAGCTGCACCAGAAGGGGCGTGCCCCGCATGATCCAGGTGTAGAAATACGCGGGAGCGGACAGTAATTTGTAGTTCGACATGCGCATCACTGCGATGACGAAGCCCAGGATGAGCCCGAAAAATATGGAGAAGACGGTGAGCCCGAGGGTCACCAGCGCACCCTCTATGAGGTAGCCGTTGGTGAGATACTCGAAGAAGCCGTCCCAATGCCAACCCTTCACGTCAGCCTCGCGGGAATGAGAGAGGTCTCGGGCTGCGCGGGGCGCCCAGCGAGGCGGCGGGGACCAAATGCCCCGGCCGCAATGAGGAAGACGTCATGTATTGGGGCCGAGAACGCGCACCCCGCCCTCGGCCCGGCCGACGCCGTATTCACCGAGCAGCTTGTCGAGATAGCCGTCCTTCTCCATGTCCTTCATCACCTCGGCGACGGCGTCCGCCACCACCTTGTCGCCGAAGGCCAGAGACCCCGGGGTGGGGTACAGACGCGACAAGGCGTGGGTGAACTCGCCGCGGTCCTGATACTGCTTCGCCACCGGATCGATGGACACCGCAGCATCCACCTGCCCGGCGCGCAGCGCCTGATAGACGGTGGCGTAGCCATCGAAGAGGTTGATGGTCATGGGCTTCAGGCCCCGCGCCTCGAAATCCTTGTTGAGGTCGCGCATCTTCTTCTCGGCATAGCCGCCGATGTCGGTGCTCACGGCCTTGCCGGAGAGGTCGTCGAGCTTGGTGATGGGCGCGCCCGACTTCACCGCCGTCGAGATGGAGATGGCGAGGTTCTCATACGGGATCATGTAGAGGATCTTGGTGCGCTCGGGCGTCACGAAGAGGCCGGCGTTGATCATGTCCCAGCGCTTACCCTGGAGACCGGGGATCATCGCTGCATATTCGGCGCTGATGTATTCGGGCTTCAGGCAGAGGCGCTTGGCCACCTCATAACCGAGTTCGATCCTGAGCCCTTTCAGCACGCCTTTCTGGTCGGCATAGGCCATGGGCGGCAGGGTCGGGCTCGTCGCCATCACGAACGTGCCAGGCTTGACGAGATGACTGTCGGCGATCTTCGGCTGACAGGTCTCCGCGCGGGCGAGCCCTGCCGTGAGGCAGACTGCAGCCGCCGCCGCGAGGGTGGCCGCACGGCGCGCGGACCGGGACAGCGAGGTCGGAAGCGTGATGGGGGCCATGAGTTCACCCTGAGGAATATTATTGTATGCCGTACTATGGCATACCATAATCTGACGTCAATCGGCCTCAGCCAGCGACGATTGGTTTTCTGAGATGGCGCTGGGTTGAGTTGAATATTCGGCGCGGCTGCGGCACCAGTGCCGGCAAGAGGGAATGCGAGAAGATGAACGCTGCCACTGAACCCCTGAGGGTTGATCGCCCCGCCAAGACGCTTCGCGAGCTGACGCTCGAGAAGATGCGCGAGGCCATCTTCTCGCAGCATTTCCGGCCGGGCGACCGGCTGGTGGAGCGCGACCTGTGCGAGCGTCTGGGGGTGAGCCGCACCATCGTTCGCGAGGTTCTGCGGCATCTGGAGACGGAAGGCCTGGTCTCCAATCTTCCGGCGCGTGGTCCGATCGTTTCGCGCACCACGGCGGCGGAGGCCTTGCAGATCTACGAGATCCGGGGGGCGCTTGAGGCCATAGCCGCGCGCGCCTGCGCCGAGGCCCGGCAACCCGCGACGATCGCGGCCCTCGACGCCTGCCTCGCCCGCATCCTCGCCGGCTACGCCCGGGGCAACTCGACGTTGGTCCTGGAGGCCACCTCGGACTTCTACCGCACCCTGTTCGCCAGCTCCGGCAAGGAGGTCGCCTGGAACATCGTCAACGCCCTGACGATGCGCATCAACCACCTCCGCTCGATGACGATCAAGACGCCAGGCCGAGAGGTGGAAGGCCCCAGGCAGATGCAGCGCATCGTGGAGGCGATCCGCGCGGGCAAGGGGGAGGAAGCACATGCCGCCGCTCTGCAGCACGTCGCGAGTGCCTCGGCCATTGCCCAGCGCCTGTTGCAGGAGCGGGAAGCCGGGTGATTGAGATTGGGTGCAGGCACCCCGGGAGCCCGTAGGGAAATCGGCGGACTGAACCACCCCTGGATTCACAGGCGCTTTCTTCCCTGGGGGGCCGGACCCTAGCGCCCGGCTGACGGGCGCTCCGTGCCGCTCTTAGCCTCCAGCGAAGCGCTCACCACGTTCCTCGCCGGACCATGACCAAGCCACTGAAGGGCAGATGACCTATGACGCCACCAAATGGCGGCATCTTACCAGGCTCGCGCCCACCTCAATTACTCTTCAATTTATCTTCCGCACCCGCCACATCTTCAAGATGCTTCAACAGCCATTTCAAGCCAGCATCTCGGTTGGCCCGCTGATGCCAGATCGCTTCGACTACGGCTTCTTGCGGAGCGTGAGGGAGAGACAGCATCACATGGTGCCCCGCTTCAACCAGCCGACGGGCGAAACGCTCGGGCAACGTGGCCACCATGTCCGTACGCGACAAGATATCTGCTACGGAGGCATAGTGCGGCAGTGAGACCGCGATATGAGCTACGGCCGCGTCATCTTCGTCCGCCTCCATGAGCAGGCGATCGATCCACACCCTCCGCCAAACTCCGCGCTCATCGAGGAACCCGTCGGCGGACTGATCGCCTGAGCCGGTCAGTTCCACCACAACGAACGGGTAAGAGAACAACCGCTCCCGGGTCACTGCGCTTCCTTCCAGTGGATGACCGCGCCGGGCCACGAGCGCCTCCTTGTCTTTGAGCAGCGGCGACCGGTGGATGCGTTCAGGAAGCTCCGAAAACCAGCCTATTACCAAGTCGAGTCGCCCTTCGTCCAAATGCTGGACGACGTCCATGCGGCTGTAGGGAAAAATTCGGAGTTCAAGCTGGGGAGCCAGTTCCGCGATGCGCTGGACGAGGCCCGGAAGGATGATGCTGCTGCTATACTCGCTGGCGGCGACACGGAAGGTTCGCACGGCTTGGCACGGTGAAAACGGCGTCGCCGAAATCGCCTCATCGAGGCGCCCGAGACCGTCGCGAACCATGGGGGCGAGTTCGCGCGCCCGCGCCGTCGGAACCATGCCGTCATCGCCATAGATGAACAGATCGTCCCCAACCGCAAGGCGCAGGCGCGCCAGCGCATGACTGACGGCAGATGCCGTCACGCCCAGTTCCCTGCTGGCGCCGCTCACGCTGCCGGTGAGCATGATCGCATCGAAGACGCGGAACAGGTTGAGATCAACGCGCTTCAGAGACATTCGCCACCCTGTGATTGAAATTCATTGCTGCACTGAAGCAAATTCAGCGTTTACGGCCCCGCTTCACATTGGCATGGTTCGCTCGCGAGAAAAATGGCGGTAGCAGCGTGCGAGAATCGAGTGGCCGGCCCATAAATCGTGAGGCGGACGTCCTGAACATCGGCCCCGCATCAAGGTGATCCGCGATATCAGCAACGCCCCTCGCATGAAACCTCCGCTGCAACACAGTATAAATACGCCGCGATGCAATATATTCCTGAAATCATTATCATTCAAAAAAGAATGGCGGGTTGAGACTCTCTGCCTCCGGGCATAAGCTTCGGTTTGACGCTTGGCATCTGACCTGCCCGTCGTTCGCGTTTTTGCTTGTTTGAAGGAGAATGGCAGCACGCCGTCTCGGCGAGGCCCGATCAGGCTTCATCAAAACACGCCCAAGAAAAACGAGGAAACGCTCATGTTCAGAGACGACGATCTGCCTTCGCCCGCCTACATTTCCACAGGTCACCTACCTGAGGCAGACGAGGTCGAGCGCCTTGTGCGGCGGGCTCACGCGCGTTTCAAGGACAATGACGAGGGGGAGAACTCCAAGGTCTATCCGGCGCTGGAGCGGGTGCCGCGCGACCTGTTCGGCATCTGCGTCGCCGGCACCAGCGGGCGCATCTACGCCGCCGGGGACGTCGAGCACGAATTCACCATCATGAGTGTGTCGAAGCCGTTCATCTTCGCCCTCATCTGCGAACTCATCGGCCCGTCGCAGGCGCGTGCGAAGCTTGGCGCCAACGCCACCGGCCGCGCCTTCAACTCGCTCGCGGCGATCGAAGCCATGCCGGGCGGCATCACCAATCCCATGGTCAATCCGGGCGCCATCGCCGCCACAAGCCTGGTTCCCGGCGCGACCAGCGCGGAGAAGTGGGCATTCATCCACGGCGGGCTCTCGCGCTTTGCCGGCCGCGCGCTTCCTTTGAACGAAGAGGTATACGCCTCCGCGATCGCGACCAACTTCCGCAATCGCTCCATCGCCCGCATGCTTCAAAGCGTCGGCGCCATCTACAGCGATCCGGACGAGGCGACGGAGCTGTACACGCGCCAATGCTCCCTCAATGTGAGCGCGCGCGACCTCGCGGTGATGGGCGCAACGCTGGCCGACGGCGGCGTCAACCCCATTACCAAGGAGCGTGTGGTGGAGCCGGACGTCTGCCACTACGCCCTCGCCGTGATGGCGACCGCCGGCCTCTACGAGACCTCCGGCGACTGGCTCTACGAGATCGGACTTCCGGGAAAGAGCGGCATCGGAGGCGGAATTCTCACGGTCTCGCCGGGCAAGGGCGGCCTCGGCACCTTCGCGCCTCCGCTCGATGCCGCAGGCAACAGCGTGAAGGGGCAGTTGGCCGCGCGCTACCTCTCCCAGCACCTCGGCATGGATCTGTTCGTCTCGCGCCCCGAAGAGTGACGGCGCCGCGGACCAACACCAAATTTCGGAAGGAAAAGCCCATGACAGGTTCGACCCCGGCGCAATCGCTGGCGGGCCAGCCGGCCGGCCAGGACGCCAAGGAGAGCTGGGTGCCGATGATCGCCATCGCGCTCGGCCAGGTGATCATGTCTTTCAACGTCGCCTCGCTGCCTGTCGCGATGGGCGGCATGGTGAAGAGCTTCAACGTGCCGCCCACCACGATTGCCACGGGCATCGTGATGTATTCCATGCTGGTGGCCGGCTTCGTGATGCTCGGCGCCAAGCTCAATCAACGGTTCGGCGCGGTCAATGTCTTCCGTGCCACGGTGGTCCTGTTCGGCTGCGCCCAGGTGCTGATGACCTTCAGCCCCAACGCGACGGTCATGATCACCGCGCAGGGCCTGTCAGGCGCGGCGGCGGCGGCCATCGTGCCCTCGCTGGTGGCGCTGATCGCGGAAAACTATCGCGGCACCCAGCAGGCGACAGCGCTCGGCGCGCTGGGCTCGGCCCGCGCGGCGGCCGGTGTCGCCGCCTTCCTCATCGGCGGCGTTCTCGGCACGTTCATCGGCTGGCGCCCCGCGTTCGGCATCCTCATCGTTCTTTCAGCGGTGGTATTCGTCCTGAGCTTCCGTCTCAAGGCGGACCATGGCCGGCCGGAGGTGCAGATCGATCTGGTGGGCGTGGTGCTGGCGGCTGCCGCCATCGTGCTGATCTCGTTCGGCTTCAACAACCTGAACCGCTGGGGCCTCGCGGTGGCGACGCCGGCCGCGCCCTTCACCATCGCCGGTCTTTCGCCCGCGCCGGTCTTCATCGTGGTCGGCATCGTGCTCGGCCAGTTGTTCGTGCGCTGGACCCGGCGGCGGCAGGAAGCCGGGAAGACGCCGCTGCTCGCGCTGGAGGTCATCACCTCCGGCCAGGAACGCGCGGCGGTGATGGCCATGTTCGCGGTGGTGGCGCTGGAGGCGATGCTGAACTTCTCCGTGCCGCTCTACATTCAGATCGTGCAGGGGCGCTCTCCCCTCGCCACCGCCATCGCCATGATGCCGTTCAACCTCACGGTGTTCTTCTCGGCGATGCTGATCGTGCGCTTCTACGACAAGCTCACCCCGCGCCAGATCGGCCGCTACGGCTTCATGCTCTGCACGGTGGCCCTTGTCTGGCTCGCCTTCGTCGTGCGCAACGACTGGAGCGCGGTTCCGGTGCTGTTCGGCCTCGTCGTCTTCGGGATCGGCCAGGGATCGCTGGTGACGCTGGTGTTCAACGTTCTCGTCACGGCCTCGCCGAAGGAACTGGCCGGAGATGTCGGCTCGTTGCGCGGCACCACCAACAACCTTGCCGCCGCCGTCGGTACGGCCGTGGCGGGAGCGCTACTCGTCGGGCTGCTCTCCACCATCGTGCTGGGCCGCGTCGCGGCGACGCCGGAACTGACCCCCGAGGTTCAGGCCATGGTGAATCTCGACAGCATCAACTTCGTTTCAAATGATCGCCTGAGGACGACACTGGAAACCGCCGGCGCGACGCCTGAGCAGGTCACGGCCGCGGTCGTGGTGAACGCAGAATCCCGGCTGAGGGCCCTGAAGATCGGCTTGCTCCTGATGGCCGCTATAGCGCTCCTCAGCATCATTCCCGCCGGACGCCTGCCGGACTACAAGCCCGGGGAAATACCCGATCCAGACACGCCGCCGCCCGCCAAATAGGGCAGAGTCTGCCGAGGTGCGCCCTGCCTATTCAACAGCACCTCGGCAGGCCCCAGGAAAGGCGATGGCTCGTCATGGGTATCTTGGCCCAATGAGAAGAGGTGGCCTCGGTCGGCAAAGCCCCCCAGGCGCCTCCCTCGGCCTCTTGGATTTGATACCGAAACGGTCGTCGCAAAGCGCAAAGGGCAGAAGGCCCCAACCCTGTGGCAGGGTCGATGCAATCCTTTGGTCGCTTGGTTTTGGCTAGCGCGAAGGGAACTCCAATCCTCTCTCGCAGCACCGTCCTAAAGCATTGAAATTGCACGACGCAAAGGCTTGAAACGGCACAGCGCGTGCCTGTTTGTGAGCCTCCGCGTGGCCCGTGCGCGCGCACTCTCCGGCCCGCCACGACAGACATGCCAGCCGCCTTTCCGTACGGCACCCACGGTTCGCGCCCGGAAAGGCGGAGGTTGCAGTTCTGGCGGCAAGGGGCATGATCGCGCCCCTCGGTCGCGGCGGGAGCCTTCAGGGCGCATGAACATAAGGTTCCTTGAAACCTTCCTCTGGGTCGCCCGGCTGCGCAGCTTCTCCAGCGCGGCGGACCGGCTCTGCACCACGCAAGCGGCCGTCTCCAATCGCATCGCGACGCTGGAGAAAGACCTCGGCGTGCGGCTGTTCGACCGCGACCTGCGCAACGTCAGCCTCACGCCGGCCGGCGAGCGGGCGCTGGCCCAGGCGGAGACCATCGTGCGACTCGCGGCGGATCTCAGGCTCGGCGTGGGCGACCCCCAGCGGCTGCGCGGGCGGGTGGCCATCGGCACCATCGATACCGTCGTCTATGCGTGGCTGCCGCGTCTCGTGGAGCATGTGAAATCCATCTATCCCGAGGTGGACCTGGACCTCACCGTGGACAACAGCCTCACGGTGGCGCGCATGCTGCTCGAGGGCCAGGTGGACCTTGCGCTCATCGCGGGGCCGGTACTGGCACCGGGCTGCCGCAACATCGAACTGTGCAGCTACGGCTGCGTCTGGGTCGCCTCCCCGCGCCTCGCCCTGCACGGCCGCCGGCTGTTGCTGGAGGACATCGTGACCCAGCCCATCTTCGCCTTCTCGCGCGGGTCGCAACCGCACCAGAACGTGCAGAAGCTGGTGGAATCCTCCGGCCTCGACCCGCACCTCGTCCGCATCCTCAACTCCAACTCGCTGGCCACCATCACACGCCTCGTCCGCGACGGCATGGGCGTCGCGGTTCTGCCGGATGTGGTCGTCGCCGAGATGCTGGAGCGGGAGGAACTCGTTCTGCTGGAGGTGGATGCGCGCATTCCGCCGCTGAACCTGCACGCCATTTTCCGTGACGAACCCGGCAGCCCCCTGCCCGGCCTGATCGCCCACATGGCCGCCGCGATCGCCGCCGGCGACCCTCTCGATGGGCATGCTGCACTGCACACGGAATAAGCAGCCCCCGCCTATGCCGCTCTCATAAGCATTGCTTGTCACGGCGGACAATTATTTCGCGTTTGTCGGACCTTGGTGGCTCTGCTCTGCTTGCCTCACCAGCAAGGAGGCAGGTGCGTGAAGGTTTCGCTCATCCAGATGAACAGCCAGGGCGACAAGGCGGCGAACCTCAGCGCCGCCAAAGCCTTGATCGAGGACGCGGTCGCTCTCGAACGTCCCGACCTCGTGGTCCTGCCGGAATATTACGCCTGCCTCGGCGACACGCCCGAGGAGACTCAGGCCTCCGCCGAGACCTTCCCCGAGGGAGAGTCCTACCAGCTCATGTCCGGCCTTGCGCGGCGCCTGAAGGTGGCGATCCATGCCGGCAGCGTCGCCGAAAAAGACGGCAACGCCTTCTACAACACCACCCTGGTGTTCGGCCCGGACGGCAGCGAGATCGCGCGCTACCGCAAAATCCACCTGTTCGACGTGGAGATCACCGGCGGCACGGTCTACCGCGAATCCGACACGGTCAGCCGCGGTGACGAGGTCGTGACGTACAGGATCGGCGACACCACCGTCGGCTGCGCCATCTGCTACGACATCCGCTTCCCCGAACTGTTCCGCAAGCTGGCCGACAAGGGCGCCGACGTGATCGTGCTGCCCGCCGCCTTCACCCTCATGACCGGCAAGGATCATTGGGAAGTTCTGGCCCGCGCTCGCGCCATCGAGACCCAGACGTGGTTCCTCGCGGTGGGCCAGACCGGCTCCCACGCCGGCGGCAGGAAGTGGTGCTGGGGCCATTCCATGGTCATCGACCCCTGGGGCCACATCGCCGCCCAGTGCTCGGATGGGGTGGGCTTCACCTCCGCCCGCCTCGACTTTTCCTACACCGGCAAGGTGCGCGCCAACGTTCCCGTTGCCCGCCATCACGTCCTCGCCTGAGCGGAGCCTGCCCCATGTTCATCGTCAACCCCATGCCGGAGCAGATCGCGCCGGACCTCGTCGCCGAGCTTGAGAAGTGCGAGGTGGCGACCATCGGCCACGTGCTGCATTCCGGCTTCGTGGACCCCGACATCCGCGCCGTTCTGCCGGGCAAGCGGGTGGCCGGCACCGCGGTAACCCTGCGCATTCCCCATGCCGATTCCACCCTGCTGCACTATCTCACCGCCTATGTGCGCCCCGGCGACGTGGTGGTGATCGAGCGCTGCGGCGATGCGCGGCACGCCTGCTGGGGCGGCGTCATCACCAATGCCATGAAGATGGCCGGGGTGAAGGCGGGCGTCATCGACGGCCCGGCCACCGACTTCTCCGAAATCGTGCGCGTGGACATGCCCATGTGGTGCCGTGGCCCCTCGCCCATCACCACCAAGCTGCTCGGCCTCGAAGGCGCGCTGAACGTGCCGGTGAACGTGGGCGGCCAGACCGTTTCGCCCGGCGACGCCGTGCTCTGCGACGAGAGCGGCGTGGTGGTGCTGAAGCCGACCGAGGCGCCGGCGGTCGCGGCCCGCGCCATCGCCATGCAGGAGGCGGAGGTCGTCCTCCTGTCGCGCCTCGCGGCCGGCGAGAAGCTTCCCGACATCTCCGGCGCCCGCGCCATGGTGGAGGCGAAGCTCCTCTCCGCCTGAGCCCGTCCAACCGCTGATTCAACACTTCACGAGAGGCCGCCCGAGCGGCCCGGTCACCTTTCCAGAGGGACAACGAGATGAACGCAGCACACAAGTTCGGAACCCTGTGCCTCCTCGCCGCCGGCCTCATGGCGGGTCCGGCCGCGGCGGAAACCAACCTGACGGTGATGGCCTATTCCGGCCTGTTTCAGGAGCGCTACACGAAGGCGGTCATCGAGCCTTTCATGAAGGCGCATCCGGACATCAAGGTCACCTTCTTCCCCCTGCCCTCCTCCGCCGCCATGCTGGGCAATCTGCGCGCCCAGAAGGCCGCGCCGCAGGCGGACGTGGTGATCATGGACGTGTCCGTCTCCAAGGCCGGCACGGATGAAGGCCTCTTCACCAAGATCGACGAGACCAACATCCCCAACGTGAAGGATCTCTACCCCAACGCCCGCATCCCCAGCGTGGCCGGCGTGGGCGTGACCTTCGACAACCTCGTGCTGCTCTACAATGCCGAGCAGGTGAAGGAGGCCCCCAAGTCCTGGATGGAGATGGCCAAGGCGCCCTACAAGGGCAAGGTGGTGATCCCCGGCGTGCCTGATATCCAGGGCCTCGGCCTCGTGCTGATCCTCAACAAGGCCAATGGCGGCACCGACTATCTCGCCAACGTGGACAAGGGCCTCGCCGCCGTGGCCGAGATCGCGCCCAACGTGCAGACATGGGAGCCCAAGCCCGAGGTCTACGCCCCCATCATCACAGGGCAGGCGGCCCTCGGCGTCGGCTACAATGCCCGCGCCCAGGTGAACAGCGAGCAGTCCGGCGGGAAGATCAAGGCGACCATCCCGCAGGAAGGCACCATCTTCCAGATCAACACCATCAATCTGGTGGCAGGCGCCCCCGCGGCCGACGCGGCGAAGACCTTCGTGAACTACGCGCTCTCCCCCGAAGCGCAGAAGAGTTTCACCGAGACCATGTTCTACGCGCCCACCAATTCCAAGGCCGAGATCACCGGCGCCGCGCTCGACCGCACCGCCGTGAAGAACCTCGACAAGGTGATGTCAGTGGACTGGATCGCTCTCGCGCAGGTGCGCGACAAGATCGCGGAGCAGTGGCGCCGCCGCGTCCTGCCGGCGAGCCGGTGAGGGCAGCCATGATCCACGCCGAGCCCACCGAGATGACGCGCCTGGCGCAGGGACAGGGCTTCCTGTCCCTGCGGGGCCTCACCCGCCGCTATGACCATTTCACCGCGGTGGACGACCTCAATCTCGATGTGGCCAAGGGCGAACTCGTCGCCTTCCTCGGCCCGTCGGGCTGCGGCAAGACCACGTCGCTGCGTATGATCGCCGGGCTGGTCCCGGCCTCCTCCGGCCATATCGTCGTGGACGGCCGCGACCTGACCGGCGTGGCGCCCTACAAGCGGGACATGGGGCTGGTGTTCCAGTCCTATGCCCTGTTCCCGCACATGGACATCGCCCGCAACGTGGCCTTCGGGCTGGAGATGCGGAAGGTGCCGAAGGCGGAGGCGGCGCAGAGGGTAAAGGAGGCCATCGCCATGGTCCGCCTCACCGGCCGCGAGCACCATCGCCCGGCCCAGCTTTCCGGCGGCCAGCAGCAGCGCGTCGCGCTGGCCCGCGCGCTGGTGGTGCGCCCCTCCATTCTGCTGCTGGACGAGCCCCTCTCCAACCTCGACGCCAAGCTGCGCGACGAGATGCGCACCGAGATCCGCGACATCCAGAAGCGCCTCGGCATCACCGCCATCTTCGTCACCCACGACCAGATGGAAGCCCTCACCATCTGCGACAAGGTGGTGGTGATGAACCACGGCCGGCTGGAGCAGGTCGGCACGCCCCACGAGATCTACGAGCATCCCAAGACCGCCTTCGTGGCCGGCTTCGTCGGCCGCATCAATCGCCTGCCCGGCCGGGCCTCCGGCGGGCTGGCGCAGGTGGCGGGGATCACCGTTTCCGCCCCCGGCTTTGACGGCCCCGTGGATGTGATGGTGCGGCCCCACCGCATGATCCTCTCCACCGGCCCGGCGCCGGCCGACGCGGGGCTGCACCAGCTTTCCGGCACCGTGACGCGCGCCACTTTCGCCGGCGACATCCTCGAATATGAGGTGGAGGCCGCCGGCACCCTTCTGAAGACCGAGGCATCCACCCGCGGCGGCGAGGCTCTGCTCACCCCCGGCACGCCCGTCACCCTGTCCTGGCGCCCCCAGGACACGTTCGTGTACCCCGCGTCATGACGAGCCTCGCCCTCTCCCACGCGGAGCCGCGACGGCTCGGCCCCCTCGGCACGGCCAGCGCCCTGCTGCTGCCCATCGCCGTGGTGAATGCCATCGGCTTCCTGTGGCCGGTGGTGAATTTGCTGAAGATGTCGTTCCGCGAGGCGCAGGCCTCCGGCGCACTCGGCACGGGCTACAATCTGGACACCTGGACCAACGCCCTCACCGACAGCTTCACCCTGGAGCTCATCACCAACAGCGTGGGCGTCAGCCTCCTCATCACGGTGCTGACGCTGATCGCCTCCTACCCCATCGCGCTCTACCTGCACCGCTCCACCGGCACGTGGCGCACGGTGCTGATGGTGCTGGTGGTGGCGCCGCTCCTCACCTCCGCCGTGGTGCGCACCTATGGCTGGATCGCCATCCTCTCCGATCGGGGACTGGTGGCCAACGCGCTGATGGCCCTCGGCATGGCGGAGCCGCCGCGCCTGATGTTCAACCTCACCGGCGTCGTCATCGGCCTCACCGAGATCTTGATGCCCTACATGATCCTCGCGCTGCTCTCCGGCTTCGGCCGGCTCGATCCGCGGCTGGAGGAGGCGGCCCTGACGCTGGGCGCTTCGCCGCTCAAGACCTTCTGGCGGGTGGTGCTGCCGCTCACGGCGCCGGGCATGGCGCTGGGCGGGCTCCTGTGCTTCGTGCTCGCCATCTCCTCCTTCGTCACGCCGAAGCTGCTCGGCGGCGGGCGCGTGTTCCTGCTCGCCACCGAGATCTACGACCAGGCCATCGTGACCCTCAACTGGCCGCTCGCCGCCGCGCTGTCCATGATCGTGCTCGTGGTGTTCGGCATTTCCCTCACGCTCTACGCCCGCGCCCTGCGGCGCATCGCCTGAGGAGGAGAGACATGGACGAACGCCCCGTCTCCCCGGCCCTGAAGATCGCCGCCGGACTGATGTTCCTGTTCCTGCTGGCGCCGCTGCTGGTGGTGCTTCCCATCTCCTTCAGCGGCGACGACTTCATGGCCTTCCCGCCCTCCAGCTGGAGCGTGAAGTGGTATGGCGCCATCTTCGCCAATTCGGTGATGATGAACGCCTTCTGGATCAGCCTTGCGCTGGCCTTCGTGGTCACCGTGCTGTCGCTCGGCATCGGCCTGCCGGCGGCCTATGCGCTGGTGCGCCTCAAGCCGCCAGGCGCGGAAGCCCTCGCCAACCTGTTTTCGGCGCCACTCCTCCTGCCCACCATCGTGCTCGGCCTCGCCTTGCTGCTGGTGTTCGCGCCCATGGGCCTCATCGGCTCCTTCCAGGGTCTGGTGGCCGCCCATCTGATCGTCACGCTGCCCTATGCGGTGCGGGTGCTCTCGACGGCGCTGGCCAACCTGCCGCTCACGGTGGAGGAGGCGGCCGGAATGCTCGGCGCGCGGCCGCTCACCGTGTTCTTCCGCGTCACCCTGCCCATGATGCGCTCGGGGCTCGTCTCCACCACGGCCCTGTGCTTCCTCGTCTCCTTCGACGAGGTGGTGCTCTCCCTGTTCATGACCGGCCCGCGCCTACAGACGCTGCCGGTGGCCATGTACAACCACGTGGATCAGCAGGCGGACCCCATGGCGGCCGCCATCTCGGTGCTGCTCGTGGTGCTGACCCTCGCTGTCGTGCTGGTCGTGGACCGCACCGCCGGCCTCACCCGGACCTTCGTGAAATGACCTCGGCCGGCGGCTGACGCCGGCCCCTCCCCACCGCTTTGCCGCCGACCCGCCTTGCGCGGGAACGGGAGAGCCTTGCCTGACGCCTGGAGCCCTGACGTGACCTCTTCCCTCGCCTCCTTCGCCTTCTGGCTCACCGCCCCGGTCTTCCCGCACATCGAGATCGCGCGGGACGCCGGCTTCACCGCCGTGGTGCTCGATATCGAGCACGGCACCTTCAACCTCGACGACCTCGACCGGGTGATCCCCTTCTGCCGGGCGCTGGGCATCAAGGTCTACGCCAAGGTGCTCGGCCCGCTCACCGAGCCGATCCAGCAGGCGCTCGATTTCGGCGCCGATGCTGTCATCATTCCCCACATCGCCGGCGTGGACCACGCGCGGCAGGTGACGGCATCGGCCAAGTATCCCCCGCTCGGGGTGCGCTCCTACGCCGGTGGCCGCACGGTGATGTACGGCCCCGCCTCGCCCACCTACGCCTCGGACGAGAACGCCCGGGTCAAGTGCTGGCCGATGATCGAGAGCCGGGAATCCCTCGCCGACGTGGAGGCCATCGCGGCCCTGCCGACGGTGGACGGCCTGTTCGCCGGCCCCACCGACCTCGCCATGGCGGCCGGCAACGAGCGCTACACCTTCTCCGACGCCGACAAGGCCGACATCGCCCGCATCGCCGCTGCCGCGAAGGCGGCCGGCAAGCCCTGGGTCATGCCGTGCTGGACCCAGCCGGAGCGCGCCTTCGCCAAGGCGCACGACGTCTCCATCACCGTGGTGGGCGCCCAGTTCTACATGGTGCGCGCCGCCTTCGCGTCCCTGGTGGATGGCCTTTCCGCCGAAGGCCTCATCTGACCCACCCTTTCATCCAGACATCGAGTGACCCCATGAGCACCCCCTCCATCCGCATCGCCGTGGACATCGGCGGCACCTTCACCGACATCGAGATCCTCGACGGGCGCACCGGCGAGATCCATCAGATGAAGACGCCGAGCACCCCGTCCGATCCGTCCATCGGCCTGCTCACCGGTATCAAGCAGGCGAGCCAGCGCTTCGGCTTCTCGCTGGATGAGGTGCAATACCTGCTGCACGGCACCACCATCGCCACCAATGCGGTGCTGGAGCGCAAGCTGCCCCTCGGTGCGGTGGTGACAACCGCCGGCTTCGAGGACGTGATGCAGATCGGCCGCCATGGCCGCACCGATGTCTACGCCATCACCGCCTCGCCCCAGCCAGCGCTGGTGAAGCGGCGCTTCTGCTACGGCCTCAAGGAACGCATCGGCGCCGACGGGCGCATCATCACCGCCCTCGACGCGGCCGAGGTGCGGGCGCTGGCGGGCCAGCTGAAGCAGGCCGGCGTGAAGTCGGTGGCCGTCTGCTTCCTCAACGCCTACGCCAATCCCGCCCATGAGCAGCAGGCCGGCACCATCCTGCGCGACCTCCTGCCCGGCATCGAGATCTCGCTCTCCTCCGACATCTCTCCCGAGCTGCGCGAATACGAGCGCATGTCCACCACCACGCTCAACGCGCTGCTGGTGCCGGTGGTGAAGACCTACACCGACCGCCTCGCCGGCAAGCTGAAGGAAGAGGTGCCGCAGACGCAGGTCTATCTGGTCCAGTCCAACGGCGGCGTGGCGGGTCTTGCCAAGGCCGGACGCGAGCCGGCCCGGCTGCTGCTGTCCGGCCCCTCCGGCGGCGCAGCGGCGGCCAAGCGCCTGTCGGTGGCGCTCGACGAACCGAACCTCGTCGCAGTGGACATGGGCGGCACCAGCTTCGACGTGTCCGTGGTGCACGAGGGCAATGTCTCCATGGTCAACGAGGGCGAGGTGGACGGGCTGCCCGTGCGCCTGCCCATGATCGAGATGCGCACCATCGGCGCCGGCGGCGGCTCCATCGCCTGGGTGGATGACGGCGGACGCCTGCGCATCGGCCCCCACAGCGCGGGCGCCGAGCCCGGCCCCGCCTGCTACGGGCGCGGCGGGAAGCGCCTCACCGTCACCGATGCCAACCTGCTGCTCGGACGTCTCGACGGATCGAGCTTCATGGGCGGTGGCATGGGCCTTGATCGCGCAGCGGCCGCGCGGGCGGCGGACGAGGTGTCCGGCAAGCTGAAGCTCTCGGCCGAGGAGACGGCGGCGGGCGTCATCGCCGTCACCAATTCCAGCCTCGCCACCGCCATCCGCCTGTCCCTGTTCGAGAAGGGCATGGACCCGGAGGATTTTGCCCTCCTCTCCTTCGGCGGCGCCGGTGGCGTGCATGCCTGCGAGGTGGCCGAGGAGCTGGGCATGAACAAGGTGATCTTCCCCGCCCACGCCTCCACGCTTTCGGCGTGGGGCATCCTGTGGTCGGACATCACCCACGACCTCTCCTCCACGCAGATCGGGCTGCTGGCGGACCTCGGCGACAGCCTCGCCCAGCGTGCCGTCCAGCTGGCGCAGGATGGCGACCGGCTGCTGGCGGAAGATGGCGTCGCGGCCGAAAATCGCGGCTTCGAATGGGCGCTGGACCTGCGCTACCAGGGCCAGGCCTTCGACCTGCGCGTGCCGCTGGAGGAGGCCGATTTTTCGGCCGACGGCATCGCCCGCGCCACGGCTGCCTTCCACGCGCTGCACCGCCAGCGCTTCTCCTATGACGAGCCCACCGTTCCGGTGGAGGTGGTGGCGCTGCGGCTCTCCGCCATCGGCCGCCTCGCCAAGCCCACGCCGGCTCCGGCGGTGGCGGGCGTCGCCGCCGCGGACAAGTCCCGTTCCGTCTATGGCCGGGGCGGCTTCGTGGACACCCGCGTGGTGGCCCGCGAGGCGGTGACCGCCGAGGGCATCACCGGCCCCGCCGTGGTGGAGGAGGTCTACACCGCCACCTATTTGCCCGCCGGCTGGACCATCCGCTCCCATGCCACCGGCGCGCTCGTGGCCGAGCGCACCCAGCGCCACTGACACCTTGAGGACACTGAAATCATGACAACCATCGATCCCGTCCGCCTCGAGGTGATCCGCAATGCGCTGGTCGCCGCCTCCGAGGAAATGAGCCTCACCATCTGGCGCACCAGCCGCTCCACCGTGGTGCGTGAAATCCTCGACTTCTCCACCGCCGTGTTCGATGCCGAGGGCCGCAACATCGCCCAGTCGGCCCGCATCCCGGTGCATCTCAATTCCATGTCCGACTGCCTGAAGACCGTGCTGGAGAAGTTCATTCCGCTCGAAAGCTGGAATGAGGGCGACGTCATCGTCACCAACGACCCCTATGCCGGGGGCCAGCATCTGCCGGATATCCAGACGTTCCGCCCGGTGTTCGTGGACGGCAAGCGCGTCGCCATCGTGGGCACGCTCTGCCACCATGTGGACGTGGGCGGCGGCGCGGCCGGCTCCTACTACGCGGCGGCCACCGAGATCTTTCACGAAGGCATCCGCATTCCCCCGCTGCGCCTCGTGGAGAAGGGCACGCTCAACACCGGCGTGTTCGAGATGCTGCTCTACAACGTGCGCCAGGCGGAAGAGACCCGCGGCGACCTCAACGCCCAGATCGCGGCGCTGGGTATCGGCGCCAAGGCGGTGGCGCGCATCGCCCGCAAGTATGGCGCCGAGACGCTGTCCGCCGCCATGTCGGCCATTCTCGACGGCTCCGAGCGCATGATGCGCGCGGCCATCGCCGCGCTGCCGGACGGTACCGCCTCCTTTGTCGAGACGGTGGACGATGACGGCCAGTCGGAGGAGCCCATCCGCCTTGAGGTGACCATCACCAAGGCGGGCGATGCCATCACCCTCGACTTCGCCGGCTCCAGCCCGCAGGTACGCGGCCCGGTGAACAACACCCCGGCCATGACCTGCTCGGCGGTCTATTACGCGCTGCTCGCCGCCCTCGGCTCGGACATCCCCGCCAATTCCGGCTGCTATCGGCCGGTGAGCGTCGCCCTGCCCGAAGGCAGCGTGGTGAATGCGCAGTTCCCCGCCCCCGTGGCCGGGCGCATGGTGGTGAACCACCGCATCGCCACCGCCGTGTTCGGGGCCCTCGCCCAGATCGCGCCGGAGCGCATTCCGGCGGCGTACTACGCCATCTCCTACGTCTATGCGGTCTCGCTGGTGCGTCCGGACGCCAAGCGGCAGGTCTATTTCGACATCGAGGTGGGCGGCTGGGGCGGCCATGCGGGCGGAGACGGCGCGAGCGCATTGTCCTGCGGCCTCCACAACAACACCAACGCGCCCATCGAGATGGTGGAGGCGAAATATCCCGTGGTCTTTACCCGCTACGGCCTTCTGCCGGACAGCGGCGGCGCGGGCGAGAACCGCGGCGGGCTCGGCCTCGTGCGCGAATTCCGGCTCGAAGCGCCGCAGGGCTCCCTCTCCACCAATTTCGAGCGCTTCCGCTTCCCGCCCTACGGCATCAAGGGCGGAAAGCCCGGCTCCCTCTCCTCCACCACCGTGACGCGGGCGGACGGCTCCGCCGTGAGCCTCAATTCCAAGGTTTCGGGCATTCCGCTTCAGGCCGGGGACACGGTGACCATAAAGACCTCCGGCGGCGGCGGCTTCGGCAACCCGGCGGATCGCGATCCGGCACGCATCGCCGAAGACATCGCCGAGGGCCTCGTGACGGAGGACGCCGCCCGCACCCTCTATGGCTATGCCCGCGCGGCGGAAAAGGGAGAGGCGGCGTGAGCGCTGCGTCTTCCATGCCCATGGCCTGCCTCAGCCTCAAGGAGGTGGAGGACCTGACCTTCCGGGCGCTGACCGCTTGTGGTGTCAGCCCGGCCAATGCCCTCTCGGTCACCGCCTCGGTGGTGGCCGCCGAGGCCGAGGGCGTCCACAGCCACGGCCTCGCCCGCCTGCCCACCTACTGCGCCCATGCCAAGGTCGGCAAGATCGACGGCAAGGCCATGCCGGAACTGACCCGCCCCCGGCCGGGCCTTGTCCGCGTGGACGCAAGGGACGGCTTCGCCCATCCCGCCATCGACCTCGGCCTGCCGGCCCTGTTCGAGGCGGCCAAGGCGCAGGGTATCGCCGCGTTGGCCGTGACCAATTCCTACAATTGCGGCGTGGTGGGCTACCATGTGGAGCGCATCGCCAAAGCCGGCCTGATGGCGCTCGGCTTCGTGAATGCGCCGGCCTCCATCGCCCCGGTGGGCGGAACGAAGCCGGTGTTCGGTACCAATCCGGTCGCCTTCGCGGTGCCCCGCAGCGGCGAAGATCCGCTGGTGCTGGACCAGTCGTCCAGCGTCATCGCCAAGAGCGAAATCGTTGTGCATCAGCAGCGGGGCCAGAAGATTCCGCTGGGCTGGGCGCTGGACCGGAACGGCAATCCCACGGACGACCCCGCTACCGCTTTGGACGGCGGCACCATGGTTCCCTCCGGCGGTCACAAGGGGGCGGGGCTGGCGCTGATCGTGGAGCTGTTCGCGGCCTGGATCACGGGGGCGAACCTCTCCATCGACGCCTCCTCCTTCGCCGACAATGCGGGCGGCTCGCCGCGCACCGGGCAGTTCTTCATCGCCGTGGACCCCGGCCCGCTGGCCGGCCCCGATGCAGCGGCGCGGCTGGCGCACCTGTTCGCGGCCATCGTGGAGCAGGAGGGCGCACGGCTGCCGGGCTCGCGCCGCGCCGCCGCCCGGCGCCAGACGGCAGATGCCGGGGTGCGCATTCCGGCAATCTTGAAGGACCGGCTCGACACCATCGCGGCCGGCGCCTGAGGGAAGAGCAGATGGGCGCGGCATTGCCCCGCCCACCCGCTCAAGGTGCCGAGGATGCCTCAGGCCGCCTCGACGACCATGGCGATGCCCTGCCCGCCTCCGATGCACATGGTGACAAGCCCGTACTTGCCGCCGATGCGCTTGAGCTCATGGAGGATCTTGACGGTCAGGATGGCCCCGGTCGCCCCAACGGGATGGCCGAGGGCGATCGCCCCGCCATTGGGGTTGACCTTGGCCGGATCGAAACCGAGCGCCGCTCCGACCGCACAGGACTGAGCGGCGAAGGCCTCATTGGATTCGATCACGTCGAGGTCGGCGACACCAATGCCCGCGCGTGCGAGCGCAGTGCGCACGGCCGGCACCGGGCCCATCCCCATCTCGGCGGGATCGACGCCCGCGAGCCCCCAGGAGACGAGGCGCGCCAGCGGCGTCAGACCACGCTTGGCGACCGCCTCCCGCGAGGCGAGGACGACCGCGCCCGCCCCGTCGTTGATGCCGGACGAATTGCCGGCGGTGACGGTTCCTCCCTTGGCGAAGACCGGGCGCAGCCGCGTGAAATCCTCGAGGCTCGCCTCCCGCCGGACATGCTCGTCGGTGTCGAAAACGACGGTGCCCTTCCGGCCGGAGAGCTCGAAGGGGGCGATCTGTTCCTTGAAGTAGCCCGCCGAGATGGCGTGCGCCGCCCGCCGGTGGCTTTCGAGCGCGGCGGCGTCCTGCGCCTCCCGGCTGACATCGTAGCGCTGCGACACGGTTTCGGCGGTCACGCCCATGTGGCCGTGGCCGAACGGATCGGTCAGCACGCCCACCATCATGTCCGCCGCCTGCGCATTGCCCATGCGCTGACCCCAGCGCGCGCCCGGCAGCAGATAGCCGGCACGGCTCATGCTCTCGGCACCACCCGCGAGCGCCGTCTCCGCATCGCCAAGCATGATCGCATGGGCGGCGGTGAGGATCGCCTGGAGGCCGGAGCCGCACAGGCGGTTCACCGTGAGCGCCGGCGCCTCCTTCGGCACGCCCGCCTCCATTGCCACCACGCGGGAGATGTACATGTCGCGCGGCTCGCCATGGATGACGTTGCCCACCACGGTCTGGCCGATCTCCTCGGCCGCAAGGCCGGACCGGGATATGGCGGCGCGGGCCGCATGCGCGCCGAGCGTCGTTGCCGCCACGTCCTTCAGACTTCCCCCGAAATCACCGATGGCCGTACGCGCTGCTGAAACGAAAAAGACTTCGGCGCCACTCATGGGAACGTCCTTCGGTGTGCGGTCATTCGATGCGGAATCCAAATATCAGCGAATTGGAAGTCGACCTACTCTTACGTCAGAGCGCCGTATTGACGGCGGCGCCGCTCTGCGGTGAGCGGCGAGAGCGGCGCTGGCTTCATCCCTGCCGCCACGCCCGCTCGGCCTCGTCCCAGGCCGCGAGGGGCTGGAGATCGGGCACCCAGGCGAGGCCCGATTTGCCATCGGAGGACACCGCGTCCGACGTCACGACCACATCCAGCAATGCCGGCCGGTTGGCCAGCGCGCGGGCGATGGCGGGAGCGAGGTCCTCCTCGCGCTCCACGCGCTCGCCATGCATGCCGAAGGCCCGCGCCATCATGGCGTGGTCGGAATGCTGGAGGCGCGTGCCCACCACCTTGCCGTGGGTCTCCTCCTGATCATGGACCTCGATCTGCCATGCCCCGTTGTTGGCGACGACGATGAGCACCGGCGCCTTGTGGCGGACCGCGGTGTCGATCTCGATGGCATTGAAGCCGAAGGCGCCGTCGCCGGTCGCCACCAGCACCGGCTTGTCGGGATATTCGAGGCTGGCGGCAATGCCGTAGGGCACCCCCACGCCGATGCAGCCGAACGGCCCGGGATCGAGCATGGCATCGGCGCTGAGGCCAACGCGCCCGAAGGCGAGGAAATCGCCGCCGTCATTGATCACCACCGCGTCGCGGCCGACCGCGTCCTGCAAGGCAGCGAGCAGGCGATTGGGGTGGAGCCGGCCGTCGGCGCCGGCGGGGGCGGCGGCCATGGACTGGCGCAGCTTCGCCGCGCGAGACCGATGCCCGTCACGCAGCTTGCCCGCCCAGGCCGGATCGATGGCGGACGCGCGATTGCCGGCGGCCTCGACCAGCGCACCGAGCGTGGCCGCCACGTCCGCGACGATCTCCACAGCCCCGCGCCGGTTGTCGCGGACCTCGGCGGCGGCATCGCTGATGCGCACGAACTGCGCGGCGCCGAACACGGCGGGCGACCCGAAGCCGAGCTGGAAGTCGAGCTTGCGTCCCACTGTCAGCACCACGTCGGCGTCGCCCATGGCTGCGCCGCGCATGGCGCCGATGACGGCAGGGTGGTCATCCGGGATCACGCCCCGGCTCTCGCCGGTGTCGAGATAGACCGCGCCGAGCCGGTCGAGAAATGCGGAAAGCTCGGGCCCCGCCTGCCGCGCGCCGCGACCGGAAATGACGAGCACGCGTCGTGCGCTCCACAGGAGATCCACCGCCGCGGCGATACGGTCCGGGTCAGGCAGCGCGCGCACCCGCGGCTTGGCGGTCATGTGCTCCGCCATCCGGAGCGCCTCGGGGACCGAAGCGCGCAGGGTGTCCACCGGGAAGTCGATGAAGGCGGGACCAGGCACGCCGCCTTCGCCGAGCGCACACGAGATCGCCTCGTCCAGCTCGGCGAGCGCCAGCGAAGGCTCACGCACGGTTCGGGCATAGCGGGTGATGGGGCGCAGCAGCTGGCTCTGGTCCATGTCCTGAAGGCCGCCGCGGTTCTCCTGCGGGCGGGGCGAGGCACCGGACAGGATCAGGACCGGTGCCCGCGAGACATTGGCATTGGCGATGCCGGTGATGGCATTGGTCACGCCCGGGCCGGCCGTCACCAGGGCAACGCCCAGGTCGCCCGTCAGCTCGGCATGCGCCTGCGCCATATGTACCGCCCCGCGCTCGTCGCGTACATCGATGATGGCGATGCCTTCGGCGTCGAGACGCATCCACAGCGGCATGATGTGACCGCCGCACAGGGCAAACACGCGCTTCACGCCGCGTTGCTTCAACACCTTGGCCACCATGGCGGCGACGCTGTCGGCAGAGACCTTCATGGACGTTCTCCCTGGCGCCTGCGCGGGCGCGCGGCGCTGTTCTGATGCGGCGAACCTTGGAGGATCAGACCTTCTCGCGGGCGAAGCGGGTCTTCAGCTCGCGGTAGAGCACCTTGCCGGTGGCGTTGCGCGGGATGTCCTCATGGCGGACGAAATCGAAGGAGCGCGGGCGCTTGTAGCCGGCGAGTCCATCCTTCACCCATTCCGCGAGCGCCGCTTCGGAGAGCGAGGCGCCGTTCTCGGTGACGATGACGGCGTGGACGCGCTCGCCCCATTTGCCGTCCGGCACGCCGATGACCGCCACGTCGCGCACCTGCGGATGGGAGGCGAGCACCTGCTCCACCTCGGAGGGATAGACGTTCTCCCCGCCGGAGATGATCATGTTGCTCTTGCGGTCGACGAGATGGATGTATCCGTCCGCATCCCGCCGGGCCATGTCACCCACCGAGCAATAGTCGCCGCGGAAGGCCTCACGGGTCTTTTCCGGCAGCCGCCAGTAGCCATCGAAGGTGTAGGGCGTACGCGAGAAGAGTTCGCCCACGCTGCCGTCCGGCACCTCGTTTCCGTCCTCGTCCAGGAGGCGGATCGGCGCCGAGCCAATGCATTCGCGCCCCACCGAGCCGAGCTTGGAGAACTGCTCGTGGGGATGCAGGAAAGTCACCCAGCCGGTCTCTGTCGCGCCGTAGAGCTCGAACAGGCCGGAATTGGGGAACATCTCCATCACTGCGCGCTTGGTGTCCGGCCGTGCGGGGGCGGAGGACACCATGAGCTTGGTCACCGAGCCGAGGTCGTAGCGCGCCCGCTCGGCACCGGACAGGCCGAGCATCAGCACGTAATGGGTGGGCACCAGCGAGGTGAAGCTCGCGCCGCTTTCCGCCAAAGTGCGCACGCAATGCTCGGGATCGAAGTTGGCCCGCGAGTAGATGTTGATGGTGCCGCCGCAATAGGCGAAGGCGCCGAAGAAGTAGAGCGAATTGGCGTGGCACATGGGCATCACCAGCAAGGCCCCGTCCTTGCGGTGGATACCCAGCTCGATCTCGGTGGTGAGCGCGAGCAGCGCGCTGCCGCGATGGCTGCGGATGGCCCCCTTCGGGTTGCCGGTGGTGCCGGACGTGTACATGAGCGTCCAGGGATCGTGCTCCAGCACCACCTGCCCAGGTTCGCGCGCCGAGGCTGCGGCGAGCAGCGCCTCGTAATCGCGAAAGCCCGCGGGCGCCGGCCCGGAACCGAAATGGATGATGCGGTCGTCGCCGATGGGCAGGTCCGCGCGCACCTCTTCCACCACGCCCGCCAGCGCATCCTGCACGATAAGGGCGGCGACCTCGGCATTCTCGGCGATGAAGCGCACTTCCCGTCCGGTGAGGCGGAAGTTGATGGGCACCGCCACCAGGCCGGCCTTGGCGGTGGCGGCGTAGATTTCCACCCACTCGATGCAATTGTAGGCGAGCACCGCGACACGGTCGCCCTTGACGAGGCCAAGCCCGAGCAGGGCGTTGGCGAGGCGGCAGGCCCGCGCGTTCCACAGAGCGAAGCTCATCTCCCGCTCCAGGTCGCGGGCACCGATCCGCTCGGGAGACAGGCGCGCGTGGGCGGCGAGCATCTGCCCGAAATTCAGCACGTCAGTCATGATGCGATCTCCGAATGCGGCGCTCGGGGCCGCGCAATCAACGGATGAAGCCGGTCGAAATCCACGGCACGGCGGCAACGATGAGCGTGCCGATGAAGAGCGCCGCGATGTAGCCGATCATGGGCCGCATGCCCTCGTCCGGCCGGATGCGGCTGATGGCGGAGGCCGCGTAGTAGCCGACCCCGAACGGAGGGGCGAAGAGGCCGATGCCCATGGCGAGGATCACCACCATGGAATAGTGCACCTCGTTCACCCCGACCTGCCGGGCGATGGGAAACAGGAGCGGCCCGAAGAGCACGATGGCCGGGATGCCTTCCAGCAGGCTGCCGAGCACGATGAAGGCAACGAGAGACACCAGCATGAACCCCACGGCGCCGCCCGGCAGGCTCGTCATCATGTGCGCCAGCGCAGCGGAGAAGCCGGACTGGGTGAGCGCCCAGGCCATGCCCGTGGCAGCGCCGATGATGAGGAGGATCGCCCCCGAAAGTGCCGCCGTATCCACCAGCATGGGATAGAGCCGCCGCCAGTCGAACCGGCGATAGATGAGGAGCCCGGCCAGCACCGCATAGGCGATGCCGATGGTGGACACCTCGGTGGCGGTGGCCACACCCTCGATCACCGCGGCCCGGATGATAAACGGCAGCGCGATGGCCGGCAGCGCCACCACGAGCGCTTTCGCGATCTCGCCGAAGCTGGCCCGGCGCACGCCGGAGAGGTCGTCCTTGCGGCTGCGCAGCCACACCACGCAGCACAGCAGCGCGCCCACCACCAAAGCCGGCATGAGGCCGCCCGCGAAGAGCGCGGCGATGGACACGCCGGTGACGGAGCCGATGGTGATCAGCACAAGGGAGGGCGGAATGGTCTCTGTCTGCGCACCGGTGGCGGCGAGCAGGGCGAGCAGCTCGCCGCGATCCGCCCCGCGCTTCTCCATCTCGGGCAGCAGCACCGGGGCGATGGCGGCCATGTCCGCGGCCTTGGAGCCGGAGATGCCGGAGACGAGATACATCGCCCCGACCAGCACATATTGCAGGCCGCCGCGCACATGGCCGAGCAGGCTGGCAAGAAAGGCCAGCATGGCCCGCGCCATCCCGGTCATCTCGATGAGCACGCCGAGGAAGACGAACAGCGGCACCGAGAGCAGGACGAAGTGGCTCATGCCCTCGTCCATCCGTCCGATCACCACCGAGTGCGGCAGGCGGGTGGTGAGCGCGATGTAGCCGAAGGTGGCCGTGGCGAAGGCGAACGCGATGGGAATGCCGGCCAGAACCATCGCCCCCACCAGCCCCACGAAGAAGATGAGCAGGTTGAGATTGCCGAGCCCGGTGAAGGACGGGCGCAGGGCGGCGAAGACCGCCGCCGCCACCACCACGAGCGCCACGGCGGCGAGCGTCACCCGCCAATCCGTCCGTTCGATGAGGCGCAGCACCGCGAGAACGAGCATGAGCGCGAAGCCCACCGGCAGCGCCGCCACGCGCCAGCCGGCGGATATGTCGAGGGCGGGGGTCGAGACGATGATCTCGTCCACCGCGAACTCGTAGGCCGCGCCGAGGGCGAGCGAGAGGAAGAGCAGCGGAACCGCGATGGCCAGCGCATCGAAGAAGCCGCGGTACGGCTGGCTGAGGCCGCCCACGAAGGCGCTCATCCTCATGTGCTCGCCGCGCTCGAACGCGACCACGGCCCCGAGCATGGCGAGCCACAGGAACAGGATGCTCGCCAGCTCATCCGACCAGATCAGCGGCGCGTGGAACACGTAGCGCGCCAGCACGCCAGCGAACAGCACGAGAATTTCGGCCACCACGAGAACCGCAACTGCGGCTCCCGTGACGTGGCGAATAACGGCGCCGATGCGCGCCGGAAGTCCGGCCGCCGCAATGGCCGGTGCGGGGGCGATGCCCATCTCGAGCTGCACGTCGGCCTCCCGTTCAACCGACGGGGCCGGCGAACTTCTGCAGCAGGTTCCAGGCGTCGTCGCCGAACTTCGCGCGGGCGTCCTTGTAGAAGGACGTCTTGGCCAGCGCCTGCTGGAAGACTTCGGCATTGGTGGTGTTGAAGACGAGGCCCTTGGCCTCGAGATCGGCCTGCAGGGTCTGGTTGGCCTTCACGATATCGGCCCGCTGCTTGATGGCGGCGGCATTGAAGTGCTTGGCCATCACCTGCTTCAGGTCATCCGGCACGCTCTTCCAGACCTTGCCGCTGGCGAGCAGCCAGAAGCCGTCCCAGGCATGGTTGGTGAGCGAGCAATACTTCTGCACTTCGAAGAATTTGGCGGTGTAGATGAGCGCCAGCGGGTTTTCCTGCCCATCGGCGATCTTCGTCTGGAGCGCGGAATAGGCTTCGGCCAGCGGGATCGACACCGGCGATGCGCCAAAGGCCGAGAACATGGAAACCCACAGCGGAACAAGCGGCACGCGGATCTTGAAGCCGGCGAGGTCGCCCGGCTCCCGGATCGGCCGGGTGGAGCTGGTGATCTGGCGGAAGCCGTTGTCCCACACCTTGTCGAAGCCGACGAGGTTGGCCTTCACGAGGTTGGACCGGATGAGGTCGCCCACCGCCCCGTCCATGGCCGCCCACACCTTGTCATAGCTGGTGAAGGCGAAGCCGACACCGGTGAGAGCCGTGATGGGCAGGATGGTGGAGAGCACCGTGCCCGGCATGGTCGCGAGCTCAAGGGCGCCGGAGCGCAGCTGGCTCATCATGTCCGGATCGCTGCCCAGCTGATTGTTGGGGAACAGCGAGATGTCGAGCGCGCCATCAGTCTCTGCCGAGATGGCGGCGATGGCCTCGCGCAGGCGCACGTTCACGGAATGGCTGTCCGGCAGGTCGTTGCCGAACTTCAGCTTCAGCGGCTCGGACTTGGCGAACACGGCGGGCGCCGCGAGCGAAACACCGCCCGCGGCAGCGCCGCAAGCGGCGGTGAACTGAAGGAACGAGCGTCGATTGAAGGTGGTCATCTGGCGTTTCTCCCAGGGCAGCGTGCCGGACTGAATGTCCAGTCTGAATTCGAATTCAGAATACGAATTCAAAAATCAAATGCAAGCCCTATCCAGAATCCGTCCGTAAGGGGTATATTCGTTGCGTGAAGAGGGGACCGATGCGCGCGCTTGCCAGCCAGCCCAGCCTTGTCGACCAGGTGGTTGAGGCCATCACCGCGGAGATTGTCCGCGGTGATCTTCCGTCCAACTCACGCCTGATCCAGGACGAGTTGGCGCGCGCCTATGGCGTGTCGCGCCAGCCGGTCCAGCAGGCGCTGCTTCTGTTGCGCAGTCGTGGACTGGTGAAGGAGGCGGAAGGCAGGGGCCTGATCGTCGCGCCGCTCGACGTGGACTTCATCCGCAACCTCTACCAGATCCGCGCGGCCATCGAAGGGCTTGCGGCCAACCTCGCCGCGCGCAACGGCAGCGCGCGGGCGAAGGCGGAAGGCGGGCGCTATATCGAGCTGGGGCTGGAGGCTGTGAAGAGCGGCTCGCTCGACAGGCAGATCGAGGCGGACGTCGCCTTCCATGCCTTTCTCGGCGACATCTCCGGAAATCCGCTCCTCAACGAGACGACGGTGCCGCATTGGCCCGCACTCCGCCGCGTGATGGGCGAAGTTCTGAGAGAAGACGTGGGAATGCCCAGCAACATCTGGGATGAGCACTCCGCGATCATGGCCGCGGTCGTCGCGGGCGACGGGGAGACGGCCGAGCGGCTCGGCCGCGAACACATCCTGCGCGCGGCGGACGTCTTCGTCGCGCGGCTGAAAGCCCAGCAGAAGCTGCAGAGCCGCGCCTCGACCAGCCGTCGCATCCGGCTCAGTCCGCGCGCGGTGGCGGCGGACTGAGCCGTCCCCGCAAGGAAGATCCAGCGTCAGGCCTGGCCTTCGGCGCGCCCGCCGGCGCAGGTGCGCTCAGCGCGTCTTGCCCGCGAGATAGGACGCAATTCGCTCCCGCAGCCCCGGCGCAGCCAGCGAGCGGACGAGATCGGAGAGGTCGGCGTCGTCCGTGTCGTGTCCGGTCAGACTGAGGATGCGGGCGGTCGCCGGCGGCGTCAGTCCACTCTGCGCGGCGACGAGACGTTCGGCGCTCGGCAGCAGATCGTCCTCTTCGACGAGGTGCGTGAGAAGGCCAATGGCAAGGGCCTCCTCGGCACCGACAGTGGCGTCCGCCAACAGGATGGCGCGTGCGCGATCCGTGCCGACGATGGCCGCGAGCCGCCGCGTGCCCAGAGCGACGCCGAAGCGGAATCCGGGAAAGCGGAAGCGCGCCCGCCGGGTGCCGATCCGGTAGGTGCACGCCACGGCGAGATCCGCGCCCGCCCCGATGGCCGCCCCTCCGATGAGGGCGAAGGACGGCACGGATGCCCGGCTCACGGACTGCAGCAGCATTTCGAGCCGCACGAAGCGCAGCAGCAGGTCGCCTTCGCTCTGCTGCTCGAAGCCGCCGAGGTCGAAGCCGCCGCAGAACACCCGACCACCCGCCAGCGCGAACGGCCGCCCTTCCCCCGTGGCCTGTTGGACGAACGCGCCCAGGCCGGCGACCAGCGCCGGATCGAGGGCATTGGCCTGCTCGGGACGCGCCAGCGTGGCGATCCTGAGCCCCTCGGCCTCGCTGAAGCCGATCACTGCGCTGCTTTCAGGGGGCGCGCGGTCCATTCCTCGAACACCTCGTCATTGTGCTCGCCGAGCAGGGGCGGCCGCCGGCTGATCTCGAATGTGAAGTCCGACAGGCCGACAGGAAAGCCCACGGTGTCCGCCACCGCGCCGTTGGGCATGGTGATGGGCAGCACCCAGCCCCTGTCCTGCACATGCGGATCGGACAGGATTTCGGCGAAGTCGTTGATGGGCGCGCAGGGCACCCCCAGCCCATCGAACGCCGCCAGCCAGTCCGCCGCTGGCCGGGTGGCGAAGATGGGCTGGAGGATCGCCGCCAGTTCCTGCTGGTTGCGCGCCCGCAGGGATTGGGTGGCGAAACGGGGGTCGTCGGCAAGGTCCGGCCGGCCGACGATATCGCAGGTGTCGCGCCAGAGCTTGTCGTTGCCGGCGGCGATGGTGAAGGGTTTGTCCGCCGCATCGAACCCGGCATAGGGCGCATTGCGCGGGTGGGCCGAGCCGAGCCGACGGGGCGGCGTGCCGGTGCCGAAATATTCGCTCGTCTGCAGCGCGGATATGCCCAGCAGCGCCCCGAGGATGGAGCAATCCACATAGGCGCCCTGCCCTGTCTCGCGCGCCCGCATCACGGCGGCGAGCGTGACGAAGGCGGCATAGAGGCCGGTGGCGAAATCTCCCACCGGAACGCCGCACTTCACCGGCGGGCCATCCGGCTCGCCGGTCACGCTCATCACGCCGCTCATGGCCTGCACGGTGACGTCGAAAGCGCCCTTCTGGGCATAGGGGCCGGACTGGCCGTAGCCGGTGATGGAGCAATAGACCAGGCGCGGGTTGCGCGCCTGGAGCTGCTGATAGCCAAGCCCGGCCCGGATGAGCGCGCCGGGGCGGAAGTTCTCGATGAACACGTCGGCGGATTCGATCAGCGTAAGCAGCCGCTCGCGGTCCGCCGGCGACTTGATGTCGAGGGCGATGGATCGCTTGTTGCGGTTGAGCGAGGTGAAGTTGCCGCTGAACACCCCCTCCTCCGCCTCCGGTCCGTCATGGAGGGGCGGCCAGCCGCGCATGCCGTCGCCGCCATCGGGACGCTCCACCTTCACCACGTCCGCGCCGAGATCGGCGAGGAGGCTGCCGGTGAAGGGGCCGGCCGCGATCTGCGCGAATTCCAGGACGCGCACGCCGGCCAGCGGCTTTGGGGTGCTGGATGGCGCGCTCATGCCACCTTCCTCTCGGCTTCGAGGGCCGTGTAGCCGCCCCGGTGATAGAGCAGCGGCTCGCCCCCGAACACGTGGGTGCGCTGCACCTCGCCGATGACGATCATGTGGTCGCCGATGGTGCAGATTTCCGACAGCCGGCATTCCGCGGCCGCCAGCACACCACGGATGAGCGGGCTCCCGCTCTCGCCGACGATGTGCTCCACGCCCGCGAACTTGTCCTCCTGCTTGGAGGCGAAGACGCGGGAAATCTCGGACTGGCTCCGATCGAGGAAATGCACCGCGAAGTGGCCGCTTTCCTTGAGCGCCTTGAGCGTGTTCGAACGGTGATCGAGACAGACCAGATAGAGCGGCGGATCGAGCGACAGGGACGTCACCGCATTGAGCGTGAGGCCGTGCAGAGCGCCGTCGGGATGGGCGGTGGTGACCACCGCTACGCCGGTCGCGAAATGCCCGGCGAAGGCCCGCAATTCGGTGGCGGAAACGGCTGAGGGGGCAGACGTGGTTTCGGACATGGCTGTGTAGCCTCTGGAAAGAAGGAAAGTCAGGCTGCGGTAGCGAGGGGCTGGTCGAGGCGCAGGCCGGCTTCGTGCATGATCGGCAGCACCCGCTCACCGAAGAACTTCAGGTCGGGCAGGAAGTCGTAGAAGTTCACCTGCACGCCGTCGCAGCCGGCGGCCTTGAGGCGCTGGAAACCCTCCACAACCTGGGTCGGGGTGCCGACGATGTGGACGTTGCCGCCGATGGTCCATTCCTCGCGCGTCGCCGCCTTCCAGGAGGATTGGTCGCCGCCGGTGAAGGTGCGGTAGAAGTTCTCGGCTGCCACCGGATCCTGATGGCGCAGGATGGCGTCGTATTGCGCCCAGGCCTCCGCCTCCGTCTCGCGGCAGATGACATGCGGATTGATGAGCGTGCGCACATCCCGCCCCTGCGCCGCCGCCGCCTGCTTGATCCGCGCCGTGTGGGGCGGGAGCGCGGCGCATGCACGGTCGAGGTTGGCGCCCGCCGGGCTGGTGACGAAGATCAGGTCTGAGTGCTTCACCGCATAGTCGAGCCCCGCGCCGGACGACGAGGCATTGACCAGAACGCATTTTCCGCCCGCGGGCTTCGGCGCGATGAAGGCCTCCTTCATCTTCCAGAAGCGGCCATCGAGGGTGATGTTCTCATCCTCAGACCACAGGCGCTTCATCATGGTCACGAACTCATCGGCCATCACATAGCGGTGGTCATGCTCGATCTGCTCCAGACCGAACATCTCGAACTCGCTCCTCTTGTAGCCGGTGACCATGTTGAGGCCCCAGCGCCCGCCGCTCATCTCCGAGATGGTGGCGCCGAACTTGGCGAGATGCAGCGGATGCCAGCCGTAGAGGATATGCACCGTGGACACGAGCAGGATGCGACGGGTGATCGCCGCAAGACCGGCCGTCACCAGCAGCGGATCCGTCGCCATCTCGCGGAACTTCATCTCGCCGCCATAGCCGCCCTTGCCCATCCACTGCGCCAGCCCGAACACAAGGTCGAAGCCCAGTTCTTCCGCCATCACGGTGCAGCGGGCGTTGTAATCAAAAGTCCAAGACGTATCCCGCGGAGCTGTCGAGGGACTCCAGGCGCCAGACTGGATGGGCAGGAACAATCCCAGCATCAGCGGGTTGGCCTTGGCTTGTTCCAGCGGAGAGAGTACCAGCTTTTGCCCTGAAATCTTGACCATGACTTTCCTCCCGTTTCAGATCCCGCCAGATCCGGGATCAGGCCCCGCAACGAGCCCCTCCTCTTCTTGTCTGGCATCAGAATTATGGAGATTGTATTTGAACGGAAAAAGCGATTGTTTTCGATTTGCTTCGATCGCAAGTTTCGATACTTCGGCGCGGGAGTGAGCGACACGATCGCCCTCCCGCGCCGCACTCGGCCTATTCGCTCGGTGACGAGGCGGCCCGGGGCGCCATCGGGGCTGCGCCCGGATGGACGGCCGCGGTCGCTTCATCGCGCACCCAGCCGGCATTGCTGGTGTAGTCGTCGTGCGACCTGTCACGCAGGAAGAGGGTCGAGACGAAGCTGATCGCGGCGATGAAGGCGATATAGGCGCTGATCGCCGCCGACGTGCCGTAGGTATGCAGCAGGAAGGCTGCGATGATCGGCGCCGGGCCGCCCGAGGTGATGGAGGCGAGCTGGTAGCCGATCGAGGAGCCGGAATACCTCACGCTTGGCGGGAAGCTCTCGGCGATGAACGCCGCCTGCGGCGCGTACTGCATGTCGTGGATGGGCAGCGACACGAGGATGGCGAGGACGATGAGGGCAGGAACCCCGGTATCGAGCAGCCAGAAATAGGGGAAGGCGAACGCCATCATGGTGAAGGCGCCGATCAGGTACATCCGCTTGCGGCCGATGCGATCCGACAGGTAGCCGAAGAACGGGGTGGTGAAGAGCGAAAGTGTCGCCGCCACCAGCACGCAGTTGAACAGGAACGACTTCTGCAGGCCGAGCTGCGAGGTCCCGTACGACAGGAGGAACGTCGTGAAGATCACGAACGGCGCCTGCTGTCCCGTCCGCATCAGGCAGGTGAGAAGGATTTCCTTCCAGAACCCGCGCACCGCCTCGATCACCGGAGCCTGGGCAATCTCCTTCTTCTCCTGCATGCGCTGGAACACCGGTGTTTCAAGAACCCCGAGCCGGATGTAGAGGCCGACCACGATCAGAAGGGCGCTGACCAGGAAGGGAATGCGCCAGCCGATGGTTTCAAACCACTCGGTGGTTCCGAACTGCAGGGTCAGTGTCAGCATGCCCACGGCGAGGAGCATCCCCAGCGGCGAACCGAACTGCGGCCAACTGGCCGCGAGCCCCCGGCTCTTGTTGAACTTGGACCACTCGGTCGCGACTGCGATTGCACCGCCCCACTCGCCGCCGACGCCGATGCCCTGCAGGACGCGCAGAACCGTAAGGGCGACCGCACCCCAGATGCCGATGTGCTCATAGGTCGGCACCAGGCCGATGAAGACGGTGCTGATGCCCATGAGCATGAGCGTCGCCACCAATGTGCCCTTGCGGCCGATGCGATCCCCGAAATGGCCGAAGATGATGGCGCCCACGGGCCGCGCGACGAAGCCCAGGAAGAAGGTCGAGAACGCCAGCAGCGTCGCGGCGTAAGGGTCCTGCGACGGGAAGTAGAGCTTGCCGAAGACGACCGCGGCGACGAGGCCGTACAGATAGAAATCGTACCACTCGATCATGGTGCCGACGGTCGAAGCCAGCACAGCGCGTTTCGCATGGCGTGACAGATCGGCGTCGCTCATGGGCGACGTCTGCGGGTTCGGGGCCATTTATTCCTCCCAGACGCTTCCGTGACGGAGCGCATTTTTTCTGCTTGTCCCGCCCGGACGCGCGCTGCGAGCCCGCCGGGCGATCCGGCATGTGCGGCCGGGCCTGGCGGACTCTTGCAGACGGCTTCGCCTGCACGGGGCTGTGTTTCGGCAAGGAGTCTCCCCCCGGCCGATATCAGCGTACCCATGTGGGTTAAGCGCAAAAAGCGATTGTTTTCGATTGAGATGCGACGGAATAATCGATCTGCGGGAGGAAAACAAAAATGAATTTCCGGCAATTACAAACCTTTCTGGAGATCATCCGCCTCGGAAGCTTCGCAGCTGCAGCAAACAATCTGAATGCAACGCAATCGACCGTCTCGGCCCGCATCCAGGAACTTGAGGGCGAGCTCGGCGTCGCCCTGTTCGACCGCAGCCAGAGGAAGATCGCGGTCACCTCGAAAGGGCGTGAGCTCATCAGCTACGCCGAGCGTGCCCTGGAGCTGCACGACGAGATCCTCCACAACATCACCCCGCGCCAGATGCTCTCAGGCATCGTGCGGGTCGGTGTCGCGGAACTGGTGGCGATGACCTGGCTTCCCGCGTTCGTCGCCACCGTGCACGCGCGCTACCCCCACATCTCGCTGGAACTGGACATTTCCCTCACCGCGCCGCTGCGCGCACGCATGCTGGCCGGAGACCTGGATGTGGTCCTGCTGCCGGGCGAGATCGCAGACCCTGCGCTGGTGGTCCATCCGCTTGGCCTGGTGACGTTCCGGTGGATGGCCGGCGCCGGCATGGATCTGCCGGACCATGTTCTGTCTGCCCAGGACCTGACACGCCTGAGGGTCCTGTCCCTCGGCGAGAACTCAGTGCACTACAGCACGATCCTGTCGCTGCTGGGCAGCGGCGGCTCAGCTCAGCGCCCCGATCTGTGCAACAGCATGACGGTGATCGCCACGCTCATGATCGCCAATACCGGCATCAGCGTGCTGCCGCCCGCCTGCTACGGAGACGACATCGCCGCCGGTCGGCTGCGCGTGCTGCGGACGACGTGTGATCCCGCCCCGGTTCCCTTCGTGGCGGCGTACCGGAAGCGGCGCCTGTCCGGCCTCCACGATCTGATCGCCGCCACGGCGGCCGAGGTCAGCACCTTCGCGACAGCCGAGGACTGCGCTTCCGCCTGACTTGACATAACGTAAGGTCAGAGGCCTCATGGACTCATGAGCGGTTTGCGATACCACCACTGCCGTCCCTGCCCCATCGCAGGACAGTAGCCCCGCGTCCGGCGTTTGCGCCCCGGATGCCGGGGTGACGCGACGTCGTGCCCGTATCGCGCGCGGCGACCAGCGATAGCGCAGACAAGCCCCCAATCCCGTCCTGAACCGGCAGCCGCTGCACCGACAGCGGCGCCGGTGCGCGCCTGTGTGAAAGTCCATTCCCATGACCATGAAGTCCCGCCGCGAACGCCTGCCGGCGCTCGTCCTCAACCGCGCCGATCACGAGCGCCTCACCAGCCTTGCCACCGCTGCCCTCGACAGGATTCCCGATGTGGCGGAGGAGTTGCTTTCCGAGCTGGATCGGGCGCGGCTGGTGTCACCGGACCGCGCTCCGCCAAACTCGGTGCAAATGGGCACCACCGTCACCTACCGGTCGGCGGACAGCACGCGCACGGTCCGGCTCGTCTATCCCGAAGAGGCGGATATCGCGGACGGCAAGGTGTCCGTCATGACGCCCATCGGCGCCGCGCTGATCGGCCTGTCGGAAAACCAGTCCATTTCCTGGACTGCCCGGGACGGACGGCGCCACAAGCTGGAAATCGTCGCCGTCGTGCCCGCCACGGCACAGGTTCCGGGCTGATCTTCCCGAGCCGCCGGCAACCGGCCGGGTGATACGGTGGCTCCGGCACGGCGCCGGCTCGCTCCAGCACCGCGCCGTCGCGTCACGCGTTCACGTCGAACGCCGGCACCAGCCGCAGCGCGGCGCTTGCGCCGCCGCGCGGGGGCGAGCCGCCCCTCGTCCTCCACCGCCCTTTCCGCCACGGCGGAAAGAAGGGCCGCTGGCGCCGCTCCATGGCGGTCCAGCCGTCGGGCTGGTCGAGCACCGACGGTTCGGCGGGAAGCGCCGCCAGGGCCGCGAGAATGTCGTCGACGGGAACGACCGCACCGCTGTCGAGGCGCCGCAAGGCCGGCGCATTCTCGACCGCATGGCGATCCGACGCCCAGGACGACAGCAGCTCCCGCTTCTCCTCGGCACTCATGGACGGGTGGTCGAGCACCTGGTCCGGATGGACCAGAGCAGCCTTTGATTGAAGGGACGGCGGCGCCTGCGGCCGCTCGCCTCGCGTGGTTCTCATAGCCACATCCTCCTTCGAGCAACATGGGTACAAGCACCTCGCACGCAGGGTGCGATGCCTCTGCCGGCCACGGGCCGGCAGACTTGATTTGGGTGCGCCCGCGCGCGCGTCAAGACACCGGTCCTGCTCTGCCGGGAGCCGTCTCAATTCACGAAAAGAAGTCGTTTTTACCGTCACGAGATCGCGTTACCCTATGGAAGGCGAGTGATTTGCAGACGCTCCATGCCCGCGCAAATCAGCATTTCGCCGCGTATGGGAGGGGACGGCATGTGCATCGCGTGTGAATGGGCACCCTATTTCGAGGCGTTCGGCCGGGCGAGTGGCCTGAACCGCCGGTCGGTCCTCGGAGCCGGCATGGCGATGACGGCGGCGGCAGCCATGGCGCCCGTCTTCCGCGCGACCGAGGTGAAGGCACAGGATGCCCGCGCCGCCACCAGCGGCCCGGCCGATTTCGTGTTCCACAACGGGCTGGTCTACACCGTCTCCTCTGCCCAGCCCTGGGCGAAGGCGGTCGCGGTGCGCGGCAAGACCATCATCCATGTGGGCGACGAGGCCGGTGCCATGGCACTCGCCGGCCCGAAGACGCAGGTGATCGACCTCAAGGGCCGGCTGCTCATGCCGGGCTTCGTGGAGGGGCACACCCATCCCCTGCTCGGCGCCTTCCTCTCCTCCGGCATCGACCTTCAGCTGCCGACCATGAAGGACGCCCTCGCCGCCATCGAGCAATATGCCAAGGAGAACCCCACCGGCCCCATTCGCGGCTTCGGCTGGCGGGTGGACATGTTCCCGCCGGAAGGTCCGACCCGCGCCGACCTTGACCGCATCCTGCCCGACCGCCCGGCCTTCTTCTTCGCCATCGACGGCCACAGCCTGTGGGTGAATTCCAAGGCGCTGGAGATGGCCGGCGTGACCCGCGATACGCCGGACCCCATCCCGCGCTTCAGCTATTACGCCCGTGACGAGAAGGGCGAGCCCACCGGCTATGTCCTCGAAGTCAACGCCGTGCTCGCCCTCGTCAACGCGGTGGAGCCGATCACCGCCGCCAACCTGGGCAAGCTGCTGGATGGTTGGCTGCCCAAGGCCGCAGCGGCCGGCATCACCACGCTGTTCGACGCCGGCGTGCCGCCCATCGGCTCGGATCAGGCCGCCGTCATCAACATTTATGTGGACGCGGAGAAGCGCGATGCCCTGCCGTTCCGGGTGTCGGCCTCCTATTCGGTGAAGAGCCCGCCCATCGACAACGTGGTCGAACAATTCAGGGACGTCCGCGGCCGGGTGTCGAGCGAGCTGGTGCACGTGGACGTCGTGAAGATCATCGGCGACGGCTCGCAGGGCGGGTACACCGCGTGGCTGATCGAGCCCTATGCGGACATGCCCAATTCCATCGGCGCCTCGCCCTTCACCGAGGCCCAGTGGCACCAGCTCGTCGGGGCGGTGGACGCGGCCGGCTACGACGTCCACGTCCATGCCTGCGGCGAGCGTACGGCCCGCGTGGCGCTGGATGCCATGGAGAAGGCCATCGCCACCAATCCCAAGCGCGACCGCCGCAATGCCATCGCCCATCTCGTCTATGTGGAGGACAGCGACACCCCGCGCTTCGCCAAGATGAACGTGACGGCGCAGTTCTCCGCCAACTGGTCGTCGGCTGATCCGGACACGACGATCAACATGCTGGCCCGCTACGGGCAGCCCCGCGCCAGCAAGATGTACCGCACCAAGACCATCCTCCGGGAGGGCGGCCGTGTGTCGCTCGGCACCGACTGGCCGGCGGCGGGCTATTTCTCCACCTACAAACCGCTCGATTCCATCGAGGTGGGCGTGACCCGCCAGTTGATCGGAAAGCCGGACGCCGCCGTGCTCGCGCCGGCCGACGAGCGGCTGACGGTGGCCGAGGCGATCCACGCCAACACGATGGGCGCCGCCTACCAGCTCCGCATGGACGACAGGATCGGATCGCTGGAGGTGGACAAGTTCGCCGACCTCATCGTGCTCGACCGCAACATCCTCGAGGGCGATCCCCGCGACATCCACAAGGCCAAGGTCGAGCTGACCATGATGAATGGTAAGATCCGCCACAAGGCCTGAGTGCGCGCGATCCGGGCGGCGGGATGCCCGCCGCCCCAAGGACCAAGAACGGTGGATCTCATGAAACGGCTTTTGGGATTGCTGATGCTCCTCGCGGCGCTGGGCGGCGTTTCCGCCCAGGCTCAGCCGGTGCCCGAAATCTGCTCCAAGAAGCGATCCTGCTTCATGACCTTCGACGGGCCAGAGCGCGGCTTCTGCCAGGCCTATGTCGAGGGAAAATCATGCTTCATATCGTTCAACGACGCTTCCGATCGCGGCTGGTGCCAGCACCTGCGCGAGGGCAAGTCGTGCTTCATGGCGCTTGATGGTGATGCCCGGCGCGCCTGCGAGGCCGGTCGTATCCCGCGCGAGCACCGCCACTGGATGCGGCTCTGCAGCGGCTGGTAGGCCGGCGCGACGGGTGAAGCGCGCAAACGCTTCACCCATTCCCGAGCCCTAGCGGCTCCGGCGATCCGCGCGCGCCGCATGGTGGTGGGCGAGATAGATCCGGTCGTCCACCGTCGAGCAGACCACCGCCAGCACGATGCCGATGATGGCGCCGACCAGCGTGTCGAACACCCGTTCCGGCGCCATGGCGGTCCCCGCGGCGCCGGGGGCCGCGAGGTAGCTCATCAGCAGGGCCATGGGCGTGACCAGGATCTGCCCGAGGGCGTAGTTCGCGCCGATGATCATCTCGGTGGCGAACTGAAGGAAAATGAGCAGAGCGACCACGCTCCACACCGATGGCTCCTGCGAGAGGATGAGCCAGACAAGCCCCGCACCCACCACGGTCCCGGACATGCGCTGCATGGCGCGGCTCATGCTGATGTGCAGGTGCGTCCCCTGCATCACCGCGACCGTGCCCATGGCCGCCCAGCCGGGATGCGCCGCGCCGGCGGCATAGGCGGCAAACGCCGCGATCGCAGAGCCGAGGGTGATGCGCGCCGCCGCGACGAGGCGGTGGTCCAGGGGCCGAACCGGCTCCACCGGAAAGGGGGCCTCGGGCGTTTCCTGCTGGCGGAAGGTTTCCGTTCCCACGCAGATCAGCCACGTCAGTCCCGCCGCCAGCGCCGTCGCGGTCGCGCGCTCGACCACCTCCTGCCAGGACGACACATGGCCCATGGCGGCGCCGGCGGCGAACACGAAGATGAGCGCGCCCGGCGGGCCATACTGCCCGGTGTTGGCGACGAAGAAGAACAGGCCGCAGGCGAGCGCCAACAGGGCCAGCTGGAGGAGATAGGGCACGCCCAGCCAGGCCGCTGTCGACATGGCGAGCACAGCGAAGGTCAGCCACATGGCGCAGATGAGGACGATGCGGCCACGCCCCGCCTGCGGAGCGAAGCGGCCGAACAGGGCCGCGAGCGTTCCCAGCGAGGCGAAGCCCACAAGGTGCGGCCAGGGCGAGACGAGGGCCAGAGGCAGTGCGATCGCCGCCGCGAGAGACGCCTGCAGGCCGGCCAGCACGGCGTTGCGCTGCCACGGCTGGGCTGCGAGGGCCCAGCTCTCGCGGATCTGGTGCGGCTTGAGCAGATGGCGCGCGGCGTCGAGGCGACGGGTCGCGAGGGTAGCTGAATCGGCAGATGCCGCGTGCGGCGGTTCGGACAGGCTCATGGGGCGGTCTTTTCCCGGCGCGGGACCTGAAGGTTTTGCAACCGCTGCTCGATCCGCTCGAAATGCGCGAGCATGGTCGCGACATCGGCGTCCGAAAGGTCCGCCAGCATCTCCGCCTCCCCCTTGGACAGCTCGCGCCGGATCTCGGCGACCCGCGCCCTGCCCGCTTCGGTGAGGTGGACCAGCCGGGCGCGTCCATCGGAGGCGTCAACCCGCCGTTCCACGAGCCCCTGCCGGCTCAGGATGTCGAGCAGGCGCACGAGGCTCGACCCGTCGATGCCCACCAGCGCGGCGAGTTCCTTCTGGGTGATGCCGCCTCCGGACTCCTGAAGATGGACCAGCGGCACCCATGTGGCGTCCGACAGTCCCGCCTCGGCGAGACGGGCGTCCAGCGCCCGCCGCCAGCGACGGGCAAGCAGCGCGAAGCGCACGCCGAAGCGGGCGCGGGGAGAGGCGGGATCGAGCGTCATGGGGGCATGAAAAGCAGAATATAATTTGCATTGCAATGCAAATTATATGGGTATTCCGCCATCCGGTTTGTCGTCCCCGCCGCGGAAGGCCTCTTCAGCGCATCCGGCGGGGAGCTTCGGGGGCGCTCCCCGGAGGCAGCGCCCCTCTTGCTCTCAGCGCCAGCCCATGGCCGGCGCGACGTGGGTCAGGATGGCCTCGATGACGTGGGCGTTGTAGTCGACGCCCAGCTGGTTCGGCACGGTGAGGAGCAGCGTGTCCGCCTCGGCGATGGCTTCGTCCTCGGCGAGCTGCTTGATGAGCGCGTCCGGCTCGGCGGCGTAGCTGCGGCCGAAGATGGCGCGGGTCTTCTCATCGATGAAGCCGATGGAATCCTCCTCCTTGCCGCCCCCACCGAAATAGGCGCAGTCGCGGTCGTCCACGAGGGCGAAGATGGAGCGGCTCACGGAGACGCGGGGCGTCCGGGTGTGGCCGGCCTCGGCCCAGGCGGCGCGATAGGCGCGGATCTGCGCGGCCTGCTGCACATGGAAGGGCTCGCCCGTCTCGTCATCCTTCAGGGTGGAGCTTTGGAGATTCAGCCCGAGCTTGGCCGCCCACACGGCGGTGGCGTTGGAGCTGGCGCCCCACCAGATGCGCTCGCGCAGGCCCTCGGAGTGCGGCTCCAGCCGCAGCATGCCGGGCGGGTTGGGGAACATGGGCCGGGGATTGGGCTGGGCGAAGCCCTCGCCCTTCAGCACCTCCAGGAACACCTCGGCGTGACGGCGGGCCATGTCGGCGGCGGTCTGGCCTTCCGGCGGGCCGTAGCCGAAATAGCGCCAGCCATCGATCACCTGCTCCGGTGATCCCCGGCTGATGCCAAGCTGAAGCCGTCCGCCGGCAATGAGATCGGCCGCGCCGGCATCCTCCGCCATATAGAGCGGGTTCTCGTAGCGCATGTCGATGACGGCGGTGCCGATCTCGATGCGCTTGGTGCGTGCGCCAACGGCCGCCAGAAGCGAGAACGGAGACGCAAGCTGGCGGGCAAAGTGGTGGACGCGGAAATAGGCGCCATCCGCGCCCAGCTCCTCCGCCGCCACGGCAAGGTCGATGGATTGCAGCAGCGCATCCGCCGCCGAGCGGGTCTGCGACTGGGACGAGGGCGTCCAGTGGCCGAACGAGAGAAAGCCGATCTTCTTCAAGGCAGACACTTCTGGGCTGTGAAAATCTGGCGCCAACCTAGCCCGCTCCGCCGGCCCGCGCATCTTTCGTGTCCGCAAGCTGGCTTTGCACGAGAACCGGCTGCACGAGGAGATGTGTTCCCGTATGGGCACCGGATCGGTTGAATTTGCGGCCTTTGATCCCTATTCGTCACCCATGGACACACAGGTCTGCCCCACGACGCCTTTGCCTTTCCTGCCCTGGCCCGCCCCGGCCAGCCGGCCGGCCCCCTTCCTGCCCATGAGCCGCGCCGAGATGGCGGCGCTCGGATGGGATCAGTGCGACGTCGTTCTGGTCACGGGCGATGCCTATGTGGACCACCCGAGCTTCGGCATGGCCATCATCGGCCGGCTCCTGGAGGCGCAGGGCTTTCGCGTCGGCATCATCTCCCAGCCGGACTGGCAGTCGGCGGAGCCGTTCAAGGCGCTGGGCAAGCCGCGCCTGTTCTTCGGCGTCACCGGCGGCAACATGGATTCCATGGTCAACCGCTACACGGCGGACCGAAGGCTGCGGCATGACGATGCCTACACGCCCGACGGTGCCGGCGGCCGGCGGCCGGACCGCTCCACCATCGTCTACACGCAGCGCTGCCGCGAGGCGTACAAGGACGTGCCGATCATTCTCGGCGGCATCGAGGCTTCGCTGCGCCGGATCGCCCATTTTGACTACTGGTCCGACAAGGTGCGCCGCTCCATCCTGGCCGACGCCAAGGCGGACCTCCTCCTCTACGGCAACGCCGAGCGCGCCGTGGTGGAGGTGGCGAACCGCATCGCCGCCGGCGAGGCGCCGCGCGACATCGACGACGTGCGCGGCGTCGCCTTGTTCCGCAAGGTGCCCGAGCACTACACCGAACTTCACGCCGACGATCTCGACGCCTCGGACGAAGGCGCCGCCCGCCGCCCCGGCGACGTGGTCATCCGCCTGCCGTCCTGCGAGCAGGTGGAACAGGACAAGGAGGCCTATGCCCGCGCCTCCCGCGTGCTGCACCGGGAAAGCAACCCCGGCAACGCCCGCCCGCTGGTGCAGCGCCACGGCGACCGCGATCTGTGGCTGAACCCGCCGCCCATTCCCCTCACGACCGAGGAGATGGACGCGGTCTACGATCTGCCCTACGCCCGCGCGCCGCATCCCTCCTATGGCGAAGCGAAGATCCCGGCCTGGGACATGATCCGCTTCTCGGTGACGATCATGCGGGGCTGCTTCGGCGGCTGCACCTTCTGCTCCATCACCGAGCATGAGGGGCGCATCATCCAGAACCGCTCGGAAGGCTCGATCCTGCGCGAAATCGAGCTGATCCGCGACAAGACGCCGGGCTTCACCGGCGTCATCTCCGACATCGGCGGCCCCACCGCCAACATGTACCGGATGGCCTGCAAGGACCCGAAGATCGAGGCGGCCTGCCGGCGCCCCTCCTGCGTCTTCCCGGACATCTGCCCCAACCTCAACACCTCCCACGACGACCTCATCCGCCTCTATCGCAAGGTGCGCGAGGTGGAGGGGGTGAAGAAGGTGATGGTCGCCTCCGGCGTGCGCTACGACCTTGCCGTGAAGAGCCCCGAATATATCCAGGAGCTGGTCACCCACCATGTCGGCGGCTACCTGAAGATCGCCCCGGAGCACACCGAGCGCGGCCCGCTCGACAAGATGATGAAGCCGGGCATCGGCACCTATGACCGCTTCAAGGAGATGTTCGACGCCGCGGTGAAGCGGGCAGGAAAGAAATACTACCTGATCCCCTATTTCATCGCCGCGCATCCGGGCACGACCGACGAGGACATGATGAACCTCGCGCTCTGGCTCAAGAAGAACCGCTATCGCGCCGATCAGGTGCAGACCTTCCTGCCCTCCCCCATGGCCACCGCCACCGCCATGTACCACACCGGCGTCAACCCGCTGCGCGCCGTACGGCGCGGCGGCAGCGAGCGGGTGACGGCCGTCACAGGGCTGCGCCAGCGCCGGCTGCACAAGGCCTTCCTGCGCTACCACGATCCGGACAACTGGCCGCTGCTGCGCGAGGCGCTGAAAGCCATGGGCCGCGCCGATCTCATCGGCCCGCGACCGGACCAGCTCGTGCCGGCGCACCAGCCGCCGGGCACCGGCAAGGCCGCCGGCACGCGCCGCCCCGTGCGCCCGGCTCCCGCCGGGGCGCAGCGCTTCACCACCAAGGGCGTGCCGCTGCGCAAGACGTGAGGCGACCTACTCGGGGGCTGCGTCCGTCTCGGTCGCAGCCGCCTCGCGCTGAAGCACGGCGGCGAAGAAGCCGTCCGTGTCGTGGCGCGCGGCGGTCAGCGCCAGATAGTCGGGATGCGCCGAGCCGGTGATCCCAGGCGCCACCTCGCTCAAGGGAACGACGTGGAACGCCGGGTGCGCCGCGAGGAAGGCGGCCACCTGATCTTCGTTCTCCTCGGCCAGCAGCGAGCAGGTGGCATAGACCAGCCGCCCGCCCGGCTTCACCAGCCGCGCCGCGCTGGCGAGGATGCGGGCCTGAAGCGGCAGCAGCGCCTCAAGCCCCGGCCCCAGCACGCGCCAGCGGGCATCGGGATTGCGCCGCCAGGTGCCGGTGCCGCTGCAGGGCGCATCCACCAGCACCCGGTCGAAGCCGCCCTTGTGGCGCTTCACCCAGCGGTCTGTCTCGCTGGCCAGCGGTCGCGTCTCGATATTGTGCAGGCCGGCCCGGCGGAACCGCTCGGCGGCGCGCTTCAGGCGGCCGTCCAGCACGTCGCAGGCGATGACGTGGCCCTTGTTCTTCATCTGCGCGGCAATGGCCAGCGTCTTGCCGCCGGCGCCAGCGCAGAAATCCACCACCCGGTCGCCGGGCTTGGCATCCACCACGACGGCAACCATCTGGGAGCCCTCGTCCTGGATCTCCACCTCGCCCGTCTTCAGCATGGGCAGGCGGTTGAGCGCCGGGCGCTCGCTGACGCGGATGCCATAGGGAGACAAGGGCGAAAGCTCGGCCGGCAGGCCAAGGGCGCGCAGGGCTGACAGCATCTCCGCGCGGTCGGCCTTGATGGGATTGACGCGCAGGTCGAGCGGGGCCGGTGTGAGCATGGCCGCCATTTCGGACGCGAAGGCATCGCCGAACCGGCGGTGCAGCCCGTCCGCCGCCCAGTCGGGGCATTCGTAGCGTACATCGTCCGGCATGGTGGGATGATCGACGCGCGCGCCCTGCAGCTTGATGAGCAGCGCCCGCTCCTGATCGGTGAGGGGCGCCGGGGCGAACTTGGCGCCGGAGAACAGGGCCTGCACCTGATCCCGCGTCTTACCGCCGCCGAGCATCAGCCAGGCCAGCAGCCGGTTGCGGGGCGTATCCGGGCGGCCGTGCCGCTTCAGCCACCAGCCGAGCCGGGCGTGGTGGCGCAGCAGGGCATAGAGCAGCACGGAAATCTGGCCGCGATGCGCCGTCGGGATGTCGCGCCGGGCGCGGAAGAAGTCGGAGACGACGGCATCGGCCGGACGCGCGACGGCGTCGACCTCCTCGGTCAAATCGAGGGTTTCTTGCAGAATGGCGGCGAAGGTCACTGAGACACGATCAGGCTGGAAACGGGGCCGCACCATAGGCGATGGCGCCAGCCTTGGCCATCATGGCTGCCCCTCACGCATCCGCCAGCATCTCCAGCAGGGCGTCGCGGGCCTCGGCGATGCGACGGTAATCGGCATCGCTGCCGCCGGCATCGGGATGGGCGGTCTTGGCGCGGCGGCGGAAGGCGGCGTTGATCTCGGCGGCATCCAGCCGGCCGTCGGGGGGCAGGCCGAGGGCTTCGCGGTGGGGGCTGTCGTCTTCCCCGTCGAACATGGCCATGAGCGCGCGGCGCGCCTTCTGCGCCGCCACGCGCAGCTCCACCTGATCCTCCTGCCAGCGGCGGCGGGACATGACGAAGCAGGCGCCGAAGGCGATGCGGCCCGTCTGCTCCAGTTCGTCCAGGCTGAACGGGCCGACGATACCGTAGGGCGCATCAAGCCACGCCTGCCGTCCGCCCGCGTCGTCCTCGACACGGCCGATGCTGACCATGTCGAGCACGCCCAGCGAGCCGTTCCAGACGACCCATTGCTCCGCCCCGGAGAAACCTGTGTCGGTCATGCGACGCGCCCTGTGCCTGCTCGCGCATGTGTCTGACACGAGCCGATCCCGGGACACGCATCCGCCGCCCGTTCCTGTCGGAAAGGCGCCGCCGTTTGCACATCCCAAGGGCGGCCATGCAGGACTGAAGCCAGATCGGGGGACCTTAAGGCTCGGCGTCCCGGACACCGGGGCGCAGCGTCGCCAGCGCGGCGCCGAGCGCGATCCAGGCGCCGACCAAATAGGGCCAGAGGTTCCCGGGGAAGGCCGGCACGGGATAGATCGAATTGTAGAGCGGCCAGAGCATCGCCAGCGTTCCGAGCAAACCCAGCGCCAGCCACACCAGGCTCTTCGCCTTCACCGCATGGGTGACAGCGGCCAGCGTGACGCCGAGATAGGCTACGATCAGCGCCAGCACACCGATGGTGCCCACATTGTCGTAATAGTCCGCCGGCCCAATGAAGGGCGCCCAGGCGAGGAGGCCGGCGAGCATCAGCAGCCCCACCACCAGCACGGACACCGACGGCGTGCCGTGGACCGGATGCACCCGCGCCGCCGCCTCCGACAGGCCGGCGCGGCCGAGCACGAACAGCATGCGCCCGGCGGCGGAGAGCGTGCCGAGCACGGCGGAGATCGCGGACACCGCGGCGGCGATATCCAGCGCGGTGGCCATGCGCACGGTGCCGTATTTCAGCGCCAGCGTGTTCAGCGGAGCATCGTCGGCGGCGAGCGCCTTCATGTTGTCGACCCCGAACCCGACAACCTGGATGTAGGAGGCGAAGACGAAGAACAGGCCGGCGAGCACCACCGAGCCGAGCAGCGCGACGGGAATGGCGCGGCCGGGCTGGCCCGTCTCCTCGGCCAGCGTCGCCGCCGCCTCGAAGCCGGCGAAGGAGAGCACGGCGAACACCACGGCATAGCCCACCCCCCACCAGCCCATGGCCGGGTCCGGCCGGAACGGCGCGGCCGTGAGGCCGCTACTGGCGCTGACGGCGGTGAGGATCTTCACGCCGAGATAGACGATGACGCAGATGGAGCCGAGTTCCAGCAGCAGCATGAGCCGAGCGGCGACCGCCATGTCGCGGTAGGCGAAGAGCGTGCCGATGATGAGCGCCAGCACCCCCAGCACCAGCCACCAGCCCCCGATATGGATTCCGTGGTCGGCAAAGGCGGCGCGCAGGAAGTCGCCCACCAGCGCCGCGCTGCCCGATCCGCCGGCGATGTAGAGCAGCAGCATGCACCAGCCGGCGATGAAGCCGGCGCGCGGGCCGAAGGTCTGGCCGATATAGGAATAAGCCGAGCCGGCGCGCGTCGTCTTCCGGGCGAAGAAGACGAAGGAGAAGCCGACGATGGCCACCAGCAGGGTACCCACGGCGAACCCCAGGGGCGCGGCGATCCCGGCGGCGCCCACCGCCAGCGTCACGTTGAGCGCCATGGACATGGTCGGCGCCATGACCGAGACCGAAAGCCCCACTGCCTCGACCGGCCCGAGGTTACGCTTCAGCTTGACCATGATCCGCGCCCCGATTGCCCCAGAACTTCGCGGGCAGTGTCAGCTCGGTACCATTGTCGGAGCAATGCCGGAGATCGGCCCGATCTGCTCCGCTTCAGCCGGCGGAACCCGGCAAACGAAAAGGCCGCCCCGAGGGGCGGCCTTTCCAATGGGTGCGGGCGCGCGGCCCGGGATCACTCCGCCGCGTCGGCGGGGCCTTCCACGAGGGACTGGCCTTCGCCCTGCTCGTCGCGGGTCGCGACGATGAGGTCGTCGCGGTTGGTCGCGATGGTGCGCAGGCGAGACATCTGGGCGCCCGTGCCGGCCGGGATCAGGCGGCCGACGATGACGTTCTCCTTGAGGCCTTCCAGCGGGTCTATCTTTCCGTTGACCGCCGCTTCCGTGAGGACGCGGGTGGTCTCCTGGAAGGAGGCCGCCGAGAAGAAGGAGCGCGTCTGCAACGACGCCTTGGTGATGCCCAGGAGCACGGGATGGCCGGTGGCGGGCTTCTTGCCCTCCTCGGCGGCCTTCTCGTTCGCCTCGAGGAACTCGAGCCGGTCGACCTGCTCGTTGTCGAGGAAGTCGGTCTCGCCCGAGTCGTCGATCTCCACCTTCTGGAGCATGTTCCGGACAATCACCTCGATGTGCTTGTCGTTGATGTGCACGCCCTGGAGCCGGTAGACCTCCTGGATCTCGTTCACGAGGAAGGCCGCAAGCTCTTCCACGCCCTTGATCGCTAGGATGTCGTGCGGCGCCGGGTTGCCGTCGACGATGAAGTCGCCCTTCTCCACCACGTCGCCGTCCTGGAGATGGATGTGCTTGCCCTTCGGGATCAGGTACTCGACCGGATCCCCGCCGTCGGTCGGCTCGATGGAGAGCCGGCGCTTGTTCTTGTAGTCACGGCCGAACCGGATGGAGCCCGAGATCTCCGCGATGATGGCCGCGTCCTTCGGACGACGCGCCTCGAACAGCTCCGCCACGCGCGGCAGACCGCCCGTGATGTCGCGCGTCTTGGCGCTTTCCATGGGCACGCGGGCCACCGCGTCGCCGGCCTTGAGGGTCTGGTTGGGGTCCACCGAGATGATGGCCTCCACCGGCAGCGCGTAGCGGGCGTCGCCGCCGCGCGGCAGCTTGATGATCTTGCCGTCCTTGCCCTTGATCAGGATGGCGGGGCGCAGCTCCGGTCCACGGCCGGACCGCGAATCCGTCACCACGCGCTTGGCGATGCCGGTCGACTCGTCGACCTGCTCGTTCATCGAGGAGCCTTCCATCAGGTCCTCGAAGGCCACCGTGCCGTCCACCTCGGAGAGGATGGGGCGGGTGTAGGGATCCCACTCGGCAATGCGCTGGCCGCGCTTGATGGTGTCGCCCTCGTCCACCTTGAGGCGGGCGCCGTACTGCACGCGGTTGACCGCGCGCTCGGTGCCGTCATGGTCGACGATGACCACCGCCAGGTTGCGGGCCATCACCACCAGGTCGCCATCCGAATTCCGCGCCACGTTGCGATTGCGGATGCGGACGGTGCCCTCGAAGTTGCTTTCCACGAAGGACGAGTCGGCGAGGGTCGCCGCGCCGCCGATGTGGAAGGTGCGCATGGTGAGCTGGGTGCCCGGCTCGCCGATGGACTGGGCGGCGATGACGCCCACCGCTTCACCCATGTTGACGGGCGTGCCGCGGGCGAGGTCGCGCCCGTAGCAGGTGCCGCACACGCCGTTGCGGGTCTCGCAGGTCAGCACCGACCGGATCTTGATTTCCTGGATGCCCGACTTGTTGATCCGCTCGACGTGCGGCTCCTCGATCATCTGGCCCTTGGGCACGATGACGTCGCCGGTCGCCGGCTCCACGATGTCTTCCGCCGCGGTGCGGCCGAGGACGCGCGAGGCGAGCGAGGCCACGATCTGGCCCGCGTCGATGATGGCGCGCATGTGGATTCCCTTCTCCGAGCCGCAATCGCGCTCGGTGATGATGGAATCCTGCGCCACGTCGACGAGACGACGGGTGAGGTAGCCCGAGTTCGCCGTCTTCAGAGCGGTGTCGGCAAGGCCCTTACGCGCGCCGTGGGTGGAGTTGAAGTACTCCATCACGGTCAGGCCTTCCTTGAAGTTCGAGATGATCGGGCTCTCGATGATCTCGCCCGACGGCTTGGCCATGAGGCCACGCATGCCGGCAAGCTGCTTCATCTGAGCGGGCGACCCACGCGCTCCGGAGTGGCTCATCATGTAGATCGAGTTGATCTGCTTCTCGCGGCCGGTCTTCGGGTCCTTCTTGACCGAAGAGATTTCCTTCATCATCTCCTCGGCGACGCGATCGGAGCACTTGCCCCAGGCGTCAACGACCTTGTTGTACTTCTCGCCCTGGGTGATCAGGCCGTCGTTGTACTGCTGCTCGTATTCCTTGGTGAGGGCGCGGGTCTCCTCGACCAGCTCCCACTTCTTCTTCGGCACCACCATGTCGTCCTTGCCGAACGAGATGCCGGCGCGGAACGCGTTGTAGAAGCCGAGCGCCATGATGCGGTCGCAGAAGATCACGCTCTCCTTCTGACCGCAGTGCCGGTACACGGCATCGATCATGTTGGAGATTTCCTTCTTCGTCATCAGCTTGTTGACGACGTCGTAGGAGAGCTTCGGGTCCTTCGGCAGCAGCTCGCCGATCTTCATGCGGCCGGGGGTGGTCTCATAGATCTTGGAATACTGCTTGCCGTCCGGGCCGATGCCGATGTAGCGGCCCTTGATCTTGGTGGCGAGGGTGATCGCCTTGGCGTTCAGGGCGTGGTCGATCTCCGCCATGTTGGCGAACATCATGCCCTCGCCGGGCTCCTTCTCCTTCATGATGGAGAGGTAGTAGAGGCCCAGAACGATGTCCTGCGACGGCACGATGATGGGCTGGCCGTTCGCCGGGTGCAGGATGTTGTTGGTGGACATCATCAGCACGCGCGCTTCCAGCTGGGCTTCCAGCGAGAGCGGGACGTGCACGGCCATCTGGTCGCCGTCGAAGTCGGCGTTGAACGCCGAGCAGACGAGCGGGTGCAGCTGGATGGCCTTGCCCTCGATGAGCACCGGCTCGAACGCCTGGATGCCGAGGCGGTGGAGCGTCGGCGCGCGGTTCAGCATCACCGGGTGCTCGCGGATCACCTCGTCGAGGATGTCCCAAACCTCGGGACGCTCCTTCTCCACCAGCTTCTTCGCCTGCTTGACGGTCGCCGAATGGCCCTTCGCGTCGAGGCGCGAATAGATGAAGGGCTTGAACAGCTCCAGCGCCATCTTCTTCGGCAGGCCGCACTGGTGCAGTTTCAGCTCCGGACCCACCACGATGACCGAGCGGCCGGAATAGTCCACGCGCTTGCCGAGCAGGTTCTGGCGGAACCGGCCCTGCTTGCCCTTCAGCATGTCAGCGAGCGACTTCAGCGGACGCTTGTTGGCGCCGGTGATGACGCGGCCGCGGCGGCCGTTGTCGAACAGCGCGTCAACCGCCTCCTGAAGCATGCGCTTCTCGTTGCGGATGATGATGTCCGGCGCGCGCAGCTCGATCAGCCGCTTCAGGCGGTTGTTGCGGTTGATGACGCGGCGGTACAGGTCGTTCAGGTCGGAGGTCGCGAACCGGCCGCCGTCCAGAGGGACGAGCGGGCGCAGGTCCGGCGGGATCACCGGCACGTGGGTGAGGATCATCCACTCCGGCTTGTTGCCGGAGAGCTGGAAGGCCTCGACGATCTTCAGGCGCTTGGCGAGCTTCTTGGGCTTCAGCTCGGTGGTCGCCTCGGCGATCTCCTGGCGCAGGTCCGCGGCGATCTTCTCGAGGTCCATGGAGCGCAGCAGCTCACGGATCGCCTCGGCGCCGATCATGGCGGTGAAGCTCGAATCGCCGAACTCGTCCTGGGCGCGCAGGTAGTCGTCCTCGGAGAGGAGCTGACGGTACTTGAGCTTGGTAATGCCCGGCTCGATGACGACGAAATACTCGAAATACAGGATGCGCTCGAGGTCCTTCAGCGTCATGTCGAGCAGCAGGCCGATGCGGCTCGGTAGCGACTTCAGGAACCAGATGTGCGCCACCGGCGCGGCGAGCTCGATGTGGCCCATGCGCTCGCGCCGCACGCGCGACAGGGTGACCTCGACGCCGCACTTCTCGCAGATGATGCCCTTGTACTTCATCCGCTTGTACTTGCCGCACAAGCACTCGTAGTCCTTGATCGGACCGAAGATGCGCGCGCAGAACAGGCCGTCACGCTCGGGCTTGAACGTGCGATAATTGATGGTTTCCGGCTTCTTGATCTCGCCGTAGGACCAAGACTTGATCTTCTCCGGGCTCGCGATCGAGATGCGGATCTGATTGAAGCTCGGGGCCGGAACGGTCGGATTGAAGACGTTCAGGATTTCCTGATTCATGAGCTGGCTCCCAAACGAAGTGGGCCTTTAACTTGAGGCCCGGCCGGCAGAAGCGCCGGTCGGGCAATCCGCTTTGCGCGGGGTGACGGGCTCAGACGCCCGTCAGGTGTTCTCGAGATCGACGTTGAGGCCGAGCGAGCGCATTTCCTTCACGAGCACGTTGAAGCTCTCGGGAATGCCGCTCTCGAACGTGTCCTCGCCGCGCACGATGGCCTCGTAGACCTTGGTGCGGCCGGCCACGTCGTCCGACTTCACGGTGAGCATCTCCTGCAGCGTGTAGGCGGCGCCGTAGGCTTCAAGCGCCCACACCTCCATTTCGCCGAAGCGCTGGCCGCCGAACTGCGCCTTGCCGCCCAGCGGCTGCTGGGTGACGAGCGAGTAGGGACCGATCGACCGGGCGTGGATCTTGTCGTCGACCAGGTGATGCAGCTTCAGCATGTAGATGTAGCCGACCGTCACCTTACGATCGAACGGCTCGCCGGTGCGCCCGTCGAACAGCGTGGACTGGCCCGAACGGTCGAGACCCGCCCGCTCCAGCTCCTGCTCGATGTCCGCCTCGTGGGCGCCGTCAAAGACCGGGGTGGCCATCGGCACGCCCTTGCGCAGGTTCTCGCCAAGCTCGGGCAGCTCGCTGTCCTTGATCTGCTCGATCTCTTCCTTGCCGTAGATGATCTCGAGCCGGTCACGCAGGGGCTTCAGGTCCTGCTTGGCGTAATAGGCTTCCGCCGCGGCGGCCACCTGCCGGCCGAGGCCAGCGCAGGCCCAGCCGAGATGCGTCTCGAGGATCTGCCCGACGTTCATGCGCGAAGGCACGCCCAGCGGGTTCAGCACGATGTCGACGTTGGTGCCGTCCTCGAGGAACGGCATGTCCTCCACGGGCACGATGCGCGAGACCACGCCCTTGTTGCCGTGGCGGCCGGCCATCTTGTCGCCGGGCTGGATCTTGCGCTTCACCGCGACGAAGACCTTGACCATCTTCATCACGCCGGGGGGCAGCTCGTCGCCGCGCTGCAGCTTCTCGACCTTGTCGAGGAAGCGCTGCTCGAGCCGCTTCTTCGAGTCGTCGTACTGGGCGCGGATTGCCTCCAGCTCGGCCATGATGGCGTCGTCGGCGACGGCGAACAGCCACCACTGCGAGCGGGGATACTCGCCGAGGGTCTCGCGGGTGACGGCGGTCTCCTTCTTGAAGCCCTTCGGCCCCGCGATGGCGACCTTGCCGTCCAGGATCTCGGTCAGACGGCCGTAGACGTTGCGATCGAGGATCGCCTGCTCGTCGTCACGGTCCTTGGCGAGACGCTCGATCTCCTCGCGCTCGATGGCCAGCGCGCGCTCGTCCTTGTCGACGCCGTGGCGGTTGAACACGCGCACCTCGACGATGGTGCCCGTGGTGCCGGGCGGCAGGCGCAGCGAGGTGTCGCGCACGTCGGCGGCCTTCTCGCCGAAGATAGCGCGGAGGAGCTTCTCCTCCGGCGTCATCGGGCTTTCGCCCTTCGGCGTGATCTTGCCGACGAGGATGTCGCCCGCGCGGACTTCGGCACCGATATAGACGATGCCGGCCTCGTCGAGATTCTTCAGCGCCTCTTCCGAGACGTTGGGAATGTCGCGGGTGATTTCCTCAGGCCCGAGCTTGGTGTCGCGGGCCATGCACTCGAATTCCTCGATGTGGATCGAGGTGAACACGTCTTCCTTGACGATGTTCTCCGAGAGGAGGATCGAGTCCTCGAAGTTGTAGCCGTTCCACGGCATGAAGGCGACGAGCACGTTGCGGCCGAGCGCGAGCTCGCCCAGCTCCGTGGACGGGCCATCGGCGATGATGTCGCCCTTGCGCACCTGATCGCCCACGCGGACCAGCGGACGCTGGTTGATGCAGGTGGACTGGTTGGAACGCTGGAACTTCATCAGCCGGTAGATGTCGACGCCCGACTTGGAGGGGTCGGCCTCTTCCGTGGCCCGGATGACGATACGGGTGGCGTCCACCTGATCGATCACGCCGGTGCGGCGGGCGGCAATGGCGGCGCCGGAGTCACGCGCAACCACGGCCTCCATGCCGGTGCCGACCAGCGGCGCCTGCGAGCGCACCAGCGGAACCGCCTGGCGCTGCATGTTGGAGCCCATGAGCGCGCGGTTGGCGTCGTCGTTCTCAAGGAACGGGATGAGCGCCGCGGCCACCGAAACGAGCTGCTTCGGCGACACGTCCATGAAGTCCACGCGGTCGGGGCTCACGAGCAGCACGTCGCCCGCATGGCGGCAGACGATGAGGTCTTCCTCGAAGCGGCCGTCCTTGTCGAGCGGGATGTTGGCCTGCGCGACGTAGTACTTCCCCTCCTCCATGGCGGAGAGATAGACCACCTCGTCGGTGACCTTCGATTCCACCACGCGGCGGTAGGGCGCCTCGATGAAGCCGTACTTGTTCACGCGGGCGAAGGTCGCCAGCGAGTTGATGAGGCCGATGTTCGGGCCTTCCGGCGTCTCAATCGGGCAGATGCGGCCGTAGTGCGTCGGGTGCACGTCGCGCACCTCGAAGCCGGCGCGCTCGCGGGTCAGACCGCCCGGGCCGAGGGCCGAGAGACGCCGCTTGTGCGTGATCTCGGAGAGCGGGTTGGTCTGGTCCATAAACTGCGACAGCTGCGAGGAGCCGAAGAACTCGCGCACCGCGGCCGCCACCGGCTTGGCGTTGATGAGGTCCTGCGGCATCACGGTGTCGATGTCGACGGACGACATGCGCTCCTTGATGGCGCGCTCCATGCGCAGCAGGCCGACGCGGTACTGGTTCTCCATGAGCTCGCCGACCGAGCGGACACGGCGGTTGCCCAGGTGGTCGATGTCGTCGATCTCACCCTTGCCGTCGCGCAGCTCCACCAGCGTCTTGATGACGGAGAGGATGTCGTCGCGGCGCAGCACCCGCACGGTGTCGGGGCAGTCGAGATCGAGGCGCATGTTCATCTTCACGCGGCCGACCGCGGAGAGGTCGTAGCGCTCGGGATCGAAGAACAGCGAGTGGAACATGGCCTGCGCCGAATCGAGCGTCGGCGGCTCGCCCGGGCGCATCACGCGGTAGATGTCGAAGAGCGCGTCCTCGCGGGTCACGTTCTTATCAGCCGCCAGCGTGTTGCGGATGTAGGCGCCGGTGTTGACGTGGTCGATGTCGAGGATCGGAATCTCGTTGTAGCCGGCTTCCTCGAGCAGCTTCAGCGTCTTCTCGGTGATCTCGTCACCGGCCTCGGCGTGGATCTCGCCGGACGCGAGGTCCACGAGGTCCTCGGCGATGTACTGGCCGACCATCTCCTCGTCGGAGATGCGCAGGGCCTTGAGACCCTTCTCGGCGAGCTGGCGGGCGGCGCGGACGGTCAGCTTCTTGCCGGCCTCGAGCACGACCTCGCCGGTGTCGGCGTCGATCAGGTCGGCGACGGCCTTGTAGCCCTTCATCCGCTTGGGATCGAACGGCATGCGCCAGCCGCCCTTCGCGCGCTCGTAGGGCACCTTCTCGTAGAAGGTCGAGAGGATTTCCTCGTTGTCGAGGCCCAGCGCGTACAGCAGGCTCGTCACCGGAATCTTGCGGCGACGGTCGATGCGCGCATAGACGATGTCCTTGGCGTCGAACTCGATGTCGAGCCAGGACCCGCGATAGGGAATGATGCGCGCCGCGAACAGGAGCTTGCCCGAGGAGTGGGTCTTGCCCTTGTCATGGTCGAAGAAGACGCCCGGCGAACGGTGCATCTGGGAGACGATGACGCGCTCGGTCCCGTTGACGATGAACGTGCCGTTCATCGTCATCAGCGGGATGTCGCCGGTGTAGACGTCCTGCTCCTTGATGTCCTTCACGGACTTGGCGCCGGTGTCCGGGTCCACATCGAACACGATGAGGCGGAGCGTCACCTTGAGCGGGGCAGCGAACGTCATGCCGCGCTGGCGGCACTCGTCCACGTCATACTTCGGCGGCTCGAACTCGTAGCGCACGAACTCCAGCATGGCCGCGCCGGAGAAGTCGGAGATGGGGAATACCGACTTGAACACCGCCTGCAGGCCGTCGTCGTCGCGTCCGCCCTTGGGCTCCTCGATCTGGAGGAACTGGTCGTAAGACGCCTTCTGAACCTCGATGAGGTTCGGCATCTCGGCCACTTCCTTGATCTTGCCGAAGAACTTGCGGATCCGCTTACGACCGGTGAACGTTTGCGCCATCTCGATCCTCGTCCGTCCTGGTCTCTCGGGCCGGCCCCTGTCCTCCCGAAGGAGGCGGGCTCGCCGCGCCGGCACCGGAACCTCTGTCAGCCATCGTGCCTTCAAGGGTTGGGGGCGAAACGCCATCCCCTTTCAGCACCATGACGGCTCTCCCGGCAGCCCCCGAACCTCGTCCGGATCGGCTGCCGGGAGAACCGTCTCTCTCCCTGTCCGGCCTTCCGGCCGGCTATGGAACGGGTCCCGGCACGAGGCCGGGACCCGAAACGTCAAAGGCTCACTTGAGCTCGACCTTGGCGCCAGCCTTCTCGAGCTGGGCCTTGAGCTTCTCGGCCTCGTCCTTGGCCACGCCTTCCTTGACGGGCTTCGGAGCGCCTTCCACCAGATCCTTGGCTTCCTTGAGGCCGAGGCCGGTGATGGCGCGCACTTCCTTGATGACTTCGATCTTCTTGTCGCCGGCGGCGGCAAGCATCACGGTGAACTCGGTCTGCTCTTCCACCGCGGCGGCGGCAGCGCCGGCCGGGGCAGCGGCCACGGCCACGGCGGCGGCGGCGGAAACGCCCCACTTCTCCTCGAGGAGCTTCGCCAGCTCGGCGGCCTCGAGCACGGTGAGGGAGGACAGCTCGTCGACGAGCTTGGTCAGGTCAGCCATGGGATATTCCTTAAGATAGGTTCGGATTTTGGAATTGCGAGATCAGGCCGCCAATGGCGGCCGCGGCCTCACGCTGCTTCGTCCTGCTTGGCATAGGCCCCGAACACGCGGGCGAGCTTGGCCGCCGGTGCCGTGGTGAGCTGCGCGATCTTGGTCGCCGGGGCCTGAATGAGGCCGACGAGCTTGGCACGCAGTTCGTCCAGGGACGGGAGTGTGGCAAGCGCCTTCACACCGTCCACGTTAAGGGCCGTCTTGCCCATCGCGCCGCCGAGGATAACGAACTTGTCGTTGGCCTTGGCGAACTCGACGGCAACCTTCGGCGCCGCCACCGGATCATCCGAATAGGCGATCACGGTGGGTCCCTTCAGCAGGGACGCCACATGGGCGACGTCGGAGCCTTCCAGAGCGATTTTAGCGAGGCGGTTCTTGGCCACCTTCACGGTCGCACCCTCGGCCTTCATCTGTCGACGGAGCTTCGACATCTGGGCCACGGTGAGGCCGGAATAGTGGGCGACCACGACGACGGACGTGCTCTTGAACACATCCGTGAGCGTCGTGACGAGCTCTTGTTTTTCCGCTCGATCCACGTCTGGCTCTCTTTAAGCCTTGGCAGCACCATCCACCTCCCGAAGGAGGCATCCGGTCCCGCCGGTTGCGCCTTGCCGCGTCCTGCGGCCAACCTGTCTGACGACATGGAAGGCCGCGATCCGCGACGCTCACATGCCCTGTCCCCTATTGCCCGGGCACGGAAAACCGTGTCGCGAAGCGCAAGGCGCTGGTTCCGAACCGATCTTCATCTCCGCCGGCGCAGGCCGTTCGGAGGGCAAATTCCGGTCTTCCCCGTCTATGCTGGCTCCCCATTAACCGCCCGTTAGGGCGGATGTCGGGAATTAAGCCTTGATCCTCGGCCCGATTGAGCGAACATCCCTTGTGGGGCGCATCTCCATCAGGCCTCCATCGAGGCACCGGCAGTCTCGGACAGGACTTTGCCTGCTGGTTCGCCCGAAGGCTCCAAGGAGCCACCCGAACGCCTGACAGACGACAAGGCCGGGCGGGCGAACCCTCCCAGCCCTTCCACCCGGTCAAGGGCGAAAGCCACAATACCTGATCCGGGCGGCACGCCACCCGGAAACAGCCCATATAAAGGCTGGCGCCAGCCTTGTCACGTCCCGATCATCGTCCTTGCGCACTTTTTGCATACGGCAGCCGCCGGCCTGCCATGCGCCAGCGGAAGGGCCGCTCGGACCTCGCCAAAACGTGACATTCAAACGAAAAGGCCGGACCCACCGGCCCGGCCTTTCCAGAAGCTTGATCTCGACCGATCAGGCGGTGAGCACGGTGGAGGGCTCCACCTTGATGCCCGGGCCCATGGTGGAGGAAACCGCCACGCGCTGCAGGTAGGTGCCCTTGGCGCCGGCCGGCTTGGCCTTCACCACCGCGTCCACGAAGGCGCGGATGTTCTCGGCCAGCTTGTCGGCCGGGAAGGAAGCCTTGCCGATGCCGCCGTGGATGATGCCGGCCTTCTCGACGCGGAACTCCACCGCGCCGCCCTTGGCGGCGGCGACGGCGCCCTTCACGTCCATGGTCACGGTGCCGACCTTCGGGTTCGGCATCAGGCCGCGCGGGCCAAGCACCTTGCCGAGACGGCCGACGAGCGGCATCAGGTCCGGGGTCGCGATGCAGCGATCGAACTCGATGGTGCCGCCCTGGATGGTCTCCAGGAGATCCTCGGCGCCCACGATGTCCGCGCCCGCCGCCTTGGCCTCGTCGGCCTTGGCGCCACGGGCGAACACCGCCACGCGCACGGTACGGCCGGAGCCGTTCGGCAGGTTGCACACGCCGCGAACCATCTGGTCGGCATGGCGGGGATCGACGCCCAGGTTCAGCGCGACCTCGATGGTCTCGTCGAACTTGGCGGTGGTGCGCTCCTTGAGGAGCTTGAGGGCGTCGTCGAGGCCGTACAGCTTGTTACGGTCGATGCCCTCGTTGATGGCGCGGATGCGCTTGCCTTCCTTCGCCATGGCGCTCACCCCTGAACCTGCAGGCCCATGGAACGGGCCGAACCTTCGATCATCTGGACGGCGGCCTCAACGGTGTCGCAGTTCAGATCCTTCATCTTCTTCTCGGCGATCTCCGCGAGCTGGGCGCGCGTGACCTTGCCGACGAAGGTGCCCTTGCCGGGCGTCTTCGAGCCCGAGCCGGGCTTCTTCTTCGTCTCGAGGCCGGCGGCCTTCTTGAGGAAGTAGGAGACCGGGGGGGTCTTCAGCTCGAAGGTGAAGGAGCGGTCCTGATAGGCCGTGATCACCACCGGGATCGGCATGCCCTTTTCGAGCTGCGCGGTCTGGGCGTTGAACGCCTTGCAGAATTCCATGATGTTCAGGCCGCGCTGACCGAGCGCGGGACCAATCGGCGGGGCCGGATTGGCGCTGCCGGCAGGCACCTGCAGCTTGACGTAACCGGTAATTTTCTTCGCCATTTCAACAACTCCCAAAAATCGCCGCCGTCCGGTGAGGGAGCGGCGGGCGGGATTGCGTGGTGCGGATCAAAAGGGCGCTTGGCGAGACGCCCCCTCCCCTCCCACGCCGGCACACTGCCCTTTAAGCAATGCGCCAGACTTCGGACCATTGCCCCCGAGGAGGCGACGGCCCGCTCCGGTCAGACCTTCTCGACCTGACCGAATTCGAGTTCCACCGGCGTCGCGCGGCCGAAGATGGACACCGCCACCTTCAGGCGCGAGCGGCTGTCGTCGACCTCTTCCACGATGCCGTTGAAGGACGCGAACGGGCCGTCCGACACCTTCACCGTCTCGCCGACCTCGTAGGAGATCGACGGCTTCGGACGCTCGATGCCCTCCTGCACCTGCTGCAGGATGCGCATGGCCTCCGATTCGGAGATCGGCATGGGCTTGTTGTCGGCGCCCAGGAAGCCAGTGACCTTCGGCGTGTTCTTGATGAGATGGAAGGCCTCGTCGGTGAGGTCCATCTTCACCAGCACGTAGCCGGGGAAAAACTTGCGCTCGGTGTCCACCTTCCGGCCACGGCGCACCTCGACCACCTTCTCGGTGGGCACGAGGATCTGCTCGAACAGATCGGTCAGGCCGCGCTGGTCAGCCTGCTCGCGGATCGAGTCGGCCACCTTCTTCTCGAAGTTGGAATATGCGTGAACGATGTACCAGCGCTTCGCCATGTGGGCCTCCCGCCTCAGTGCCCGAGGGTCAGCAGCGTGGAGACGCCGAACCGGATGATCTGGTCGGAGACGAGGAAGAAGATGGACGCCAGGAAGACCATCACGAACACCATGGCGGTGGTGATCAGCGTCTCGCGGCGGGTGGGCCAGGTGACCTTGGCCGTTTCCGCGCGGACCTGCTGATAGAACTCCATCGGGCCGTTCTTCGCCATGGCGTCTCGCCGTCCGTTCCTGTTGCCGCCCGTTCCCGCGCCGCCGGTTGCCACGCACCGGACCTTCCGATGACGCGAATGCGGCACATGCCGCTCAAATCTTCTTCCCGCCGGCTTCGGCTCTCGCGAGACGCTGCTGCGGGCTTGCCTTCGGCGGGGCCGGATCGTGCCCTCATATGGGCTGTCCGAAACGCGCCTTCAAGCCGTGCCATTCCGGCGTCGTCGTCTCGCCTGACCTGCCGTCCTGCGGTTGCCCAAGTTCCGGGCTGGCCGAAGATGGCAGGAGTGGAGGGACTCGAACCCCCAACCCCCGGTTTTGGAGACCGGTGCTCTAACCAGTTGAGCTACACTCCTAAGGCCCGCGCCCCGAAGCCTGGCAGAATCAGCTTTTCAGCGATCAGCTTGCCTCGAGGGTAGACTCCGCCGCGCCGGGAAGTGACCCAGCGCATCGGCCGGCTGTGTTTAGTGGGATGCCGCGCGGCTGTAAAGGGGGACCGGGGGGCGATCAGGCCTGTCCACCGCAAAGGCGGCTAGAGATGATGGAGGACGAAGGCCGCTCGTCCCATAACGTCGGTCCGTGGCAGTTCCACCGTTTCGTAGCCGAGGCCGCGATAGGTGTCGACCATGACCGCATGGGTGCGCACGGCTTCGTCCCAATCCTGCCGGCGCTCGGCATCGTTTGCGTAGATCTCGCGCCATGGCGGGGCGACGAACACGCGGGGATCGTATCTGAACACCGCGCAAGCCCGGCTGATGTGCTGGGGAATCGGCAGGCCACATAGCGAAAGGTATCCAGCCACGTCTGGAATGCCGCGATCTAAGAAGACCGGGCCGACCCGCCCTGCCTGCTCTTCGTAGGATCGCAGGTCCCAGGCGAGCATCGCCTCCGCGAACGCCGCCCGGTCCCGCCACGGGAGGGCTGGGCCATCAATGGCCATCTGCTGGCGGATGACAGCCCGGCCCGCCTCCGGCGCGATGGCGTGCCCGGCGGTCGCAAGAGCATCCAACAGGGTGCTCTTGCCCGAACCCGGACCACCCGTGAGCACGATCAAGCGTGTAGAGCCGCGTGCCATGGCCGCCTGCCTCTGCATTATCGATTTTGGGGATGCACCCGGACGCGCGGCGTGAAGCCGCGTCAAAAGGGGAGCCCAAGCAGGATGCCCGGCGCGAACTGGGAGCGCAAGCCACCGGGACAGTGGGAGACAGCATGTGTCTGCGGGGTGCGCGGGGTTAGGGATGGGCCAAAAGAAAAAGGCGGCGCCCGAAGGCGCCGCCCTGTTCCGTCACGCTGCGGACGCAAGGTCCGAAAGCGCTATCACTCGATGATGGCAGCGACGACGCCGGCGCCGACGGTGCGGCCGCCTTCACGGATGGCGAAGCGCAGCTTCTCCTCCATGGCGATCGGAACGATCAGGTGCACGTCCATCGACACGTTGTCGCCCGGCATCACCATCT